>NZ_CP009574.1:1679989-2015987 GCF_000764555.1 Candidatus Francisella endociliophora | reverse complement strand
GTTTACTATTTAGATAATTAACTGGCTCTTCAAAATATAGACAATTAAAGTCTTCTGCTATTTCACCCAATTGCAGAGCAGATGTCATACTTGGTAAACTATGACATTCAAAGATAATATCACCATTTTCACCTAGCACATCTCGAATCGCTTGCATTCTTTCACGGATTAGATTTAGATGATCTCTTCTAAATGGTAGCGTACAGTTATATAAAGTATCACCTTTATTATCAAACATCATTGGATCAACTTTGACAGCATCATAGCCTTCTACTACAGCTTTTTCAGTAGCTTTTGCATAATCTTCAGGCTTATATAAAGTTTTACGCTCATACTGATCCCAATCAAACTGAAGCTGGCTTGCATAAGTTCTAAGTTTCTTGTTAGTTTTGCCACCTAATAACTGATACACGGGTACACCAAGAGCTTTACCTTTGATATCCCATAATGCAATATCAATCGCACTCATCGCAGCATATACAACTGGTCCACCACCAAGTCCCCAGAAGCTCTCGCGTAGCATTCTATCCCAAAGTCTTTCACTCTCAAAAGGATCGGTACCAATCACCATTTCTTGAGCAAATTCTTTAATCATATTTGCTGCTGCTGAATGGCCTAAATCATAAGCAAGACCTGCTTCACCAACTCCAGTAATCCCTTCATCTGTAATTACTTTTACAAATACTGGTGACCAAGCTGGTCGTTTATCACAATATACATCAAATACTTCTACTGCTATTATCTTCATTTTAATCCTTCTATAAACTAGACTTCTTGATTTTTAAAATAAATTCTACGAGCTACATTCTCAAAAATATTTTTAGATATATTATCATTATTAATATATTGCTGTAAGAAGCTCTGCCAATAATTATAATCATTCTGGTATGAAACTGGAAAATTAGAACCATAACATAATTTGTGAAAAGTTATATTTTCAAAGATAAAATCTAATGCTTTCCCCACATCTAAAATATTATTATTTAAATCAAAGCCTGATAGCTTAAGCGTCCAATTAGGCTTTTGTGCAAACTCTTTTATAAACTTATGCCACTGATCTAAATTATTATTTCGACCAAATATCGGCAAACCAAAATGCTCTACTGCCATACTTACTTCAGATTTATTTATTTTTTCTAAAAGAGGTAAAAACTGTTCTGGATACATTTGTGCTTCAAATATCAGCTTATACTCTTTTAAAATTTTTAACTTTTGTTCTAAATCTTTAGGAATTTCTTTATCAAAAGGACTATATTCTGACTTATAGGTTTTTGACATTATTTGTCGAACACCCACAATATTATCATGCTCAGAAAGATGCTCAATCTTCTTAGCAAATTCTGCAAAATCTAAAGTGAAATCAACAAAAGCAACAACTTTAATATTTTTGTTAGGAAAGGTTGAAGCTAGCCAATTATATTCACATAAAGGATCAACTGTTTCACTATGAGCTTCAATATGCACAAAAGCATCTGCATGCACTAGCTCTGGAGTAACTAACCTTGGTAAAACCGTATTTTCTACCCAATTATTAAATCCATTATTTATATCCCAAAAATGAATATGTGAATCAACTAGCTTCATATAGCTAACCTAAGTAATATGATCTTACATATAAAACAGAGTAACTGTTTTTCAAAAAAACTTAAATTTTTTTCTTATATAACTTTACAAATTAATTTTATGAATTAAAATACATGAATAATAATACGTATATTTTAGTTCATAATTTAAGAGAGAGGAGAAAATATGACTAGACAAGATATAGATAATGCACTTGATAAATGGAAATATGGTTTACTAGAAATATCTAAAACTTATAGAGAAGGAGGAGACTATAAGACTTTAGCTCATAACCTTATTAAAGATATTTATGCTTATGATAATAATGATGTTCTATTCAAACCCACTCTAGCTTCTAAACAAATGTTCAGAGGTGAGTTAGATGGTGCAGTATCTTATTTTGTTGCTGGTAATGATAAATATGCTGAAGACAATGGTTTTGCTATAAATCCTTGGCAAGATATTAGCTTTGAAAACACTGGTTATATTATTGAAGGAAATGTTGGTATAGTTATGGGTAATAAACGCCTTACTCAAATAGATGGCTCAAAAGTGATTGCAAACTACACGATGGCATTTAAACCAAATAATAAGGGTGAACTACAAATCATTCTTCACCATTCATCTTTGCCTTATTCTCCAGTATAATATGCAGCATAAATAACTATACAGAAAAATCTAATGGCTACAAAAAAACAGCAAAGCTGGACTTTTTTGACTAATCATTCACATGTGTTATGTCTCATTAATAGTGACCCAAACATCACTATTAGAGATATGGCTATCGAGGTTGGGATCACTGAAAGAGCGGTCCTAAATATACTTGGTGACCTAACCGAGACAGCCTACCTAACAGTAAAAAAAGTTGGTCGAAACAATCACTATAAAATAAATAAAGATAAAAAACTTCGCCATCCTATTGAAAACCATTGCACTATTGATGACTTTTTAAAAACATTAGAAGCTAAAAAAGCTTAGGTTACTCTTTAATATCACTTATAAATCTTGGGAAGTATCTTTGCACAACAAAATGCAAAAGTCCCATTAACCCATGAGCATAAATATATATTTCTATCAGAGTTACTAAAGACTCATGAAGTTCTTTTATATCATGACTATACTTTGACTCAAAATTCCAAGATGTAAACCAAAAAAAACCACTCGCCCAAGCAATAACTAAAGCTAAAAGTCCCAACCCTTGCACAACTGCAGCAATACTTCCACTTCTAGCATTAGGCCATTTGAATTTAAGTATCTCTACTAAATCTGATTTAATTGCGGAGTAATTATTAAAAAGATATGGATAATAGTAACGAAGACCTCTTTTTTCAAATGCTGCAATTATCATAAAAATACTTAATACAGCTATCGCACACCCTACACAGATATGTAGATATGCACCCCAAGTTAATCCATATTTAGTATGTACATAATCACTGTCAAGTATTTGTACAATAACTAAAATAGCAACTGATATATGTATTAGTCGGAAATTTTTATCTTGTGACTCTTCTAAATAGTTCCAGAATGACTCTATAAAAGAATATATTTTTTTGAAAGGGTTCATATATCTACCTTTTTAAATTTAAGTATTTCTCTACTTTTTAAATCTATTATTATATTGCTTATAAATATCTTTTGCTTTGTCAAAACTTATGTTTTGCTCCTTTAAATATTCATAACATAGTTTACTATAAAACTTCTGGCTTTTTTTAGACTGAAAGTACTTAGATTGTTCTTGAATATTATATTGCCAGATAACAGCTGTCATATAGACTGTACTCTTCTTTTTAGTAAGTAAGCCTAGCTTCTCACCTAACTCTTTAGTAGTATACCAGTCTTCATTTAAATTCATATTAAGACTATAAGATTCAACTCCTTCTATTTCTCCAATTAATTTTAGAGCTGGAGCCCCATCTTTCTCAACAAATTTACCTTCCTTTATAAGGTTCATATTTCTAAGAAGACTATTATCTATAACAATTTGTTTATTATTTTCATGTGTTATAGTTCCTCTAAAAACATCCATTAAAGTTACATTTTCAACGCCTATTTTAGCAATATTCTGGATATGCTCCATCCATTTTTTTTGTTCTTTTTCTCTTTTATCATCAAGTAACTTTCTTAATTCTGAATATTTTATTTTTTCAGTTCTTGCACTATATCTATAGTAAATATCACTTTCTGTCAAATGTTTGGTATTTTTTTTACATACCACTGGTTTTTGTTTTGATTATTCTATTTTGAAAATTCCATATTTTTTTCCATCTATATTAAAATCATAAATATCCAATTTTATTTCTGGAGAAAAATATTCATTTAATAGATTCGTAATTTTTTCAATTTCAATATTTTCAAAGTTATTATTACTCATCCCAATTGGTTCTCTTGGCTTATCTTTTATACCAAAAATAAATATTCCACCATCGGCATTCGCAAATGCAGCTATTGATTTTGCTAGAGAACCTTCTTTTATTGCTGCAAAATTATAATTTTGTTTAAACTCCAAATCCTTCTTCTCTCTATGCTTTAGTCTCCCATCTGATTTAACTTCAATATATTTCTTAAAAGATTCTTCTTTCATAAAACAACTACCTATAACTAAATTCTCAGTTAATTATCACCCATAGCATTCTCAACCAAATTACTATCAAGCTCTTTTTTAGTTCTAATATTTGAGACTTGTTTAAGCTTCTCAACTTGACCAATTAAATTGCCACGACCAGTTTTTAGCTTACTGAAAGCATTTTCATAAGATTTATTAGCATCATTTATAGATTTACCTACCTTTTCTAAGTCTTCTATAAAGCCTACAAACTTCTTATATAGTTCTTCCGCTCTACTATAAATATCCGTGATGCTCTGTGCTTGTTTTTCATAACGCCAAGTATTTTCAACTGCTCGTAATGCTACCAGCAAAGTAGTCGGACTAACTAAGATTATCTTTTGTTTAAATGCTTCATCATAAAGATTAGTGTCATTTTCTAAAGCTAAAAGCAAAGCCCCTTCCATAGGTATAAACATAAATATAAAATCTAATGAATTTATACCTTTTAGATTCTCATAATTTTTATTAGCAAGTCCTTTGATATGCTCACGTATAGATCTAATATGTGCTTTTAGGTGAACTTGCTTTTGCTCTTCATCTGCAGCCATATAATCATTATAAGCAAATAAAGAAGTCTTAGCATCTATAATAATATCGCGATTATCAGGTAGTTTAACTACCACATCAGGACGATATGCCTTGCCCTCTTCATCTGTAGTATGTTTCTCTCTGATATACTCTAAACCTTCTCGAAGCCCAGATTTCTCAAGGACATTCTCAAGCACCATTTCACCCCAGATACCCTGCTGTTTAGTACTACTTCTAAGAGCATTTGTTAGGTTATGCGCTTCTGTTGTCATTTTTTGGTTTAGCTCTTTTAGAGTTTTAAGCTCATTCTGTAAAGCACCTCTAGCAGTAGATTCTTTATCATAAACATCTTCTACTTTTTGTTTAAAATCTTTTAATTGCTCACGAACAGGATTTAAAACTGTATTTAAACTTTCTTGATTTCTTTCATTTAATTTCTTTGAATTATCCTCAAAGATTTTATTAGCTAGATTTTCAAATTCAGTTTTTAACTTAACTTCACTATTTTGTAGAAGCTCTAGCTTATCTTGCATCGCTGTTTTTTGTTCTTTCAGCTGAGTCTCTAACATTGACACTTGAGACTTATAATTTTTTATCTCTTCGATATAGCTATAAGATTTATCTCTTTCATTATTCAGCTCTTGCTTTAATTCATTAAGTTGTAGAGTTTTGTCTTCTTTAAGCTCAAGATTTCTAGCTTTTTCTTGCTCAAGCAATGTATCAAAAGTTGCCTCTTTACTGCGTAAGTTTATTAACTCATTTTGTGTAGAGTTTTTGTACTCGTCATAAGCTAGACGAATATTTTCAACTTGTTTAGATTTCTTACTAAATGTAACAAAAAATATAACTGTTAGAATCACTAGTAAAACTAGTAATGCTACTATTAATATCATAATTATTTACCTTTTTGATTTAATAGATCCTTGTAAAGCCTTACGAATAGCTTCAGCAGCTGAGCTAGCCTCCCCAATAGTACTACGAATCATTTTCTCAGCATCTTTTTGCTTATATCCAAGAGCTAATAGAGCATCTACAGATTCACTAAATATTGAATTTGAAATTGCGGCAGGTGTTTGAGCTGATTGTGTACTATTAGAAGCTACAGTTGTAGTTCCATCATCAGATTGACCATATATTTCATTAGCCATTTTTAGAAGCTTATCATAAACCTCTATTACTACCCTTTCAGCAGTTTTTTTACCGATACCTGGTACAGTTGATAGAAGTCCATAATCTTTATTTTCAATACAATGTAGAAGAGTTTTAGAATCCATACCTGATAATATAGCTATTGCAGTTCTGGCACCGATTCCACTTACTTTTATTAATTCTTGAAAAACCTTTTTATCAACTTTTGATTTAAAACCATAAAGCTGTTGTGCATCCTCTCTAACGACAAAATGAGTATAGAGTCTAATCTCGCTCTCAACTTCTCCAAGTGAGTAAAATGTCGTCATTGGCACAGATACTTCATAACCAAGACCATTTACATCAATCAACAAAGCTGTTGGATCTTTTTCTAATAATTTACCTTTTATAAAACTTATCATGATATTTTATTTTTGTATTTTATGATTTAAGAATAAAGCTTATTGGCTAATAATCAAGTAAGCTTAAGATGATTTTGATTATAAAAAGATCTTTTGATTTTTCTTGACCCATTTTTTAGTTTTTTCAGGTACTTCTTTATGATTAAACATTTGTTCAAAAAAGTTTAGTTTTAAACTATCTTCATTGCCAAACATTTCATCTAGTAGCTGTCCAAACTGCTCTGCTACAAGACTATCTTGCTTATTTTCTAAACTGATGAATATATTTCTTAACCTAGTTGTAAAGTAAGCTTGCATAGCATTATCTATCCAACTAACGACTTCTTCAGAAGTTACACTACTTTCAAACTTTCCAGTCATAAAACCTTTATTCCATACAGTATGTTTTAGACCTGCATATCTTCTACCATAAAGATTATAAACAGCGGCATGAATTTTCTCACCCATCTTAATACCATATTCACCAAAAGGATCTTTATCTAAATTTAGACTAATTTCTTCGCAAAGAGTTTTCCATCTTTTGTTGAAAACTTCTTCCGTTACTTTTTTCTCTTGCTTTAACTGATTATATTGTTGTTTTTCTAAATCATTTAAAACTTCTTCAAGAGAGTTTTCATAAACTTCTGACATGTTAGACTCCTTAACTATATTAAACACTTTACTAATATCAAAAGGTTTCAAATCACCTTGCTCTGTAAATTTAGAGAGTATAGTTATTAACTCTTCAAGCTGACTTTTTTGTTTTTTTAAGGTATTTAATTGCAGCAAAAAACTCTCTTTAATATCTAACTTCTTATCTAAAATCTGTTTTATTTGCTTCAAATTAAAATCAAACGTTTTTAGAACTATTATGTTTTGAAGTTTCAGTAGATCTTTTTCCGTATAAATCCTATAACCATTTAGATTTCGTACAGGAACTAGCAAACCTAAGCTATCGTAATGATGTAAGGTTTTGACAGACACACCAGTTAATTTGCTAATTTCTTTTATATACCACTGCATAAAAAACCTTTTACTTTTTGATATGTTGGAATATTAAGGTATTACCAAAGGTCAGGGTCAACTGTTTTTTTAAAAATTATTTAATTCTTTTATGTACAACTCTACTAGCTCCTGCAATTCTAGCTAAAGATTTACTGCTATGATAATGACAAATTGCTATAGCTAGAGCATCTGCTGCATCTTCTTGTGGTTTTTTACTTAAGCCTAATATTGATTGTATCATGTGTTGGACTTGAGATTTAGCTGCTCCACCTGTTCCAACTACAGCTTGTTTAACTTGTTTAGCCGAGTATTCTGATACTTCAAGATGATTAATTGCTAATGTACACATTGCTACACCTCGAGCTTGCCCAAGCTTAAGAGCTGCACCAGGATTTTGAAACATAAATATCTGTTCAATAGCTGATTCAGTAGGAGCATAAATATTTATAACTTCTGTAATACCATCAGCAATTTGCTTGAGCCTTTTAGCAGTACCCATTTCCGTAATACGAATACAGCCACTTGCTACATAATATACTTTATTATCTTGAACCTTTATAACTCCAAAACCTGTGACTCTTGAACCAGGGTCTATTCCTAAAATTACCATTGATAGATTTTTAATTTTTAGATTTAAACAGACTTATAAGGATTTTATTATAGATAGTTTCTAATAGATAGAAGCTTTTTAGATATTACCAATAATATTTGTAGCGACAAGTCGCGACTTGTCGCTACGGTAAGGATATGAAAAAACTAACCTAACTGCTCCATTAACTCTTGAGTAAAATTAGCATTAGAATAAACGTTTTGAACATCATCAAGATCTTCTAATTTGTCAATTAGATTCATAACTTTCTCGGCAGTAGCTACATCTAAATCTGCCTTTGTTTCTGCATCAAAAGTAACTTCTGCACTTTCAGAATTAAATCCTTTCTCAATCAATGCTTCTTGAACATCTGAAAAGTCTTGAGGATCTGTAAACACATCGATACTGCCATCTTCATGAGTAACTACATCTTCAGCACCAACATCAAGAGCCGCTTCCATAAGCGCATCTTCATCTACACCTGAATCAAAAGAGATAATTCCTCTTTTGGTAAACATATATGCAACCGAGCCATCTGTACCAAGGTTACCACCACTTTTTGTAAAAGCATGACGAACCTCACCAACTGTACGATTACGATTATCTGTCATACAGTCAACCATAATAGCTACACCACTAGGCCCATAACCTTCATAACGTACTTCTTCAACATTAGCACCATCATCGCCACCAGCACCTTTAAGTACTGCACGTTCAATAGTATCTTTACTCATATTATTTGCTAGAGCTGTAGCTATAGCTGCTCTTAACCTAGGGTTAGCATCTTTATCACCACCACCTAATCTTGCAGCAACTGTTATTTCTCTTATTAATTTTGTAAAGACCTTTCCACGTTTTGCGTCTTCTTTTGCTTTTTTATGCTTAATATTAGCCCATTTACTATGACCTGCCATTTTTACACCTCTTTAACTTAAATAAAACTATAATCAATTATGTTTATAATTTATTGTAGTGACAGCACAGTGTGCTGTCTTATCAGTATATTTCATAATTGACAGATCAATGATCTGTCACTACATATAATAATAACTATAAGTCGAACTATTAGTAATCTTTTATGCTGAACCTACTTTTAAATATAACTAACAACTTTTTCTACTAGCTTCTCAATACCTTGAGATGCTTCTAAAATATTCTTTGCACACATGTATGCTGGAGTTGATACAACTTTAGAAACCTCATCAACACAAATTTCCGTAGCATCCATAGTTATAGCTTCAGCACCTTTTTTCTCTAAAATAGCTGTTGTATTCTCATCAGTACCAACAGTAGCTTTTGTACCTTCTGGATATATTAGAGGTATCATTAAAGGAGCAATACAAAGATACCCAGCAGGCTTATCTGCTAAATAAAATGCTCTTGCAAATGTCAAAACATCTTCATCCATCTGATAGCTATCATCTCCAACAAATGCAAAATCCATAATATTTTTAGCAGCACCAAAACCACCTGGAAAAATCACTGCATCATAATCATCACTATCGGCCTCTGCTAAATCAATAACATTTCCACGAGTAATTCTTGCTGACTCTTCTAGTATGTTGCGTGCAGAAGCTTTATTATCTACTGATTGATGTAAGTGATTAATGACATGCTTCTGATCTTTATTCAAAGCCACACCTTGCCACTGTACACCTTGTTTTTCTAACGCTAATATTGTTAATACTGTTTCATAGATCTCTGAGCCATCCAGATACCCACACCCCGATAGCACTACCGCTACTTTTGACATTTAACACTCACCTTTATCTTTTTTTTATTTATAAATCTAAATTATTTCTTTTAAATACTCTATCAGCTCTATAGCTTGATCTGACCATCGGACCTGATGCAACTTCCATAAAGCCTTTTTCAAGACCAATTTTACGATACTCTTCAAATTGCTGAGGAGTTACAAATCTCTCTACACTTAAGTGATGCTTTGTTGGTTGCATATATTGCCCAAGAGTAATAATATCGACACCAACACTTATAGCATCATCCATTGTTTTATAGATTTCTTCATCTGTTTCGCCTAAGCCAACCATAATACTAGTCTTTGTTAAAATATTTGGAGCTTTTTCTTTAACATACTTCAGGAATTCAAATGTTTGCCAATATCCTGCTCTAGGATCACGCACAGGATGCGTTAAACGCTCAACTGTCTCAATATTTTGTGCAATCACATCTACTTTTGTATTTATGATTTTATCAACATTTTCTTTAACTCCTGCAAAATCTGGAGTTAATGCTTCTACTTTAATATTTTTATTAACATTTTTAATAGCTGAAATAGTCTCTGCATAATGCCCTGCTCCCCCATCTTCTAAATCATCACGATCTACTGATGTAAGCACTACGTACTCAAGATTCATTAGCTTAACACTTTCTGCAGTATTTTTTGGCTCATCTCTATCAAGCCAACCTTTTGGATTACCAGTGTCAACTGAGCAAAACTTACAAGCTCTAGTACATACAGCGCCCATTAGCATAATTGTAGCAGTACCATGAGACCAGCACTCATTTATATTAGGACATTTTGCTTCTTCACAAACGGTAGAAAGCCTATTTTTCTTAGTTATAGATTTAACTTTTTGATATTCTTTAGAATCTTGTCTTTGTACTTTCAACCACTCTGGTTTACGCACTTGTACAGAATTTTCTTTTTTGTTTCTAATACCATCTTTAACGGCATGAAAACCATGGGCTGTAGTATATTTATTACCACTTTCAACCTTCACTTTTAAATTAGATATTTCTTTCATAATTACTTATAGAATTTTGTGATGAGCGTAAATTTTAGTACATTATAAAAGATTAACTACTATTTATAAATATCTAGTTTAATATTCTCATAGATCATAAAGCATTATTTAAAATTTGAACATCATAAAAAAAATCTTTACACTCTAGTATTAGGTTTATTAAATAAGGGAAATAATATGTTATCAAAAAAATTACAATCTGCATTAAACGAACAATTAAACTATGAACTAGAATCTGCAAATATCTATTTAGCTATGGCCGGATATACTGAAACTCTAGGCTTAGGTGGGTTTACAAATTGGTTTATGGCTCAGTATGAAGAAGAGCTTTTTCATGCTAAGAAAATTATGAAGTTTATAAATGACAAAAATGGTCGTATTGAAGTAAAAGCAATTGCTGCTCCAAAAAATGATTTTAGTTCTCTACTAGAAGCGTTTGAAGAAACTTTAAAGCATGAAGAGGATGTTACAACAAAACTTTATGATTTGATGGATATTGCTTTAGAAGAAAAAGAGCATGCGACTAAGAGCTTCTTACAATGGTTTATAGATGAACAAGTTGAAGAAGAGGCAACTGTCGGTGATATGATTAATAAGATTAAGCTAGTAAAAGATAGTGGTTTATATTTATTAGATCAAGAAGCTGCCAAGAGATCTTTTAAAGCAGAAGCTTTATAAATTCTCAAATTTTATTTATTATAAGACTAAATTCATTAATAACATTAAAACACCCCTTATTCTTATTGAGTTAAGCAAATTTAATATCTCTACTTCTCATAAATCTTATTACTAAAAATGCTACTACAAATGTAAGTACACCTATTACCATAACTACAGCACTTGTATTAAAGAAGTAATCTTTATACATACTAGCACTTTCCGCAGCACTCACACCATCTTTAGGAAGTGCTACTACTTGGTTAAGTAGTCCTGTTATAGAGTTTGCCATAGATGATGATATATACCATGCTCCCATAGCAAAACCAATAGTCTTACTATCACAATATATGCCTATCATACTAAGCCCAATAGCACTTACAAAAAGCTCTGAAATAGAAATTAACACATACGATAATGTAATATAGTTTCCACTTATTATTCCATTATTATCATGAGAAAAACCATAATACATTACAAATAAACCAAGTGATGCTAATAGTACTCCAACCGCAAATTGATATGGGATATAAAATCTTGGTAACATTGGATATATTCGTATCAAAGCTAAACCACCAAATATTATCAAGATTGGATTAACCATCTGATATTTAGCAGGGCTCACACTAAAACCAAACATCATAAGATCTGAGTTATTTTTTGCAGCCATTACTAAAGTAGATTCCATTTGGTTATAAATAACAAAGAAAACTACAGCTACAATTATTAATATTAATCCTATTATTTGTTTAACACGCACATCACCATCTAAGAAAAACATTGTTCTTAAAAAGAATACCGCTAAACAAAGCATACTAATACCCGCAACAACAACATTTGCGTAATCTGGATAGTGATAACAAACAACTGTAAAGATATATACTACAGCCAAATATCCTAACATAACTTTTTTAGCTGTGCTTGTCATTGGCTTTTTATCAATATCATCAACGACATTATCATATATCTTATACCTATATGAGAAATTTGCTATTGCTAATAATTTACCAACAAAAACAATACTTAATACAGCTAATGCACCGAATTTATAACCAATCAATGATGGAGCAACCATATATGCCAACGAGCTACCTAAATTAATAGATATATAAAACATTGTCATACCACTTTTTGCATTTACAGGATCTGCACTATAGATTTTAGAAACCATCGCAGACGCTGTACCCATTTGTAAAGAACCACATACAGGAACTAGAGCGAATGCAAAGATAAAAAACTCATTACTAATATGAACTGTGAAGCCACTTAAAAATACAGCTAAATATGCAAAAGCTAATAATAAGCTACCCCAGAATATAGATCTTCTTAAACCTAAATACTTATCAGCAATATAACCACCAAGCATGATGATTGCATAATTCATCGCTTTATAAATACCTTGAAATGAATATGCATGACTCTCAGAGAATCCGATACCATAATCCATAACAGATTTTGTTAAATATAGAATTAAAATAGCATTGAAACTATAAGTTGCAAACTGACCCCAAAAAGTAATCGCAGCAATTGTAAAACTTTGTTTTGTTTTTAAATCCTTAAACATTGGCATTTTCCAAACATAATAAGTTTTATAGTAATCACTTTTATAAAAAATGAAAATAAATATTTTGCAAAATTAAAGCATTTTTCATTTATATGAGCAGCTCATATAAATAGTTTATCTAATTTTGATCAATGATATAATTAACCTCATAGTTATAAAAATACTGATAAAACATGAAGATATATCTATACCACCATTGCCCTTTTTGTATAAAAGTAAGACTAATTGCTGATTTAAGCAAACTTGATTATGAGATAGTTTTCTTAGCAAATGATGATGAAAAAGCTCACATTGATAGAATTGGCTCTAAGCAAGTCCCATTTTTAGAAAAAAATGATGGTACTTTTATAAAAGAAAGTAATGATATTTGCCAATATATTTCAGAATTGCAAAACTATCCTATCGCAAATTCTAGTATTGATGAAAATATTAAGAACCTAACTGCAGAAATGCTTCAACATTTTCGTAGAGTTGTTTATCCTCGTATTCCTCATCATCCAAAAAATGAATGCGACTTTCCAACTCAAAGTGCTAAAGATTACTTTATAAAGAAAAAATCTGCATATATTGGTGACATGGATACTTTATTAAAAAATCCTCCTTATGATTCAATCCAGGCAATCAATAAGATAATGGCAAAAATTGATCCATATATAAAAACTCCTTTTATAAATGGTGAGAAGTTTTCTTGGGATGATATAAATATTTTTCCATTATTCTTTATAGCTACGATGGCAAAAGATCTAATAGATATACCTGGAAATATAACTAAATATATAAAAAGCATCGAAAACCAAACAAATATAGAACTATACTAAGATGATTATTTCCATAGAATCAATTGATAAAATATTACCTCAAACTCAGTGCCAAAAGTGCACTTATGATGATTGCTACAGCTATGCAAAAGCTATAACCAATGGCGAAAAGCATAATAAGTGTATTACAGGTGGACAAAAGACTCTTAAGGAATTATCTAAGCTTTTAGATAAACCTGAAATTCCATTAGATAATACCCTAGAACAAGAGAAACCTCGAGCAATTGCAAAAATTGATGAGTCAATGTGCATTGGCTGTGAAAAATGTCTTTTAGCTTGTCCAGTTGATGCAATTGTCGGCTCTAAAAAACTTATGCATACAATTATAGAATCAGAATGTACAGGTTGTGAGCTATGTATAGAGCCTTGCCCTATGGATTGTATATCACTAGTTGAACTAACAAAAGATAAGCAACCTGCAAATATAAGTGAGAATGATTACAACACTCAAAAGAATCATTATAGAAATAGATATGAATTTCACAAAACTCGTATAGCCGAGACGAAAGCTAAACAAAGAGATACTTATAAAAATATAGCTACAGCTCAAGAGCTTGATAAAAAAGCTTATATTGCAGCTTCATTAGCGAAATATAAAAATAAAAAGAAGAAAGTTAGCATTGATGAATAAGCAAAAAAGAATCCAAATATTTGAAACTTGGAAACAAAATGACCCTAGCCCAACAACTGAGTTAGAATATTCATCAAATTTTGAACTTCTAATTGCTGTGATATTATCTGCTCAAGCTACAGATGTTAGTGTAAATAAAGCTACTCAAGTTTTATATAAAATTGCTAATACTCCAGAACAAATATATGCTCTTGGAGAACAAAAGTTAGCTGAATATATTAAATCTATAGGGTTATATAAAACAAAAGCTAAAAATGTAATTGCGACTTGTAAAGACCTAATAGAAAAATTTAATAGCCAAGTACCTAATAATTTTGATGATCTAATATCTCTAGCAGGTGTTGGCAGAAAAACTGCAAATGTGGTCTTAAATACTGCTTTTAGTCAACCAACTATGGCGGTAGATACACATATTTTTAGATTAGCAAATCGTATACCTCTTGCTAAAGGGAAAAATGTAAATGAAGTTGAAAAGAAACTCCTTCGAGTAATTCCAAAAGAATACTTACAAGATGCCCATCATTGGATAATTTTACATGGTAGGTATATATGTACTGCGCAAAAACCAAAATGTCGCAACTGTATTATCTATGATTATTGCGAATTTAAAGATAAGGAGAAATATCTATGATTTTTTCTCAAGATAGATACCAGTTACGCAAACTTTTTATAGACAGTTGGTATAAGTTTCAAAATAAACAACCTCTAACTGCTATAGAAGAACAAATTGCTAGAATTATTGAACTACACCCTGAATATCATAAAGAAATTAGCATAGATAATATAGATAAAGACTATTCACCAGAAATGGGACAAATAAACCCTTTCTTACATATAAGTCTACATTTGGCAATTATTGAACAAGTACAAACTAATCGTCCATTTGGTATAACTGATGTCTATAAGCAATTACTTGAGAAGCATAATCACGATGAGCATAAAATTCATCATATTATGATAGACTATCTAGCAGAGGAAATGTGGCGATCACAGAAATATAATATCATGCCAGATGAAAAAGATTACCTAAGAAAGCTACAAGAGTTATTACTAAAATAAAATGAGCAAGATAAAAAAGATAACTATAAATAATATCCATTTTAAGCAGCCTAAAGGCTTGCATATTATTGCACTGATGACTTTTTTATTATGCTTATCTATTGCTCCTTTTATTACTGTCTTAAACAATTTCGGTGATATTAACTTCTTTTATAATCGTAATGATCACATCTTTGTAATTTTTTTTGCAGGAATTTTTGGCTGTATTAGTAATTATCTTTTTGGCTCAACCAAATCAATAATTCATGGTCTACAGTTTATAATTATAGCGATTATTCTATCATTTGTTAGAAACTTAACACTCTTTAGCTGCTCAATTCTTTGGATTGGACTAGCTATAGTTATTGTAAACTTACTTTTTACTTTGAGTGCCTTTTATCTCAAAACTGATTTACGTCGTTTATATGGTTTTATTGGAGTTTATTCTAGTTCTATTTTAGGAATAGCTGTTGGAACACTAATTTATTTTTTAATACTTAAAGACATGTTTCACTTTAAACTGTTTTACTTATCTATCACTGTCTTCTTATTAGTGTTCTTCTTAAAAAACAATTATAAACTTAACACCTCTTTAACTAATCAAACAGAGCGAGTTAACATTAGCTTTTATGGTGTTCTTATAATATTTTTTATATTTGCATTTATTCTTTTTTACCTACTTATAAACATAGATATATTTAGCAGTATTAACCTAATGATACTACCTCTTTCCTTAATCTATTTACATATATTAACTATTACTAATAATAAAGAGCATGGCAAAAGTTTATTAAAATACATTTACTTTAGTCTAGCTATTATTATTGTTAATAAAATTATTTATCTTAGCTTTTTAAAATATGAACATGTAATAAATCCAACCTATATTAACTCTGCAATAAGTACTTTTTTATTTTTAATAGCTGGATATATACTCTGTATAATCATATACACTGGCTGGAGACTTAGTCTTATAACTTTACGTATAGAATCTTTAACAAACTCAAAACTTATAAAAACTATGTTATATATTGAGTTTATTCGAGTTGTAACCCTTATCATTGCTTTACTTACAAATAGTACCTTAATTAGTAATTTAATGTTTATATTAGCTACTCTTTTAGCTTTAGTACTCAATGTATTTATTGTTCCAATATATTTCTCTCTTGGGAAAATACTTGCTGGTGGTAAAAATGAAGCTATTACAACCACTCTACTTTATTTAATATTTTCATCATTAATTTTTGTATCATTCTTATATGATATATCAATTAGCCTATAAAAAATCTTGTAAAATTACTATCACACCCCATATTCAAAGATTATACAGTTATGTTATAATGCATATCTAATAATTTTTTATAAATTATAATAAAGGTAATTCAAAAAGGAGAAAAAATGAATAACTTTAATAATACTCGCGTAATAGACTCTCTATCACAAGAGTCTGCTTTAAGAGCTAATAAGGTTCTTAGAAATACATACTGGTTACTGTCAATGACTTTACTATTTAGTGCTTTTACAGCATTTGTAGCTATGAGCACTGGCGCTGCGTTCATAAACCCGATCCTAATGTTAGTAGTTTACATTGGCTTACTATTTGGTATCAATGCTACTAAAAACTCACCTATGGGCATCGTTTTAACGTTTGCTCTAACAGGTCTTTTAGGTTATTCATTAGGTCCAATCCTAAACCTATATATTCAGCAGTTTTCAAATGGTGCTGAACTAATCATGATGGCATTTGGTACTACTGGTCTTATATTCTTAGGCTTAACTGCTGTAGCTATGAGCCCAGCTAGAAACTTCAACAGAGTTGGTTCTTTCTGTGCAGTTGGTGCTATAGTTGCTATCATTGCTATGGTGCTTAATCTATTTTTACATATTCCAGCTTTAGGATTTGTAATCTCATTAGTATTTGCATTTATCTCTGGCGGTTTTATTCTTTGGCAAACAAATGCTATCGTTAGAGGCGAAGAGACTAACTATATCTTGGCTACTGTAAATATTTATGTTTCATTATTCAATATCTTTGTAACTCTATTACAAATCTTTGGTGCTGTAGCTGGCGATAGAGACTAATTTATATTATCATTTATTCTAAAATTTTCTAATCTTATAATTTCTAATGCTTAATAATCAAATATCTGCAAAAGATACTATTGTATCTAATGCTTATGGATCATCTTTTAGTATTTTATTTAATGAATATCTTAAGCAAAATAGTGATTTCAACCTTATAATTGCTGAAGATTCTCAACAAGCACATAAAATATATGACGAGTTAAAATATCTAAATCAAAGCTCAAAAGTAGAGGTTTTCTACTTTCCAAACCTCGAGATATTACCTTATGATAGATTTTCTGCAGCAATTGATATTATCTCAAGACGCCAAGAGATTCTTCATAAACTTACTCAAAATCCTAGAAACACTCTAGTAGTTACAAGTATCTCAAATATCTTACGAAAACTTGCTCCAGCAAAGTTTATTAAAGAACATAGTTTTATACTAAAAACTGGTGATATTTTAGATATAACAAAGCAAAAAACTCTACTTGCTGAAGCTGGATATAATTTAGTAAATAATGTATTTGAAAAAGGTGAGTTTAGTATTCGTGGTAGTATCGTTGATATATTCCCTATTGGATCAAAAGCGGCATTTCGTATAGATTTATTTGATGATGAAGTTGATACGATCAAAGAGCTAGATATTGAAACTCAACGCTCAGGTAAAGAAATAAAATCTATCAATATTATGCCATCCCATGAACTAATTTATGATAATCAAAACTCTTCTTTAGCATTAGAAAAACTAGAAGATTTTTGTGGTAAAAATGCTCTCGAATCAACTATTGCCACATATATTGAAAATAATGAATATTTCAATGGTATAGAGTTTTATTTACCTCTATTCTACAATCAGCTTGAGAGTATTTTTGATTATCTACCAAAATCTGCAAATATCCATTTAGTTGATAATATTAATAATTCTATTAAAGCTTTTGCAGAAGAGGTCAGATTTAGATATGATGAACTCAAACATGATATTGATAGACCAATACTGCCTCATCAAGAGTTGTTTTATTCTCAAAAAGAAATCAAAGATATTTATGAGCAATTCACAAATATCAAATGGTTCCAACAGCCTAAATCTAAATCAAAAACTCTAAAAATAAATCATTTAGATAAGGTTTCAGCAAACTACAAACTTGCAAACCCATTTAGAGATTTACAACAATTTATAGATAAAGCTAACTTTGAAAAAGTTATCTTTTCTACAGATTCAAATGGTCGTGCTGAAGTTCTTTTAGAACACTTGAATAAACTCAATTTAAATATCCAAATTGCTAAAAGCTTTGATGATGCTCTTAAATCTAAGGACAAATTTTGTCTAATAGTTTCACCATTCCAAGAAGGTGTAGTTATTGATAATAAAATTGCTCTAATTACAGAAACAGATCTTTTTCCAGAACATATTCAAAACAGGACTAAAGTTTCTGAACATGATCATCATCCTACTGTTGATCTCAAAGACCTTACAGAATTAAAAACTGGTATGCATATTGTGCATATTGATCATGGTATTGGTAAATATGAAGGGCTTGAGAGTATCGAACTAAATGGCAAAAAAGATGAATTTATCCTACTTCGTTACGCTAATGATGCCAAGATTTATGTACCAATTACATCTCTAAATCTTATCTCGATTTATAACTCATCCTTAACTGAAAAAATAGCTTTAAACAAGCTCGGTTCTGACAAGTGGAAAAAGCAGAAAGAAAAAACTATCAAAAAGATTATTGATGTTGCAGCAAATCTTCTTGAGATATACGCCAAAAGAGAAATGCGTCAAGGTTTTACAAATTCTCTTGATGAAGAAGATTATCTAAGATTCTGTGCTGATTTTCCTTATGAAGAGACTCCTGACCAGCTTTTGGCAATCAATGATGTCTTCAAAGATATGGTATCTCCTAAACCTATGGATAGGCTTATCTGTGGTGATGTTGGCTTTGGTAAAACTGAAATAGCAATGCGTGCAGCATTTCTAGCAACTCAAAACAGTAAGCAAGTAGCAATACTAGTGCCTACAACGATTTTAGCTCAACAACACTATAATAGCTTCAGAGACAGATTTGCTAATACTGCTGTAAATATCGAAGTCATAACTCGCTCTAAAACAGCAAAAGCTCAAGAAGAGCTTTTTGAAAACCTTAAAAAAGGTACTGTTGATATAATCATCGGAACACATAAATTAATTTCATCAAAAATAGATTTTCAAAATTTGGGCCTACTTATCATAGATGAAGAACATCGCTTTGGCGTTGCTCAAAAAGAAAAACTAAAATCTTTAAAAGCTGAAATCGATATATTAACAATGTCAGCAACACCAATACCTCGTAGTTTAAGTATGGCATTTTCTGCTTTGAGAGATTTATCTATTATAGCCTCACCACCAGCAAAACGCCTATCTGTTAAGACTTTTGTTAAAGAATATGATAACAATATTATCCGGGAAGCAGTAAGTCGTGAAACTATTCGTGGTGGGCAGATTTTTTATTTATATAACAAAGTTGAAACTATCGAGAAGAAAAAAGAAATTCTTCAAGAGTTATTCCCTCGCCTAAGAGTAGCTATAGCTCATGGTCAAATGAGTGAAAAAGAAATCCAAAAAATCATGTTTGATTTTAAACATAATAAATATCATATCCTACTTTGTACAACAATTATTGAGACTGGTATTGATATACCAAATGCTAACACTTTAATTATAGAAAATGCCAATAATCTAGGACTTGCACAGCTGCATCAACTAAGAGGTAGGGTTGGTAGGGCTCATCATCAAGCTTATGCTTATATGCTTATACCTAGTGAAGCCAGTATAACCAAAGATGCAGTTAAGAGACTAGAAGCTATTGGTAGCACAGAATCTTTAGGAGGCGGCTTTACGTTAGCTAATCATGATTTAGAGATTCGTGGAGCGGGTGAAATACTTGGCAAAGAACAAAGTGGAAATATTGACGGTATTGGCTTAAACCTTTATATGGATCTATTAGATAAAACAATTGCTAATCTAAAGGCTGGTAAAGAGTTAAATATTGAGGAAGTAATTAATTCAACAGTTTGTGAGGTTGAGCTTAATATACCTATTTTAATACCTGATTATTATATCCATGATGTAAATACTCGTTTAAATATTTATAAACGCATATCTAAGGCTAATCATCAAGATTTGGTTAATATCAAGATTGAACTTATAGATCGTTTTGGTAGGCTACCTGTAGAAGTTATCTACCTGTTAAAAGTTGCACATATAAAAATTGATGCTATCAATATTGGCATTGGTCAAATTAAGATGTTTGCTAGTTCTGGTAAGATTAATTTTGCTAATACTGCTAAATTTGAACCACAAAAGCTAATCAAACTTATCCAATCACAACCAGCTGACTTTAGACTTACAAAAGAACAAGATTTACTTATTACAAAGACTACAAAAACTGCTGAACAAAGAATTGAGTTTATTGAAAATTTCTTGAAGAAAGTAGCTTAGCACTCATACCAGCTATCTAGCTTCTGCTTGAACTTATCAAGCCCCATCTTGCTATGAGATGAAAAAAGTTGAAAAGATACTAAATCATTAGTTTTGAACGTTGCAAGAAAACTTTCAAGCATTTTTATAGCTTGAGAACGCTCTTTATTATTAAGCTTATCAGCCTTAGTCAACAAAATATGTAAGTTTAATTTACTAGCTATAGCTAGTTCAATCATCAAACAATCGTACTCTTTGAGATTATGTCGCGGATCAATTAACAAAACTATCCCAGATAGACACTCTCTGCTAGTTAGATATAGCTCCATCTCACTTTGCCATTGCATTTTGATCTTCTCAGAGACCTTTGCATAGCCGTAACCTGGTAAGTCTACTAGCCTTTTATTATCGCCTAAATCAAACAAGTTAATTAATTGCGTTCTACCAGGGGTTTTACTAACTCTTGCAAGACCTTTTTGATCGGTTAGAGTATTTAATGCACTAGATTTACCTGCATTTGAGCGCCCTGCAAAAGCCACCTCTATACCAGTATCCTCAGGAAGTTGAGAGACTTTAGCAGCTCCCATTATATATTTTGCACTACGATAGTTCATAATTTATGCTCTAATTTTATTTTTTCAAAAAGTCCATGGCATGCAGTATCAATCATAAGAAAAACTTTCTCAAAGTTATCTTCATAATATGGATCTGGCACATCTGTCAAAGATATAGTTGGTGCATATTCAAGCATTCTCGATACATTTGAGAAATCAGTATTTGGAAACATGTTTTTCATCGTATCAATATTTTCTTGATCCATAGCTATTATATAATCATATTTTACAAAATCTGACTCCTCTAGTTGCTGAGATACCTGATCAGATAAGTCACAGTCATACATTTTTGCCATCTCTAGCGATCTCATATCAGCGCCATCGCCCTCATGTCCCCACATGCGTGAGCTTGTGCCACATGATGCCACATGTATAACATTCTCAAGATTATTTTTCTTAACAATATCTCTAAAAATACCATGTGCTGTTGGCGATCTACAAATATTACCTTTACATACAAAAAGTACTTTAACCTTATTCATAGTTATTTAGCTTCCTTCATATCTTCAGCAAGTTTACTATCTGGCTCAAGCTTGAAACCTTGGAAGAATTTACTATCTGGCTTAAGCATAAATACAACTTCATTTTTACCATTAAAGCTTTCTTTATAAGAATTCATACTCTTCAAGAATTCGTATAATGGTACAGAATTTGAATACGCATCTGTAAAGATCTTCGCAGCTTTTGCATCTGCTTGAGCTCGAATAATTTTAGATTCTTTTTCAGCTTCAGCCATAGTAACTGTTACTTTTGCATCTGCTGCTGCTTTAATTTTCTCAGCTAACTGCCCACCTTCCGCTCTAATAGAAGCCGCAACCTTTTGACGAGATGACCTCATTCTTTGATAAATAGAATCTGTAACCGTATCTGGTAAATCAATCTGCTTAACTCTTACATCAATCACATCTACACCAATCTGCTTAGCTTGTTTTTGTACAGATTCTGTAAGAGCAATCATCAATTTATCACGATTGTTATTAATTAGGCTTTGGATATCATTATTACCAACCTCTGCTCTTAAAGAAGACTCTAAGAACTGTTTTAATAATGTCTCAGCTCTATCAACACTACCGCTAGTACTTATGAAGAACTTAGAAATATTACTATTACTAATCTTCCAAACTACATAGGCATTAATCAAAACATCTTTTTGCTCTTTAGTTACAACACGTGCTGAATCTGCTTCTAACACTCTATTACGCATATCATATGTCTTAACAGTGTCTAAGAATGGAATCTTAACATGTAAGCCAGGTTCATATTCTATAGCCTTGCCATCACTACCTTTGACAAGTTCACCTAACCTTAAAATCACAGCTTCTGAACCTTGTTTAACTACAAATTTAGTACTTAAAACGACTATTGATAAAACTACTACAAGCACTAAGAATATTTTTAAAAACTTACTCATCTTAGTTACCTCCCTTTGTATTTGGTAGTAATGCTTGCTTTTGTGCATTATCTAGGCCATAAAAAATATTTTTTGCACCATCACCATCTACTAAGAAAATCTTATTATGCTGTAGAACATTTGAAATAGTATCAAAGTACATTTGGTTCATCACGATATCAGGAGATTTCTTATAGATTGGAAGTAATTGCTCAAATTGTGCAATTTCACCTTCTGCTTCTAATACAACTTTTTGCTTATAAGCATTTGCTTGATCCAAGATTCTCTGAGCTTTACCTTGAGCTACTGGCACAACTCTATTTGCATAAGCTTCTGCCTCATTCTGCTCTCTCTCACGATCTTCACGAGCCTTGATTACATCATCAAAAGCACTTTTAACTGCATCAGGAGCTTGGGCTGGTTGCATAATCACTTCGCTTACATAAATACCTGTTTGATAAGTTTTTAATAAACTCTCCATCTCTTTTCTTACTTGTTGAGTGATTACTGCTCTATTAGTAGTTAAAATTTGTTCTAGTTTATTTTCACCAACTACCTGTCTAACCGCACTCTCTAAAGCTTGCTGTAGTAGTTGAGTAGGGTTTGTATTAGAAAATAAATACTTTTGTAGATCTGCAATACGATATTGAACAGTAAATGAAATATGCACAATATTTTCTTCAGATGTCAGCATATCTCTTTTTAAAGAAGTTGTTTTTAACTCTTGGACATTTTCTTTATAAACTGTATCAATACCAATTGGGTGCCAATGTAAACCTGGTTCAACCATCTTTGAAAATTTACCAAGTCTAAGTACTGCTGCTTGCTCAGCTGGTTGAACAACATAGAAACCAAAACCAACCCAAGCAGCTATTAATACACCTATTACGATAGTTGCTATTTTACCTACAGGTGGCTTCTCAAATATTGCCTTATTACTATTCTTATTATTGTTGTTGGCATTTTTCGAATAAATACTTTCATTATCATCATTAGATTCTTTCTTTTTTTTGCCACCAAAAAATTTTTTGATCATTTCCTCTAAATCCGGAGGTCCTTGCTCCTGATTTTTACTCCAAAACCATCTTTGTTTTAGTTTTTTTATCATTACTTATTTTCCTACACTTTTAAAAGAGTGTTTTTTAGGTTTATACCGTACCTATTATAACTAAAAATTTACATATTTTTTGTACTATCTGCGAATAATTATTAAATGCCTTGCAAAGCAATATTGAATAAGACCTCATATAATTCTAAAATCTATAGTAGAGATACTCTTTTAAGGAAAGCATATGAAAAAAATTGCAATTAATGGATTAGGAATAGCTGGGCCAACTTTAGCATGGTGGCTTAGAGAATACGGCTTTGAACCTGTACTGTTTGAAAAATCTCCAGAATTTAGAACCGGTGGTTATCTTGTAGATTTTTGGGGAACTGGTTGTGAAATCATGAAAAAAATGAACCTTTTTAACCAGCTAGAAGCTAACTCCTATAAAATTAAAAATATTCATTGCTATGACCAAGATGGTAGAAGGTCTTCTAAAGTAAATATTTCAACCTTAATTAAAGATAACTATGATGAGTTTTTGAGCCTTAAAAGAGGTGATATATCTTCTGTAATATATGAAGCCTGTAATGGTATAGATATAAGATTTGGAGTATCTATAGAAAATATTGAAGAAAAAGAAGATGGTATAACCGCCTATTTATCTGATAATACTACTGAGAATTTTGATCTCGTGATTGGAGCAGATGGACTACATTCACATATACGTTCACTAGTCTTTGATAGTACAGAATATGAAGAATATGATCTAAATAAGTATGTCGCAGCTTTCACTCTAGATGAATACAATCATTATGAGAAGTTCACTTATGCAGTAAGTGTCGGGGATAAACAACAGGTTGCTAGAGTTTGTTTAGATGAAAATGAAACTCTAGTAATGTTCACTCTTGATTCTACGGCTATCAGCAAATTCCCAGAAACATTAGAAGAGAAGAAACAACTAATTCTTACAACTTTTAAAGACTTTCAATGGGAGACTCCAGATATACTTGCTCGTTTAAATAATGTCAAAGAAATTTATTTTGATAAGGTTAGTCAAATAAGAATGGATAATTGGTATAAAGGTAGAGTTGCCTTAGTAGGTGACTCTGCAGCCTGTCCTTCTATACTTATGGGGCTTGGTAGTATATTTGCAATTATTGAAGCTTATGTTTTAGCTGGCGAACTTTATAAAGCTAAAGGCGACCATACAATTGCCTTTAAAGAGTGGCAGGATAAATTAAAAAGTATCATAGATAGAAAGCAAAAAATTGGTCTAACAAATCTTTCAGCTATTGCTCCAGAGGAAATACTTAATAAATATCTATCAACTATAACTGTAAAAATATCATCAACTCCCGTTATATCAAAATTCATAGGTGCTGGAATATTTAATGAGCAAATTGATCTTCCTGATTATAAAAAAGATTAATTTTTCTTTTAAAATTATATTTAAATACTCACCTATAATTTAAAAAATTATAAAACATATTCTAAACATAAATTTTCATAAGGTAATATCATGAATAAGACATTATTTGGTGTATTAGTTGTTTTTAGCTTTAACTTAGCTTTTGCTGGAGATTTAGGTTGGAATTATGTACCATCTAAAATCGGATCTAAATATACATATATGCTAAATGCTAAATCTGGCAAAGATAATATAAGTAATAAATTAATTGCATATATTGTAAATTGTCCAAATAAACAGAAAAACTGTATAGAAAAGGTTAGCTTTAATAGACTTAATAAAAATAATATACTGTATGCTTCAGATAGGATAACATCTACAAATAAAGGTGTTAGATCTATTGAAAATACTTCAAACTCTAGCTTTAAATATAGTGATGGAATTTACCTACCTAAAAAAATAGTTTTTGATAAACCTATAAAAAGTGAATCAAATTTAAAAGCAAAAAAAGGTATAATCAAATATCAAAAAACAGTCAAATATAGTAAAGTCAAATCTATTGAGGTTAATAAAAACATATACAAAAACTGTATAACTAAGTATACATCATCATCAAGCAATCGAATTAAAACATCATCAAAAGATACTTATTGTAGAAATATTGGATTAGTCAAAGCTGATAACACAGCATATTTAAAAGACGGCAATAAAGAAGAGTCTGTAATAGAATTGATTAAAATAGATTACCCTTTCTCAAAATAAATATTACTTATTAACCATCTAACTAATTTTTTTCTTTTATAAAGAACTGTCCTAAATCTAGATCAAAATCCCTGCTAAACTTTTCAAAATCATCTTCGGAAATTTTTATTTCTAAAAGATAGTTACCTTGCTCAGAAATATCTTCATTATCAACCACACCTAGCTCATACATCATAGCTCTAACTTTAGAATACTTAGGCGGTAACTCTAAAGTACCATTTATCCATGACTTATTAAAAAATGTTGCCAATGCTTCATAAAGATTATCAATGCCCTCACCTGTCTGTGCAGATAAATATACTCGACTAACGGTATTAGTCTCACTATTTTCCATTGGCACAAAACCAGCATAAGCATTTTCGATTTTATCGATCTTGTTATAGACACAAATCATTTCTTTATCGCCTATACCAATTTCTTTTAAAACCTTTTCAACCTGTTCAATATAGCTCTTATAATCTTCATCTGCATAATCAATTACATGTACTAGAAGATCTGATTCAATAGCTTCTTCTAGTGTTGCATGAAAAGCTTCTACCAAGTCATGTGGTAGGTTTTTGATAAACCCTACCGTATCTGAAAAAATAACTTCACCTAGCTTTGGCACTATTACTTTACGTAAAGTTGGATCAAGCGTCGCAAAGAGCTGGTCTTTTGCAAGAACTTGTGCATCAGTTATATTGTTGAACAGTGTTGATTTACCAGCATTAGTATAACCAACAAACGATATTGTAGGGATATTATTCTTCTTACGCGAAGATCTACTTAAATCACGATGATGTTTTACTCGCTCAAGCTTTTGAGTGATTTGCTTGATTCTTTGACGAATCAATCGTCTATCGATCTCAAGCTGAGTCTCACCAGGCCCACCTCGTACACCAATACCACCCTTTTGTCTCTCTAAATGGGTCCAACCTTTTACAAGACGAGTAGATTGATAGTTAAGCTGAGCTAGTTCAACTTGGAGCTTACCTTCATGAGTTTTTGCACGAAGTGAAAATATTTCAAGAATAAGTCTAGTTCTATCCATAATCTTACACTCAAGAAACTTCTCAATATTTCTCTCTTGCGATGGGCTTAGTGGATGATTAAATACGACAAGATCTGCATCTATTTCATCGCGTTTATTTTTAATCATCTCCATCTTACCCATACCACAAAAATATTTGATATCAGGCTCAGGGTGATTAAAATCCAAGCTTTCTAAAACAACTTTATCTGCAGCAAGGACTAAACCCTCAAGCTCAGATAAATCAGCATTAAGTTCACGATGATATTTAAAATTTATATTTACAAGCAGGCATTTACTACCTGCTTCATAAGATTCAAAAAATTCCATTAAATAATGTTACTCCAGAACGGAATCATTAAAGAAAAAAGAAAAGATATTATTACTCAGCTGTATTACCTTCATTTTCTTGAACTTCAAGATCATCAGAATGTACATCAGAAACATTCTCATCTTGATCTTCGTTTGAATTTTGGTGATACGGGTTAAAAGAGCTATATACCATTCTTACGCTTTTAGCTGGTACAATAGTAGAAATAGCATGCTTATAAACCATTTGGTTTACAGTATTTCTTAGAACGATACAAAACTGATCAAATGCTTCTACTTGACCTTGTAATTTGATTCCATTTACAAGGTATACAGATACGCTAACTTTTTCTTTTCTTAAAGCATTTAAGAACGGGTCTTGCAAAGATGATATTCTAGACATTGTTTCACTTCCTTTTAATTATTTTATTGTTTTTATTATTTTATCAAGTTTAACAATTAAACTTACGCGTACATTCTAACAATATTTAATATCATCAGCAAATTTTATTTCATCAAATTACTCGTCACAATTATGATTAAGAGCACTACAGTTTATCTCTTTGGGACTATAAGTATTAGACACCCCACCTATAACAACCTCTTTTTCTGATAAGCTAATAGGTAAAGCTGTAGAAATCTCACTTCTACTCATGCCTCCTCTATTTGTAATAGATGTTCCAAGTACTTTATAAAAGGTTGGCGCTAGGCTTGAATTAAATATAACTGTAGCTTTAGTAGGTAATAACTCTGTTTTCACATCTGTATGATCTTTGTAAGTAATATTGACACTATTACTAAGCTGAGCATTTTGTTCTACTGAAGAGTAAATATACATAGTATTCGTTTGAGAGTATTTCATTAAAACATCAACTGATTTTTTACTTATTTGATTGAATATAAGTTTGTATTTATGAGAACCTTTTTTAACGACTATATCTTCGCTGGCATAATATTTACCATCTTCAGCATTTTTATTAATTATCTCGATATTAAAATTGCGATCATTATAATTATCAACTTCTAAAATATTTTTCTTATAGTCTATTTTTATTGTTGTCACATCTGATGTAAATTTTGACCAGAAGCTACAACTCGAGATTATTAGCGACACTAAAATTACTGCTATTATCTTTTTCATTTATTTAACTCTTTTTATAATCAAAATATTCTAAAGCTATAGCTTCTTTACTAATACTTTCCATCTCGACCAATTTTATCTCACTCTGCCAATTGCGAATCCAGGTAAGCTGTCTTTTAGCAAGCTGGCGAGTAGCTACAACTCCTTTTTTAATAAACTCATCATAGCTAATATCTCCATCAAGATACTCCCATGCTTGGCGATAGCCCACACTGCGTATAGCTGTAGTATCTTTTGTAAGCTGTGGATTTTTTCGAAGTTGTTGTACTTCATCCAATAATCCTTGATCTACCATCTGTTTAAATCTAATCTCAATATTCCTATGTAATATTGATCTGTCATTGGGCACTAATGCACATAGCTTAAGCTCTTCTTCAAGCCCTCCAACTTTTGAAGTTTTAACAAGTTCAGAATATTTTTTCCCACTTATCATAATTACTTCTAATGCTCGGAATATTCTTTGCTGATCATTTGGATTAATTTTTTGTGCTGAAGCAGCATCCATCTTATTTAATTGCTGATGCAAATACTGTAATCCTTTAGCTTTTTTCTCAAGCTCAAGAGTTTGTCTAATTTCAGGTTGGGACTCAGGCAAAGATGACAATCCCTCTATCAAACCTTTAAAATAGAGCATAGTACCACCCACAAGCAATACTTCTTTTCCTCTAGACCATATCTGTTTCTTAAGGATATTTACACTTGAAATAAAATCCGCAACAGAAAAGTTCTCTGTAGGTTCTATCATATCTATCAAATGATGCTTAATGCCACTTTGTTCTTGTATAGTTGGTTTAGCAGTACCGATATCCATTCCCTTATAAACAAGAGACGAGTCAACACTAATTATTTCAGCATTAATTTTTTTAGCTATTGATATTGAAAGAGATGTTTTGCCAGAAGCTGTTGGTCCAGCAATACCATAGATTGATTTATTCATTTAGATATTTTTATAATTAACTTTGACAGGTATATCTTTCTTAATCGTTTGTACATAAAAGTTAAGCTCTTCTTGCTTGTAAGCATTTAGTACTTGACTAGGAACTTCATCTTTTTTATCTTTATTCGGCTCAACTTTTGTAACTTTGTATACATAAATATCGCCATCTTTTGTCTGATAGTTATAGTATTTATCATTACCATTAAACATAACATAATCATTAAAAGATTTAGAAAAATCTTTGGAATCATTTGAAATAGTAGCACTATCTAAGCTAGCATCTACTTTCTTATCACTATTTAGATCACTAACTAATTTACCTGCTTTTTCTAATGCTAACTTTTGTGATTTTTCCTTTATGTAAGCTTGACTAACTTTATCTTTAACCTCAGCAAACTTCTGTTGCGTTGCCTTTTGTGACTTATCCACCTGATAAACTAGAAGCTTATTTTCAGACTGAGGAATACTTGCATACTTATCCGCACTAGCAAAAAACATGCTATTACTAACACCTTTCACTGCGCTATCACTATTATTTATGATATCTATAGTTTTAGGCTTGCCCAATTTATTTTCCAACTTATTAAAACTAGCACTATCAACGCCTTGAGCAAATTTATTAAATTGTTCTAAAGCTTGTCTATTTTGAATAATTTTTTTGATAGTTGTTTTAGTTTTTTCATCTAATTTCTTAAACAAGTCTTTATGACTATTATAATAATCTTTAACTTGCTGGTCATTTATACTATCATTTGTTATAAAATCATCTTTTGAAATTTCATAATAACTAATTGTCTTTTGCGCTGGAGTCATATACTCGACTTTATGTGCATTATAGTAGTCTTGTAAATCTTTTTGAGATGGATTAACTTCAGTTTCTAGAGCACTTGGTGAAATCTTTGTATACTCAATCTCTTTATTTACTGCATATATACTTGCTAGAGATTTGTTTTCATAATCTGTAGTAAATTCTGTATCAGTAATATTTTTTGGAATAATTGTGCCTTGAAGATTTTGAGACATCATTTGCTCTAGTCGTCCCATTCCACCAACATATTGAGCAACTTGTTTTAACTTCTCAGTTGAGAACTTACCATCTTCGCCAAAAAACATGTGGTTAGTAAATATAGCAGATTGTAAAACAAACTTGGATAAAACAATACCGTGACGTTGTGAATCAGCTAAAACTAGATATTGATTTATCATTTGATCTAGTACTTGTCTTTTTTGCTCTTTAGTCTTTGCTTGCTGAGAGTATTGCTCAAATTGTTGAGAACTTATTTCATTATCTCCAACTTTCGCGATATATGATTTACTGCCACCCATATTTGTAAAAAAGAAGCTCATACCAGAGATTACAAATATAAAACTGATTGATATAACAACAGTCCATGTAAATGGTCCTTTTAGCCTATCATTAAATGATTGCAACATTTCACTAACCTTAATTCAACTAGATTTTATTAACTTATAGATATTATAGATAAAAAAAAGGCATACTGTTAAGCATGCCTTTCAAAAAAATCACTTTTTTGTGAATTTTTTTATTTTACTGCGTCTTTAAGACCTTTACCTGCTTTAAAGCTAGGAACTTTTGAAGCAGCAATTTTGATAGTTTCACCAGTCTTAGGGTTTCTACCTTCTCTTGCACTTCTTTCTTTTACTTGAAAAGTACCAAAGCCTACTAGAGTAACAGAATCGCCAGATTTAAGAGCACTAGAAACACCATCGATGAAAGCATCTAAAAGATTTAGAGCATCACCTTTAGTAACTCCTGCTTCTGTCGCCATAAAGCTTACTAATTCACTTTTGTTCATTTTATAACTCCTTTTGTTTTATAAATTGACATTCGTCATTTACCTTTATATCACTAATAAAAAACCGATTCAACACAAAAATGTTAAAAAACTCTTTCTAACACCTCTTTTATACTATTTACAGGCGTAATTTGTAATTTTTCCGTAATTTCTTTATCAACATCTGCAAGGTTCTTAACGTTCTGTTTTGGTATCAAAACCTCTTTAATTCCACCTCTTAGAGCAGCTAAAAGTTTCTCTTTTAAACCACCTATAGGTAAAACTTCACCACGTAGAGTCACCTCACCAGTCATTGCGATATCATTTCTAACAGGTTTATTAGTATACACAGAAACTAAAGCTGTTGTCATAGCGATACCAGCACTTGGCCCATCCTTCGGAGTTGCGCCTTCTGGCACATGGATATGAACATCTTTTTTCTCATAAAAATCATCGCCAAGCTTATAATCTTTAGAAATTGAACGCATAACACTAAATGCAGCATCTATCGACTCTTTCATAACATCGCCAAGGCTACCAGTATATTTAACCTTACCTTTGCCAGGCATAGCCAATGCTTCAATAGTTAATAACTCACCACCGACAGATGTCCAAGCAAGACCTGTAACCTGACCAACTTTTGGCTTAGCATTTTTGATACCATAATCAAACTGATGTACGCCTAGATAATCTTCTAGGTTTTTATGAGTAATTGATATTTTCCCATGCTCAGGATCTTTTAGAAGGTTCTTAACTCCCTTACGGCATACACCATCAATTTTCTGTTGTAAATTCCTAACGCCTGCTTCTCTAGTATAATACCTAATTACATCTAAGATTGCCTTTGGAGTGAAATTAATCTCTTTCTTAGTCAGACCATTGTTATCGAGAGCCTTTGGTACAAGATACTGTTTTGCAATAGCTTGCTTCTCAATCTCCGTATATCCAGATAAATGGATAATCTCTAATCTATCACGCAAAGCTGGATCTATATCCAAAGAGTTAGCTGTAGCAACAAACATCACTTTCGATAAATCATAATCTACTTCAAGATAATGATCATTAAATGTACTATTTTGCTCAGGATCTAAAACCTCAAGCAATGCTGCTGATGGATCACCTCTAAAATCAGAAGAAATTTTATCTATTTCATCTAATAAAAATAGTGGATTCTCTGTCTTTGACTTAATTATCTTTTGGATAATTTGACCAGGCATAGATCCAATATAAGTACGGCGATGCCCTCTAATCTCAGATTCATCACGTACACCACCAAGAGCCATACGCACATATTCACGCCCCGTAGCTCTAGCTATAGATTGTCCTATAGACGTTTTACCAACACCTGGAGGGCCTACTAGACACAATATAGGAGCTTTAGTATTGCTATCTCTCTTTATTTGGACAGCTAAATGCTCAAGTATTCTTTCTTTTACTTTCTTAATACCATAATGATCTTTTTCTAAAACTTTTTCAGCTAAGTTAATATCTTTTTTAACTTTTGCTCTTTTACCCCATGGTAGAGAAAGTATAGTTTCAATATAGTTTCTAGAAACCGCTGATTCAGAAGATGATGGTGGCATTGCTTTTAACTTTTTAAGTTCTTTTAAGCATTTCTCTTTTGCTTCTTCTGACATCTCTGTATTTTCAATCTTCTTTTTTAAAGCAGATACTTCAGATTCTTCGTCAGCTTCACCAAGCTCTTTATAAATAGCTTTAACTTGTTCATTTAGATAGTACTCACGTTGGTTTTTATCAACCTGTGCTTTTACTCTATCTTTTATTTTGCCTTCAAGCTCTAAGATTTCTAACTCTTCATGTAGACAAGTTAATAACAATAATGCTTTATTTTTTATATCAGTAGCTTCTAAAATCTTTTGCTTCTTAGCAATCTCAGAATTTAGAATAGTTGATATTTCATAAATAAACTTATGAGGCTCTTCAGTATCAACCAGAGCAGCTAAAGTTTCTTTTGAAACCTTACCACTTAGATCGACAAATTTCTTAAGAGAGTCTGATACTGATAATAAAATAGCTTTTAACTCTTTATCTACTTGATCTGGATTATAGCTATCATCTATGTGCAAACTATCTAAATTTGCATAAATACAACCTTCTTCATCTTTATATTGAGCAACTAATCTTTTAGCAACCCCTTCAACAATGATTTTTAAAGTACCATCAGGTAGCTTCATAACCTGAACAATCTTAGCAAGCGTTGCGATATCATAGATATTTTCTACAACATCTCCACTACTTGAACCATTTTTTTGTGTTGCTAATAAAATATAATTATCATAATTATTTGATGCCTGCTTTACAGCCTCTATAGATTTCTTACGCCCAACGTTTAGTGGGATAGTCATTGATGGATATATAACTACATCTCTTAAGGGAATAACAGGAACAACATTTAAGGTTTCTGACATAAACTCATATACTCCTGTGAATTTTTTAGATTATATCTTTTAATTGCTTGTGCTCTTTAGTTTTAGTTACTAGTATTGGTTCTTCTTGTTCTAATATTACTTTATCACTAACGACAACTTTCTCAATGTCTTGTGAAGAAGGAACATGGAACATCAATTCAAGAAGTACATTTTCTAGAATAGTTCTCAGACCTCTAGCACCAGTCTTCTTAGCAATTGCTTTTTTAGCAATCTCAACTAAAGCTTCATCTGTAAACTCAACATCTACTTCATCAAACTTAAATAGCTTTATATATTGTTTAATAAGAGCATTCTTTGGTTCAGTTAAGATTTTAACAAGGTCTTCTTCTGTTAGCTCATTTAGAACTGTAACCATGGGTAAACGACCAATAAGCTCTGGTATCAGACCAAATCTAGTTAAATCTTCACTCTCAACTTTTTTCATCAGTTTTTCTGTATCTAAGCTGTTTTTTTGTTGGATAACATCGGCGTTAAAGCCAATACTAACTTTATCCATTCTATGTTTAACAACTTTTTCAATACCAGCAAAAGCACCACCACAAATAAACAAGATATCTGAAGTATCAACTTCAATCATATCTTGATTTGGATGTTTTCTACCACCTTTTGGCGGAACTGAAGATACAGTACCTTCAATAAGTTTCAACAGTGCTTGTTGTACACCCTCACCAGATACATCTCTAGTAATTGATGCACTCTCTGACTTACGTGCAATCTTATCAATTTCATCTATATAGATGATACCTTTTTGAGCTTTCGCAACATCAAACTCAGCATTCTGTAATAACCTGACAATGATATTCTCAACATCATCACCAACATAGCCTGCTTCTGTAAGAGTAGTGGCATCGGCAATTGCAAAAGGTACATTAAGTAGTTTTGCTAAAGTCTGTGCAAATAAAGTTTTACCTGAACCGGTTGGTCCAATTAGTAAAACATTACTCTTTTTAAGCTCAGTATCATCATCTTTTGTAGCCTCAGAAGTGATTCTTTTATAATGATTATATACTGCTACAGATAGTACTTTTTTAGCATTATCTTGACCGATGATATAATCATCCAGATACTTCTTAATCTCTACTGGTTTTGGTAATTTTTCAAAAGAAATATCTTCAGCTGCAGCAACACTGCCACCACTATGGATTTTATCAGCACATTTACTGACACATTCATTACAGATATTACCATCTCTACCAGAGATAATATTTTTGACTTCTTGTTGTGACTTACCACAAAAAGAACAATATAGAATTTTAGCCATTTTTTAAATTAGACTTCCTTTATTTATTTTATTATTGCTTCACGAGACTCAATAACATGATCTATAAGACCATATTCTTTTGCTTCCTCAGCCATCATAAAGTTATCTCTATCTGTATCTCTAACGATAGTTTCTAAATCTTGGCCAGTATGATGAGCTAAGACTTTGTTTAATCTTTCTTTGATACGTAAGATATTTTTTGCATGAATCTCTATATCAGAAGCTTGTCCTTTGAATCCACCTAAAGGCTGATGAATCATAATTTGTGAACTTGGTAAGCTATATCTCTTACCTTTAGTTCCACCTGCTAATAAAAGTGAGCCCATACTAGCAGCCAAACCGATACAAATAGTATTTACATCAGGTTTGATAAATTGCATAGTGTCATACACACCCATACCAGCAGTAACCATACCACCTGGTGAATTGATATAGAAATAAATATCTTTATCAGGATCCTCTGATTCTAAGAACAAAAGCTGAGCAATTACAAGATTTGCTGACTGATCATTTACTTCACCGTTTAAAAAAACAATTCGCTCTTTAAGCAATCTTGAGTAAATATCATAAGCTCTCTCACCGCCTGCGCTTTTTTCAACAACAGTAGGAACTAAATTATTAGTTATCATTTATAACCTCTTATTAAAAAAACGAAAAATTAGAATCCAGCTTGTTGCGCTTGCATATTTTCTTTGATAATTTCAAAGAAATCTTCTTCTTTTTCAGTTACTTGAGCTTGATCTAATACCCAGTCAGTTAGTTTGTTTTCTACAACTAGTGCTTTTAGATTAGACATTTCTCTTTCATTTTTCTTGATTTCTTCTTTAGTCTTCTCTGGCTCTTCATAAGCTTGAACCATTTCTGATAATAAGCTATCAACTTCTTCTTCAGTAGCTTCAAATTTTTGAGACTTCATCAAACTATCAAGCACTAAGCTAGTTTCTACTTTTTGCTTAGCATTATCTTCAAATAGATTATCTGGAAGCTGGTTTACATCAAAGTTTTGACCACCACCCATTTGCTTAACTAAGTTTTGCTTAGCCGCATCTATTTCTCTTTTGATTAAAGCTTTTGGAGTTTCAAATTCAGCAATCTCTCTTAGACCTTTGAATACTTGATCCTTTGTCTTTCTTTGCAAGATGAATTTAAGTTCTCTTTGCATATTTTCTTTGATTTCATCTTCAAAAGTATCAACACCACCTTTTACACCAAACTTCTTAACGAACTCTTCGTCAACTTCTGGTAGTTGAGCTTCTTGAATTTTCTTAACAGTAATATCAAAAGTAGCCTCAGCGCCAGCAAGATCTTTGTTTTGATACTCTTCTGGGAAAGTTACAGTGATAGTTTTTTGCTCATCTTTGTTCATACCGATGATACCATCTTCAAAACCAGGGATCATTTGACCAGAACCAATTACTAACTCTTGATCGTTAGCTGAACCACCTTCGAAAACTTCACCATCTTTTTTACCTACGAAATCGATAACAACTTTGTCATCTTTTGCTACAGCTCTTTCTACTTCTGAATATGTAGCAAGTTGCTTTCTAAGGTTTTCGATCATTTGCTTAACTTCTTTATCAGTAAGCTCAACAGTTGGCTTTTGTACTTCAATTTTCTCAAAACCAGTTACTTCAAATTCTGGGAAAAGCTCACAGTTTACTACAAACTTAAGAGGCTCACCTTCTTTATTTTCTTTAAGATCAACTTCGATACCAGCTACTGCTAATTTTTCATCTTGAATAGCTTTTGAGTATTTTTGAGGAATCAGGTCAGAAATTACTTCCATACGGATTTGCTCACCATACTTTTTCTTAACCATACCAGCAGGTACTTTACCAGGTCTGAAACCATCCATTTTGATAGTTTTAGCTGTTTTATTAACTTCTTTAGTCACAGCGCTATCAATTTCATTAGCTGGAACTTCGATTAATAGTGAACAATGAATTCCTTCTTTTTTCTCTACAGTAACTTGCATTATTAAGTTTTCCTTTTATTTATTTAACAATTTTCTAGTAGCAAATTTTAACTATCATCTACTAGATTGTCTATATGTTTATCATTAAATATATGACAACCCAAAACATTTATTGTAGAATCTAGCTATTTTCTACAAAAGTTTTATAACTCATGGTAACTGTCATTATAAGTATCTGCTTACTAATATCACCTTTTATAATAGCGTTTCTGCATTCAAGTATTATGTATGGTAAACACCATGTAAATATTTATGCAAATTACTTTATTGTTAGTAATATTAGCTTTTTTAGTTTTATTAACAGTTATACATATTTACTAGATGGGGATAGTATAAGTAAATTTCAAGGATGGATTTTCACTCCTGCTGTTACTCAGATAGGAATTTTCCAATTAGGACTATTTATATTCTCGATTTTAGCACTATTTAAAAATGCTCAATTTAAAGCAGCTTGTCTGATATTTTATGCTATTTATACAGTTTTAAACTCACTTATGTTATTTAGTGGTTCTGTTTATAATGAGTATGTGGAAGCAATATTTTTTGTAAATATAGTAGCTGCTGTGATCTCTTATGTTTTGTATAGAATTTTAAATAGAAAAATTTAAAGAATACTTTCAATCTCACCTATTAGCTTATCTATTTCAGCAGTATTTTGCTTGATTTCATTTACTAATTCTAACGGCGATTTATGCTCGATTGTTTCAATTTTGTTAGGATTTTTAGCTGATATATCATAGTCTTTGATGTCCTCTACTTTAACTATCCAGCTATTTTCTGTAAGCTTGCGAGATTGCCAAATTTCTAAAAACTCTTTGAAATGCTCAAACTGAATAGGTTTATTTTTAGTCAGTTTATATGGCGGTGTAATTTCATAATAGAAAATATCTGTAGTGCTACCCTCTCTATCAAAGAAAATCACATTTGTCTTAACTCCGCTATATGGTAAAAACACTCCAGCAGGTAATGAAACTATAGTATGGACATTATAGTTTTCTAATAGTTCTTTTTTGACATTTTTAAAAGCATTATTTGTCTGGAAAAGTACTCCTTCTGGCACAACCACACCACATCTACCACCTAGCTTTAAGCTTTTGTAAATATGTTGTAAAAATAGTAGCTCAGTAGCATTTGATTTGATTGGAAAGTTAGTTTGAATAGCTGCTTTTTCTTTACCGCCAAATGGTGGATTAGCGAGAATAATATCAAAACGATCTTTCTCCTCAAGACTGCGAATATCTTTAACAAGTGTATTTGCCTTGTTAATATTTGGTGATGTTATACCATGTAGGATCATATTCATCATACCCATTACGTATGATAAAGGTGTTTTCTCCTTACCAAAGAAAGTCTCTTCATTAAGAAACGCAAGTTGTGTAGTTGATAGCTCTTTGCTATACATATGCTCATAAGCATCTATCAAAAAGCCACAAGTCCCAGCTGCTGGATCATAGACCGTTTGTCCAGCTTGAGGATTAACCACATCTACGATAGCCTTAACTAATGGTCTTGGAGTATAGAACTCGCCACTATTACCACCATCAGAACCCATCTCTTTAAGTAAATTTTCATAGATCTGTGATAGTTGGTATAGATCTTCTTTTTTATTAAAATTTAACTCATCAATCTCATTAATAACGTCACGCAAAGTATGACCACTAGCTACACGGTTATCTATATACTCAAATACTGCACCTATTTTATATTTAAGAGTTTTAACATTTTCATCTATGGATTTAAAAGATTTCAGATATGGAAAAAGCTCTTTATTAACAAACTCAAGTAAATCATCACCACTATCAGCATTGATAACATCAAGTTTACCATCTGCACCCTTTGGTGCGGCCCAAGTATTCCAGCGATATTTCTCATCTAGGACAAATGTATATTCTTCGCCTGTTAGATCTGCCTCAAAAGCTTTTTCATTCTCATAGTCATTTAAGAATTTTAAAAAAAGAATCCAGCTGACTTGCTCAGTATAGTGCATCGCTCCGCTGATTCCATCATCTCGCCTTAGTATATCTGTTATTCTATTTATCTTTGATTGCATTTTTGTTCTCTCTTTTTTAAGACTACCCCGTCCTGCTTCGCAGCCCACCCCTTCGACACTCGAAGGGGAGTTTTAGATTTTACGCCGCTTTTAAAACTGTCTGTCATCCTGAACTTGTTTCAGGATCTCACTATAGACTATCATATAGATCATCTAAATCAGGGTTACTCTGTTTAATCAAATTAACTTTCCAATCCTTATGCCATCGTTTGAGCTGTTTTTCCCTTAATATAGCAGACTCAATATTTTCTGCTATTTCATAATATACTAACTTATGAGTACGATATTTCTTAGAAAAACCTTCTACTAGCATATTTTTATGCTGATAGATTCTTTGTTTGAGGTTTGATGTAACACCTATATACAAAACTGTTTGATTTTGATTTGTTAGTATATAAACAAAACCTCTTTTATTCATTAGTTCTTTACTTCCTAAATATCGATAGTCTAAATCAAATTATTTCAGCATATTACCATTTTCTCAATCCTAATAAGATCCTGAAATAAGTTCAGGATGACTCTAGTTTTTATTTTTCCATAATATTTTATTGTCATGCTGAATTTAGTTCAGCATCTCACCATTTTCTCAATCCCAATAAGATCCTGAAACAAGTTCAGGATGACTGTAGTCTTTATTTTTCCATAATATTTTATTGTCATGCTGAATTTAGTTCAGCATCTCACCATATTCTCAATCCTAATAAGATCCTGAAACAAGTTCAGGATGACTGTAGTCTTTATTTTCCATAATATCTTATTGTCATGCTGAATTTAGTTCAGCATCTCACCATTTTCTCAATCCTAATGAGATCCTGAAACAAGTTCAGGATGACTGTAAGCTTGTTCTACAACTCCCCACGAAATGCCTTATCTAAAATACTGGCTTTTAATGCCTTTAAATTTTCTAATTTCTGCTCATTTAATTGCTTAATCTTATCAACCTTTGTGGCAATACTATCCAAATACTCTACAGTTTGTTGTTGGGTTTGTAGTGGTGGTAGTGGTACTTCTATATTTTTAATAATTGTTAAGTTCAAATTTGCTTGAGTTCCACCAGATGCTTTTTCTCTTAAATCTAAATATGATTTTTTTAGAAAAAATTTAAGATACTTATTATTTTGGTTTTTATCTACAACAATCGTTGCAACAGCTTGATTTGTGGCTGATTCAATAAGCAATTCTGTGACTTGCCCTCTTGTTTTACCTTGTCCATACAGTGCTACTACAAGAGTTCCTTTGGGATAAACTTTCAAGCGACATTCTTTTATGGCAAAATCTGTGATAAACATTTCAGCTTCTGTAACAAAATCATAACCAGTAGCTTTACTTGTTATCCAATTTATAGAGCCGTTATAATAATCTTTTCTACTTTTTAAAGGTGTTACTCCTGTTCCAACTTTAGAAAAAGACTCTATTTTCTGTTTTGAATACTCCCCCTCCAACTTTTTAAAAGTCTTATAAAGGGTACTAGCCATTAGAGTATTGGCATTTGTAATATTTTGCTGGTGTAGCTCTATCGCCTTATCAATCTTCCCAAAAAGACTATCTAACTTGGCAACTATTAGCTTTTGCTCTGCTAGTGGTGGGAGAGGGATTTGTACATTTTTTAATCTAGTTAAAGCTAGTTTTGGCATAGCTACCGTTTTTGTAGCTAATCCTATCTGATCTAAAAAAGTAAATGTCGTTGTGAAATATACTAAAAAACTCTGATTATATTCTGATATATCAAATACAATTTTCGCCGCATTTTCTGTTAAATTAGCACCATCCAAACTTACAGGAATAACGCCTGTTTTTCCTATAGTTCCAGCGATACTTATATAGATATCATCTTTTGAAATTGTATAATTTTTAATTTTATCAAATACTTCTTTACTTATATACTGAACAGAATTTATATCAATAGAGTTAAAATTATTAAAGTCAGCGACTCTAATATACGGATAGTCAGTCTTTGTTTCTCGTAATTTTTCGCCTTTAGGTAATCTTTTACCACCTTTTATGCTTACAAAGTCTCCTAACTTCTTCCACTCCCACCCTGCTGGTAATTTATATAATTCGCTCATTTTTTGTTTTTTTCCATAACATATTTATTGTCATGCTGAATTTATTTCAGCATCTCACCATACTATCAACCCTATTGAGATCCTGAAACAAGTTCAGGATGACGGTGTATTTTTATACATCTATTATTATTTTGTCGATGGATACTACGGTCGGTGCCGTAGTATGACAAATATTGATTTTGTATACACTACTACCTGCTTATATCATTTAATAATTCTTGATCTGAAGAATAAATATAATTATAAGCAGATTTAATCATGCATTCATTAAAATAATTAACCTGATTTTCATTGATTATAATTTCGTTGTTTTTATAGCACTTTTTATCAGTAAATAATACTGATAGATTATTAGATAAAGGATAATACAGCTCGTATAATCCTAGCCCTTCTTTTTGATTTATTTCATTGTATATATTTATGACTGGAATATCGGATGTAATAAATGATATATTTGTATCATTCTTTATTAAGACTAACTTATACCCTTGAGTTATACATTGATTTGCTAGAACATTTGCAACTATATGATTGTATAAAAAATATACATTTTTTGGAAGGACACTCTCTAATTCAGTTATCATTTTTTTAGTTCTAAAACTTTGTATAAACATATATCCCACGAAATCAAAAAATGAATATTTAATAAGCTCTCTTTCACTCTTGTATAAGTCAGATTTAGCTTTTTTAATAGTATTGCAAGATTTTGAAGCTTCAACCATAAGTTTATGATAGGTAAAATTATAAAAATATAAATTTAATTGTAGGTAATTATACAGTTTATAATTAAACCTCTTCATCGGTTCTTCACTTTCTTGAAGCAAGGACAATTTATTACTTTTTAAAATTCCATTATACACAGGCAAAAATCTTGTTTCGTAAAAAGAATATAAATCTTCTTGAGTTCTTGATGTTCCTATATTATTAGTTTCTGTTATTAACTTATTTACGATATCTTCAAAATCTTTATTTTTATGCGTATATTTACCAAGTGTATTATTTAAAAGTAAACCTATTTCATCATTTAAAAAATTTTTTAGTAATAATAGATGCTTATAGTCAATTTCTTCTATATTCTTATGTTTTGTAAATAACCTTATACACTTCTCTATATCTTCATTTGTTATCTTTTCTAATTCTTTGATAGTATACAAGTTCTTTTTTGAGCCTACTTTAGCTATTGTTTTTATATCTCTTTCTAAGATCCTTCCAGACTCTAGATTTTTCTCAAATAAGATACCCTGGTTATTAAAGAAATTTTTTAAATAAAACTTTGGAACATAATGATTATTTTTAGTTTTATTTGACATCTACCTATAAATCTCCCTTTGCAACTGCAAATAGCTTTCTTTTAACTGTGCCATACCACCAAAATCATTGGCAAGCTCCGAAACTGGCCCAAGACCACTTAACTCAACTAATGACGGTAGTCTTTTTTGTTCTAGCTCAACTACACCATCTTTTTTATACTTATCTAAGACAAAAAGTAGAAACTCCCTCGCCTTAGCATTTTGTAACTGCTGTATAAACTCTGATGACTCTGCAGCAACTGCCCTTTGTTCACGAGTGATAATATCTTTACTAAAAACTAGATGATTTAGCACATCATAGATATCACTATCTTTAGCTTTAAAGATCGCTTTGATATTGTTAATATTTTGCCCAAAGCTTAACATCTCCTCGAGTTTAGCTAATAGTGTTTGCCTATACTTAGGATTTGCCCAAGCATCTTTGAGAGCTTGTTCATTATGCTGGCAATATTTACCTAATACACCGATTAATTGCTCAAGATACTCTTGCGTTGCAATCGGTCGTCCATCAACTCCGACATAACTAGTTTCTATATCTAGTACTTTAAGCTTACGTCCTTTTATGGTGATATTGATTGGCTCGTGTTTTTTAGGCTCATCATCTTTTTCTTTAAGGTTTTCTATAGGATCTATTTCTTTAACTTCTTTTACATCATCTTTGGATTTACCATCAGCTTTGACATCTGTAACCACATCAGCGACACCATCCCATTCTTTATCATAGAATTTATCACTAGCTTTGACAAAATCTAGAATTGTAAAAAAATCTTTACCCTCAAAAGTTCGTGTACCTCTACCAATTATCTGCTTAAACTCAATCATTGACTCTATCGGGGCTATTAGCACGATATTGCGGACATTTTTAGCATCTACACCAGTAGTTAGCATTTTTGATGATGTTAAAATCACAGGTATATCTTTATCATTATCTTGAAACTGCTCGAGATAATCACGCCCAATTTGCCCCTCATCAGAAGTCACACGCACACAGTAGTCAGGATTTTTGACTTTTTTAAATCTATCTATAGCTAGCTTTAGCTCGAGAGCATGCGGCTGATTTTTACAAAAGACTATAGTCTTATCCATCTTATTGATATTATCAAGTACAGTCTTTGCAATTAGCTCATGGCGTTGTTGACTGGTGATAGTTTTCTCCCAATCACTGATACCATAGACCTTATTTGGCAAATCTCCATCTACACTATCATGAGTATTAGGCCGATATTCATCAATATTTGTCGTAATGCGTTTAACCTTATATGGAGTCAAGAAACCATCATTAATACCATCTTTAAGCGAGTACTCATAAATAGGATCGCCAAAGTAGCTATAAGTATCACCATTGACATCCCTTTTAGGTGTAGCTGTCAGCCCTAGATGTACAGCACTAGAAAAATACTCAATAATCTCACGCCATGAGCTATCATCATTGGCACTACCACGATGACACTCATCGATAATTATCAAATCAAAGAAATCTGCTGGGTACTGTTTATAGTATGCTGTGAGGCTATCATCTTCACTATCTGTAATTAAATATTGGCGATTTTTATTCTCGGCTACTGCTTGATAAATCGCAAAAAAGATATTACCACTTAATGGCACTTTACCACCATTTTTCTTAATCGAAACACCTTGTAATCTTTTACAATCATTCTCTAGCGGATTAAACTCATTCATAGCTTGCTCTATCAAGATATTTCTATCTGCCAAGTACAAGATTCGTGGCTTTTTATTACCTGTATCATTCTTTCGCCATCTTGATTCAAGTGCTCTATATGCTACCTGAAAAGCTATATATGTTTTACCAGTCCCTGTCGCTAATGTTAGTAAGATTCTATCTTTTCCACTACTAAGAGCATCTATAGTTTTTTGTACAGCTATCTTTTGATAATAGCGAGGTGTCTTTGTCCCATCCGAGAAAAACTCTTGTGTAACTACATTTTGTCTAACTTTATTAATATTTGGATATTTACGTTCAAAGAGTTCTCTAGGAGTTGGAAATTCATCTACATCTTGGCTTTGACCTGTTGGGATATGATATTCGAGGATATTATGTCCATTTGTAGAGTAAACATATTCAACATCTAGCGCTCTACCATAAGCTATAACTTGTTGTAGACCCTGTTTATAGTTTACATCTTCTTTTTTTGCCTCAACAATTGCTAAGTTTATATCCTGATAACGCAATAAATAGTCTACAAATTTCTTTTCACCTCTAGCTCCACCAGCTTGTTTACGCCCATCTGTAAAATAATATTTCTCTCTAGTAATATATCTCTCATCCCAACCACTATCACGTAGTTTTGGAGTTATAAGCTTAGCTTTGGTATCTGCTTCTGAGTAAGGCATCTATAGTAAAATAAAGTACATATAGGTTATATAATATGATTATTAACAAAATTTTTCTATAAAAACTAGAACATTAAACACCTTAGTAATCATCAAAAAATAGTTTAATAAAGTAGCAACTGTAGTATTATTGATTTATACACTTTTAATCAATATATGGTTTTTTGTATGAAAAAAATTATATTAATCTCTTTAATCACTGGTTTAACACTCCCTGCAGCATACTCAGCAAAGCTATCAGATTTTGACGGATATACCTCTGTAAAAATCATCTCAGGTAATAGTACAGTAAATGCAATACCAACAGATAGAACACAGTATGATCTTACATGTAACGAAATCCATGGTGATTTTAGTAATGGTCGTTTAAATCCAAACTCTTATGAAATTTGCCAACCTAGTAATGGTAATTATAGTGCTGTATTACCAATACAAGATGAATCTGGAGCAATGTGTTCAATTACACTTTCTCGCGCTGTTCACAAAATTGTATTAGGCTCAAAAGGCTGCCCAATGGCACAACAATATCAAGGTAGTGTTTATAGTGAAGGTAATGATGATAATAAAAGGTTAATCATCGATTTTTCAAAAGTGGATTCTTAAAAAGTCTTTATTAGACTTAAGATTTAATATTACTTACAATATCTAGATTTAATAGCTTCCAGAGCTTCTACATAAATAATATCCATCTCTTCTCTAGAACCAACACCACCACCAATTTCATAAAGCTTGCCATCTGCAACACCATAGATAGCTGCATGAACTGTAAACTCTAGACCTTTAGCCCAAGCATTTTTAACAACTGTAGTTTTACAAAGGTTTAAAGCTTGATGAAGAGCATTTAGCTCACACATCATATCAACTTTTTTCTTCATATATTCTTCTTCATTATCTTTCAAATAAGCTAGAGTTTCTTCAACAAACTTTTTATTTTGCTCTTTTACTTCACGGATAGAAGTCAACCAGTTATCAATTAGACCATAACTTTTATCTCTAACAACAGTCTCAACACCACCACAAGCATAGTGACCACAGATAATAATTTTTTTAACTTTCAAAACCTCTACTGCAAATTGCAACACAGATAAACAGTTTAAATCTGTAAGAGATACAACATTTGCTACATTACGGTGTACAAATACCTCACCAGGAATTAGACCACAAACTTGGTTAGCCGGTACACGACTATCAGAACAACCAATCCAAAGATATTCTGGAGATTGACCTTTCGATAATGTTTCAAAAAAATCAGGGTTTGTTCTTTTAATTTCTTCAGCCCACTCTCTGTTGCCTTTTATTAATTCAGCAATATTACTCATTTTAACTCCTCAATTTGTATGAACTACTTTTCATATATTATAATTCATATAATATCTTACTATAGCTAAATGAACAATACTTATCTGTATATAATTTATATTGTAACCTCTCCTTGTAAAGAGACATTAAAGGCATCTTTTATTTCTTGATGAGATATATTTGGCTGACTTAAGAGATAAAAAAGCTTACCAAGAGCTGCTTCATCAGTCATATCACGACCCGAAATAACTCCCGCTTCAGTTAGACCTCGTGCTGTCTTATAAGCATCCATTTTAACAGTACCATACAAACATTGAGTACAGTTAATCATAATCACACCTCGATCATTAGCTTTTTTTAGACTGCTAACAATATTTGGATCATTTGGAATATTTCCTGAGCCATAAGTTTTAAGTATTAATCCTTGTAAAGGCGGCTCTAACACAGCATCTAAAATATCACTATCCATACCTGGAAAAATTGTCAAAATAGCTATTTTTGGCACGCCTAATGTTTCTAACTTAGGTGTGTATTCACAAGACTCTCTTTGCCATAACCGAGTTTTTCTCAAATCTAGATCTATACCAACATAAGCTAGACTTGGATAATTTGGAGATATAAAAGCATCTAAGTCAGTTGCTGAAACCTTTGTAGTTCTATTACCACGGCGTAGCTTTTGATTAAAATATACACAAACTTCTTTTATATCATCACTACACGCAAATATTAAACTATTCATGATATTTGATATTGCATCTGATCTAATCTTTGAAATAGGAATTTGAGATCCTGTTACAATCACAGGTTTTTGGATTTCACCTAGCATAAAAGATAGTACAGATGCTGTATATGCTAAAGTATCTGTACCATGTAGAATTACAAAGCCATCATAATCTTGATAGTTCTTTGCAATATCCAAAGCTAAAGATATCCATCTTTTAGGATTAATATTTGATGAGTCTATAAGGTTTCTGTACTCTTTAATTTCAAACTCAGGCATATTATAAGCATGAAAATCTCTAGCCTGCTCAATAGCTTTGGTAAGATAACCTTCTTCAACATCATAGCCTTGCTCAGTACTAACCATTCCGATAGTACCACCAGTATATAAAACTAAAATCTTTTTATGACTAAGATTCTCCACTTTATTTCTCCATTAGTTCAGCAATAGCTTTATTTGCTAGCTCATCTGCTTTTTCATTGCCAGAATTTCCACTATGACCTTTTACCCAGCTCCATGTAACATTGTGTTTAGTTGTTAACTCATCTAGCTCTTGCCATAAGTCTTTATTTTTAACTTCTTTTTTTGCAGCTGTTTTCCAACCGTTAGCTTTCCAGTTCTTTAACCAAGCATTAATACCATTTTGCAAATATTTAGAATCTGTATATATTGTGATATCACATTTTCTTTTTAATACTTCGAGAGTTTTTATCGCTGCTAGAAGCTCCATACGATTGTTAGTCGTATCTTTTTCAGCTCCATAGATTTCTTTATCTACACCATTATAGCTAAGAATTGCACCCCAACCACCAATACCTGGATTACCTTTACATGCTCCATCAGTGTATGCAATTACATTACTTTTTTTCTTGAATATGCTCATATACTTCCCTACTAACACAGCCACCACTATATACTTTATTTTTAGCTGGCTTTTTGACTAATTCTTCAACATTAAGAACATTAGTCGTAAAAAAATTATCTTTTTTAAACACTACTACAAAGTTTTTACTTATTATTTTCTTAGTGATATTTACAACAAAATTATTTGTATAATTTATTAGATGTAGTTTTCTACTAAGAAAACCATTTGCTAAAAATTTAGACACAACTTTATAGAGTCTTACTTTTCCTGTAGAGGCAACAATAACCTCTCCATCATCCGCTAAACAGAAATGCAGCTGCTCAAGCAAACTCTTCATCTGTTTTGGACAATCAACCAAACTATCATCCAAAATTATCAGATCAAAAAACTTGTGTTCAAAAGGCCAAGCATCTATAGCAAATTTACAACCTACAGGATTTTCTTTTTGTAAATACCCAGAACATACAACCAACTTTAGAGCATTTATTTTACTAAAATACACTTGTTTTGAAGCTGATATAATAAGAGCTTTCTTATACCATCTTTGGCCAAGATATCTAATTATAATTCGCTCTTTATTCGTCATAATTTTTCCAACTTAATACCTAAACCTATACGTCATGTTTAATCTATTTCAATCTCATCATGGCTATAGACTTCATAAAGCTCTATACTTCAATTACTACTTGTAACCAAGTTTAAGATGACATTAATCTTATAGCTCAAAACTATTTGTTATTAACGAGCCCTCTCATTCTATCAAAATAATCTGGGCAAGTTTTACTAACTGCTTCTGCATTTGTCACAACAACACCATCATGCTTCAAACCTAAAAGTGCCAAAGACATTGCAATACGATGATCATTATGACTATCAACCTCTGCAGGTCTGAATTTACTTCTACTAGGAGATATCATAATACTATCTTCTGTAGTCTCAACGTAAATTCCCAACTTTGTAAGTCCTTCTGCCATCGCAGATACCCTATCAGATTCTTGACCTCTTGTATGTGTAAGCCCTGATATATACGTATCACCTTTAGCAAAACAAGCTATCGCAGCCAAAGTCATAAAAGTATCAGAAAAATTTCTCATATTTACTTCTATACCTTGTAATTCACTAGAGCCTGTAACTTGTATCCCATCATTAAAATACTCAACCTGACAACCTATTTTTTCAAGCACTTCTAAAAGCTTAATATCTCCTTGCTTTGAGTTTTTTGTGACATTCATCACTTTAATTGTTGATCCAGTAATAGCTGCAAATGCCCAAAAATATGAAGCAGTCGAAACATCTGGCTCTACTATATAGTTTTTAGGTGATATATATTCTGATTTTTTTGTAGTATAAATATTTTTATCAATATCAACATCAACTCCAAACTCTGCCATAACTTTTGTAGTCATATCAAGATATGGTTGCTTATGATCTGTAATAGAATTTAGTTTTAACCCATTTTGCATAAATGGTGCTGCCATTAACAAACCTGATGCAAACTGTGAGCTTTTTTTACCATCTACTTCAATACTACCACCATATAAAGAGTCTGCATGGATAGTTAAAGGCATTGCATAATTTTTTTCATGGTAAGAAGCTTCCATTCCCAAATTTTCAAGTGGCTTTAGCTGATCTGCAAGGGGTCTATCCATCATCCTTTGCTTAGCGTATACATAATACTTACCTGTAGCTTGTACAGCTAGCATTGGTATTATGAATCTAGTCAAAGTTCCTGACTCATTACAGAATATCTTAGCTTTAGAATTTGCAAAATTACCCGCACATCCGCCAATAACTAAAGTTTTTTTGTTTTGATTATGTTCAATATCACAACCTAACTCTTTTAATGCTGCAACACATGCTAGCACATCTGCACTATTAGGAAGATTTTCAAAACTGGTTTGCCCTTCTGCCATAGCTGCTATTATCAATGATCTATTAGCTATACTCTTAGAGCCATCAAGATAAACTTGCTGAGTTATTTTTGATTTTATTTTTGGTATAAAATCTTTCATCTATACTTTAATCCTTATACTTATACCTATACTTATACTTACATTTATACTAGCACATTATAGAAGTATACTAAGATCTAAAACGCCCAATTCCAAAAAATATTTACAATTAAACTTTTTAACATGGTATAGTTTTATTTATAGTTACTAATTAATTTAAAAATAACATGAAACATAAAGCTCTTAATATTATATTTTTAACTCTTGTAATAGCTTGTACATTTAAAACTGCATATTCTTATGAATTTATAATAAAAATGGATCCTGGCTATAGAGAAATTCATACATCAGATGCTTTGCATGATATATCTCTTAATACTGTAGTAGATAGACTTCCTACAGGCTCGACATTAAAAGGAGGAAGCCTACATAATGGAAAAGGAAATATTTGGCAAGGACATCATATGAATGAAAATAAAAAAGTTTTTGATGGCATTTTAACATACTTGCACACAGATAATGCTAACCTTGATAAGGTACACTGGGATAGAGCTAACTATCAGCTTAATATAACTGAAGTTGGTGGTGAAGGAGGTTTTGGTGAAAGAGGAAGTAAAACACATTTAGATTTAGATAGAGTAACCAGGGATGGTCAAAAAATTGATATCTGCGATGAAACTTTTCACAATACCGACTCCTTATCCTATGCTGGTATGGGTAATCTAACGATAGAATTTAAAGCTGAAGATCTTGATAACCCTCATATCCACATAACAAGAGTTCATAATGATGGTACAGTAGATGGAACTTGGAACCTGTGTGATAACAGATAAAACTAATTAGTCAACTTCTATTCTTAATAGCTTTTTTAAGTTTTGTCAAAGCCTCTTCTTCTATTTGACGCACTCTTTCAGCAGATATTTTATATTTGGCTGCTAGATCTTGTAAATTAACTTTTTTCTCAAGTAAATAACGTGACATAATAATGTCTTTAGTTCGCGTATCAAACCCAGATAAAACATCTTTGACAACTGCTTTAAAATTATCATAGTAGTCTTGTTGTACTATCTGATGCTCAACATTAGAAGATTTATCTTCAAGATATAAAGTCTGCTGATTAGTTTGTTCACCTTCATCATCTGTATATGGTAAATCAAGACTTGCATCACCTTGACACATTCTCTTTTCCATCTCTATTACAGTTTCTTCTTTAACATTTAGTTCTTCTGCTATCTGCTTTATATCTTCTGCATTTAGCCAGCCTATTTTGTCTTTACTACTTCTTAGATTAAAGAAAAGTTTTCGTTGAGCTTTTGTAGTTGCAACTTTTACAATCTTCCAATTTTTAAGTACGTAATCGTGCATTTCAGCTTTAATCCAATGGACTGCAAAAGACACTAGGCGTACACCTTGGTCAGGATCAAATTTACTTACAGCTTTCATCAAACCGATATTACCTTCTTGGATTAAATCAGCTATCGATAGTCCATAGCCAGAGAATCCACGAGCAATTTTAGTTACAAATCTTAAATGAGATAAAACTAACTGCTGAGCAGCATCTAAATCTTTTTTATATTTATAACGTTTAGCTAGATCTTGTTCTTCTTCTTGCGATAATATAGGAAGAGTATTAACAAAATTAAGATATGAATTTAGGTTATTATCTGAAACAACAGGTAAAGTTTTTGATTTTGTAGCAGGTAATAACTTTTTTTTAGCCATATGGCTCCTATGAAAGTTTGTATTAGTAATAATATGCTTGGCTTAACTGATTAATCTGTACTTGCTGCTGTTGTAAAGCGTGAGCAAACTCTTTTTGCATTTGCATCATCATTGTTTGTAGTTGCACTATTTTTTGATCTTGTAATTGGATATATTTAACTAACTTTTTCATAGATGCTTTTTTATGCATATATTTAGTATATTTTTCTTGAGCTTTCTTGAGCTGATCTAAGTTTACCCAACCAGTTTCACCATTAGTTTTATCAACCACTTCACACCAGCCGCTATCTTTGCAATAGAAGATATTATAGTTATCCTGATTATCAAGTGTGATTGTTGTTACAACATTTGATGTATCAATATCATTTGTATATACATCAACTAACTTATGTATTTTTTGGTGCTTCTGTTCTTTATTTATCTTATTTGACTGCTCTGGTGCTGTATCTTTTGACATTGCAATACCGCAACTTAAGCTAAAAACTACCACAGAAAGGGTTAAAATTATTTTTTTCATTATGACTCCTTCTTGATCTCCTAAGATAATTATACACTATCTTAATAGTGTCAGACTTAATAATATTTAATTATTAAAGGATTGGAGTATCTTCTTTACTTATTTGTTTAGGGAGTAAAGATTCTCTATTTAGACCTAAAGCTACAGCAAGAACACCTGCCACATAGATTGATGAGTAAGTACCTACTACGATACCAAGCATTAGTGCTAATGAGAAACCATGTACAGAGCTACCACCAAATAAGAATAAAACTACTACAACTAGCATAGTTAATCCAGATGTAAGAATAGTTCTAGATAAAGTATCATTAATACCTCTATTAACAACTTCTGATACACTTGCATTACGCATTTTGCGGAAGTTTTCTCTCACTCTATCATAGATAACAACAGTATCATTTAGAGAATAGCCAATAATAGCTAAGATAGCAGCTAATACTGTCAAATCAAACTCAATTTGGAATGCTGCAAATACACCCAAAATAACAATAGGGTCATGTAATAATGCAAGACAAGCACTAATACCAAACTTCATCTCAAATCTAGCGCTGATATAAATCAAAATACATACTAGTGCAATAATAATAGCTAATACGCCATTACTTGCTAGCTCTTTACCAACTTGTGGGCCAATATAGTTTACACTTTGTACTTTTGCATCGAGAGTACTTTGAACTTCTTCTTTCAACTGTTGTTGAGCACCTTCTAGACTTTTAGCCTTTGAGTTAACTTCATCTGGAGCAAACTTAATAAGAAAATTATTATTATCACCAAAAGTTGTAATACCTGTATGGTCATAACCAATTTTTTCAAGTTTCTTTGTCATATCTGCAGTATCAACAGCTTCTGTAGTTTGTAAATGAACTTGGTAACCACCTGTAAAGTCCAAACCTAGATTTAGACCTTTTGTAAATATAAAAAACAACGAAATTATAATCATCAAGAATGAAAATGCAGTCGTGTATTTTTTAATTCCTAAGAAATCTATCTGTGTTTTTTGTTTAAAAAATTCCATTATAAATCCAACCTAAAATTATATACCAATAGAGATTTTGTCTAGTTTCTTTCTTTTACCATAAACAAAATTTGTCATTGCTCTTGATACAGTAACTGCTGTAAACATAGAGGTTACAATACCAATCATCAAAGTAATCGCAAAACCTTTAACCACTCCACTTCCGACGAAGAACAATATCACCGCAACAATTAACGTCGTAATATTTGAATCCACGATTGTTGTAAATGCTTTTTCATAACCTACATGTATCGCACTTTGGCGTGGCATGCCAGATCTAATTTCTTCTCTAATTCTTTCAAAAATTAGAACATTGCCATCAATTGACATGCCTAAGTTTAATACAATACCTGCAATACCTGGTAGAGTTAGGGTAGCTCCTGGAATAATTGACATCACCGCAACAATAAGCACAAGGTTCATTATAAGAGCTATATTTGCAATAACACCAAATACTCTATAGTAAACTAGCATAAATACGATTACAGCAATTAAAGATACAACTATAGATAGCATACCCTTTTCAATATTATCTTTACCTAAGCTAGGTCCTATTTGTTGTTCTTGAACTATATGCACAGGAACTTGTAATGCACCAGACTTAATCATTAATGCTAAGTTGTTAGCTTCTTTTTGGTTAAGACCTGTAATTTGGAAATGTGAGCCAAGAGCTGATTGAATTGTAGCTGCATTTATTAATTTTTCAGTTTTATTAACTACATTCTTCTCTTTTCCATCTTTGTCTTTAACTTTATCATAAGTTGTATTTACAAGCATAACACCCATTGGATTACCAACATTTTTACTTGTAATTTTTCTAAAACTACTTGCCGCACTTCTACTTAGCTCAACCATCACAATTGGCGTACCTGTTTGACGATCTACCGATGGACTAGCTCCAATAATATCAGCACCACCAGCTACAGGATTTCCTTTTAAGCTATAATAACTCTGATAACCTCTTCCATTATCTAGCGGATAAACTTTATAGCCCTGCTCTTCTGTAGCTAATCTATCTGTAACAGGACTTACAAGATAGAAGCTTGCTGTAGATGTACCACCTAATATTTGCTTAGCCTGAGTAGCATCTTGCATACCTGGTATTTCAATAACTACACGATTATTACCTGCTTGAGCAACTGATGCTTCTGCTACACCTAGAGCGTTAATACGATTACGCATTACAGTTACAACTTGAGAAATAGCTCCTTGTCTAAGTTCCACAAGTCTCATCGTATTATATGCAATAAATACTGTATTATCTTTTTTAGTATAAACGATATTAGGATCTTGTTTCTTTTTAAAATCAGAATTCAAGTATTGAGTAAGTTTATTTAAATCTGCTGAACTATCTAATGTCACTGAAACAAAACCATTTTCGATATAGTCTTGTGGGGCATTCACATCAGATTTTTCTTCTGCTTTTGTAGAGCTTACTATATTAATACCATTTTCTTTAGCCGCATTTAATATAACACCAAGCGAATTATCAAGCTGTGCATTTATAGCCGTTTTTGTGTCAGCTTCTAACATCAGATACATACCACCGCGTAGATCTAAGCCCAAATTCATTGGGTTAGCTCCTACCGCAGACAACCAATTAGGAGAGTTAGAAAGCATATTCATAGCAATAATATAATTATTATCCAAACTTTCTTTTAGAGCTTTCTTTGCTTTAAGCTGTTCTTCAACATCTGTGAAAGTAATAGAAACATTACTTTTATCATCAGCTAAGCTTGCTCTTTGATAAGCTATATTATCTTTTGAAAGTGTTCTCTCTACTTTTGATAATAGCTGTACACTCACATCTCCATCTTTTTGAGATATTTGCAGTGCAGGACTCTTACCAAAAACATTTGGCAAAGCATAAAAAATTGCTAATGCCAATATCAACACAATTAAAAGGTTTTTCCACAAAGGAAACTGGTTTATAGGAAGACTTCTATTATTACTCATTGATATTCCTTTATTTAACTAAAAAGAAAAAGATTAAAAGATTTTCTAGAATGGCTTATTAAGCCTTAGTAGCACCTTTTGGTAAAATATTTGCAACAGCATTTCTTTGAACTTTGATAACTACATTTTCAGCAACTTCTAGATCAACAAAAGTTTCATCAATTTTTGCAATTTTACCAATCATACCACCATTAGTTACAACTTCATCACCTTTTGAAAGTTCAGAAAGCATTTTACGTAACTCTTTATTTTTCTTTTGCTGTGGTCTGATTAATAAGAACCAAAAGATTGCAAAAAATACCACTAACATAAGTATAGAGCTCATTGGGCTACCTGCAGCTTGCTCAGCACCTTCTGCAAATGAAGTTGACGCAAATAATACAATAGCCGATAGTGATAAAAGTAACTTTTTCATTTTTTCTCCTAGAAATTTTAGATTTTAACGTATGGATTTTACATTAGTAGTTAGAAATTATCAATCCAGCTAGAATAATAAAATTTATATCTCACTGCCAAAAGAATGTTTATTTTACTTTAGACATTATTTATTTATAAGTAGTTATGATTAATTTTTCATATCTAACTTAAATTTTAATTTTTTAGACATTAGAAAACTCTAAAAAATCTTAGATTACAATCTGCTTAATATACGTTTTACCATTTTTATACTTCGCTAAGAAATCTGTTTTATTTTTCCCAAGTGTTCCATCAAACCTATCTTCTCCTTCATGATTACTAGCAATACGATATTTTCCACTATCGAGATCTATCGAAATACCATTATAGCCAGTATCATCATTAAACTTGAAAGTTACATGGTAAGGTTGAGAAACAAACATTCCACAATTTGCTCTATCTAATTTAAAATCATATTCTTTATATATATCATAAGTAGGCGCGGGACCATATTTTAGGTTACTAGCATCAAGATTTAAGCAACCAGAATTATACTCAATAATATTATTCTGCAAAGAATATTCTGTCTGACTGTGTAATATAACTTTCCGACTTGATGCTTGGTTTTCTAAAGTAGAAATATCTTTTAACTGCTCTTGAGCCCCATTTTCATTTTGAACGGTATTAACTGATGCGTATAAGCTAACACTTATACCTAATGCTAAAATGACCATAATTATTATTTTTATATATTTCCCTTATGCAATTTTATAAATTAATAACGGTAAAACTATACCTCAATTTTAAAATATTAAAAACTATTTATTTTTTAAGATAATTAACATAGTAAATATATATATTAAGTATCATAAATTAAAATACTATAAATAAATTAAAGGGCTGTCCTAGATATATAATTGGAAAGCTAGGCTAATATTTATCAATTGCTTACCATTGTTCTATATAAATAAACAATAAATTACAGCAAGTATTTTTTGTGCTTTAGATACAAAAAAGCCCCATATTTCTATGAGGCTTTGTGTTGTTGCTTATCACGATAAGTCTTTTATTTGTAATAAGATGGCGACTACCTACTTTCACCTGGGCAATGCCAGACTATCATCGGCGTGTTGTAGTTTCACTTCTGAGTTCGGAATGGGATCAGGTGGTTCCTACAAGCTATCATCGCCAAAACTTTATGTTTTGGAATAAAAATATTTAACAATTCAGCATAGAAATAGACTTAAGTCTCTCGGATCATTAGTACTGGTAAGCTTCATACATTGCTGTACTTCCACACCCAGCCTATCAACGTCGTAGTCTCCAACGTTCCTTACTAGCTAAGCTAGAGAGATCTAATCTTGAAGGAGGCTTCACGCTTAGATGCTTTCAGCGTTTATCCCGTCCGAACGTAGCTACCCGGCAATGCTTCTGGCGAAACAACCGGAACACCAGTGGTTCGTTCACTCCGGTCCTCTCGTACTAGGAGCAACTCTTCTCAAATCTCTAACGCCCACGGCAGATAGGGACCGAACTGTCTCACGACGTTCTGAACCCAGCTCGCGTACCACTTTAAATGGCGAACAGCCATACCCTTGGGACCTGCTTCAGCCCCAGGATGTGATGAGCCGACATCGAGGTGCCAAACTCCTCCGTCGATATGAACTCTTGGGAGGAATCAGCCTGTTATCCCCGGAGTACCTTTTATCCGTTGAGCGATGGCCTTTCCATACAGGACCACCGGATCACTAAGACCTACTTTCGTACCTGCTCGAGCCGTCACTCTCGCAGTCAAGCGCACTTTTGCCTTTATACTCTTGGCACGATTTCCGACCGTACCGAGTGCACCTTCGTACTCCTCCGTTACTCTTTGGGAGGAGACCGCCCCAGTCAAACTACCCACCATACACTGTCCTCGAATCTCTCCTGAGTTAGAACTTCAAATATTCAAGGGTGGTATTTCAAGGACGACTCCACACAATCTAGCGATCGTGCTTCAAAGTCTCCCACCTATCCTACACATAAATATTCAAAGTCCAGTGCAAAGCTGTAGTAAAGGTTCACGGGGTCTTTCCGTCTAACCGCGGGTACACTGCATCTTCACAGCGATTTCAATTTCACTGAGTCTCTGGTGGAGACAGTGTGGCCGTCGTTACGCCATTCGTGCAGGTCGGAACTTACCCGACAAGGAATTTCGCTACCTTAGGACCGTTATAGTTACGGCCGCCGTTTACTGGGGCTTCGATCCAGAGCTTCGCTTGCGCTAACCCCTTCAATTAACCTTCCAGCACCGGGCAGGCGTCACACCCTATACTTCATCTTACGATTTAGCAGAGTGCTGTGTTTTTGATAAACAGTCGCAGCCACCTGGTATCTGCAACCCCCAACAGCTCAGAGAGCAAGTCTCTTCACCATCAAGGGCACACCTTCTTCCAAAGTTACGGTGTCATTTTGCCTAGTTCCTTCACCAGAGTTATCTCATAGCCTTAGTATTCTCTACTTACCCACCAGTGTCGGTTTAGAGTACGGTCGCTTATACAATATACTTAGAAGCTTTTCCTGGAAGCGTGGTATCAATAGCTTCGTCAAATAAAATTTGACTTCGTCTCGTATCTCAGATCAACAAGTTACCGGATTTGCCTAATAACTCTACCTACATACTTTCACCTGGACAACCATTCGCCAGGCCTACCTAACCTTCTCCGTCCCTCCTTCGTTCATATAAGCGGCACAGGAATATTAACCTGTTTCCCATCGACTTCACTCTTCAGCTACGCCTTAGGGGCCGGCTTACCCTACGTTGATTAACATTGCGTAGGAATCCTTGGGTTTTCGGCCAATAAGAATCTCACTTATTTTACGTTACTCATGTCAGCATTCGCACTTCTGATACCTCCAGCAAACTTCTCAATTCACCTTCATCGGCTTACAGAACGCTCCCCTACCAATATACTATATATATTCCGCAACTTCGGTGCATAGCTTAGCCCCGTTAAATCTTACGTGCAGGCCGACTCGACCAGTGAGCTATTACGCTTTCTTTAAAGGGTGGCTGCTTCTAAGCCAACCTCCTGGCTGTCTGGGCCTTCCCACTTCGTTTCCCACTTAGCTATGACTTGGGGACCTTAGTTGGCGGTCTGGGCTGTTTCCCTTTCCACTACGGACCTTAGCACCCGCAGTGTGTCTCCCGTGATTGAACTTGATCGTATTCTGAGTTTGCATCGAGTCAGTAAGGTCGTAAAACCCCCATCGTCGAAACAGTGCTTTACCCCAATCAGTTATACACGAGGCACTACCTAAATAGTTTTCGGGGAGAACCAGCTATCTCCGTGCTTGATTAGCCTTTCACTCCGATCCACAGCTCATCCCATAATTTTGCAACATTATTGGGTTCGGTCCTCCAGTTGGTATTACCCAACCTTCAACCTGGCCATGGATAGATCGCGCCGGTTTCGGGTCTACTCCTAGCGACTAGTCGCCCTATTAAAACTCGCTTTCGCTACGGATCCCTTATTCAGTTATCCTCGCCACTAAAAGTAACTCGCTGACCCATTATACAAAAGGTACGCAGTCACATGACTAAATCATGCTCCTACTGCTTGTATGCAAGCGGTTTCAGATTCTATTTCACTCCCTTTATAAGGGTTCTTTTCACCTTTCCCTCACGGTACTAGTTCACTATCGGTCATTCAGTAGTATTTAGCCTTGGAGGATGGTCCCCCCATATTCAGACAAGGTTCCACGTGCCCCGTCCTACTTGTTCGTATGCTTAGTTCCACATGGTATATTTCGTATACGGGACTATCACCCTCTATCGTCAAGCTTCCCAACTTGTTCTACTATATATCATGCTAAATCATACCAGGCTCTTCCCACTTCGCTCGCCGCTACTATGGGAATCTCAATTGATTTCTTTTCCTAAGGGTACTTAGATGTTTCAGTTCCCCTCGTTCGCTCTACACTCTATATCGAGTGAGTACCTAACTGATGCTAGGTGGGTTCCCCCATTCGGAAATCTCCGGATCAAAGCTTATTTACCAGCTAACCGAAGCTTATCGCAGATTATCACGTCCTTCATCGCCTCTGAATGCCAAGGCATCCACCGCTTGCACTTATTTTCTTAAGTCTATTTCTATACTAAATTGTTAAATATCTCTATCTTCATGCAAATAAAATATGGTGGAGCCAAGCGGGATCGAACCGCTGACCCCCTGCGTGCAAAGCAGGTGCTCTCCCAGCTGAGCTATGGCCCCAAAAAAACTGGTGGGTCTGAGTAGACTCGAACTACCGACCTCACCCTTATCAGGGGTGCGCTCTAACCAACTGAGCTACAGACCCGTATTCTATTTACACTAAAATATATTATCTACAAACACTAAGTTAAATCACTTGAAATCAATAGCTAAAGCTTATTCTTTTTTTCGTATTTCCGTTAAGGAGGTGATCCAGCCGCAGGTTCCCCTACGGCTACCTTGTTACGACTTCACCCCAGTCATGAATCACTCCGTGGTAAACGCCCATTCGTTAAGCTATCTACTTCTGGAGCAACCCACTCCCATGGTGTGACGGGCGGTGTGTACAAGACCCGGGAACGTATTCACCGCAGTATTCTGACCTGCGATTACTAGCGATTCCGACTTCATGCAGTCGAGTTGCAGACTGCAATCCGGACTAAGAGTACCTTTCTGAGTTTCGCTCCAGCTCGCACCTTCGCAGCCCTCTGTAATACCCATTGTAGCACGTGTGTAGCCCTGGTCGTAAGGGCCATGATGACTTGACGTCGTCCCCACCTTCCTCCGCCTTGTCAGCGGCAGTCTCAATAGAGTACCCAACTTAATGATGGTAACTATCAATAGGGGTTGCGCTCGTTGCGGGACTTAACCCAACATTTCACAACACGAGCTGACGACAGCCGTGCAGCACCTGTCACTGCGTTCCCGAAGGCACCAATCTATCTCTAGAAAGTTCGCAGGATGTCAAGACCAGGTAAGGTTCTTCGCGTTGCATCGAATTAAACCACATGCTCCACCGCTTGTGCGGGTCCCCGTCAATTCCTTTGAGTTTTAGCCTTGCGGCCGTAGTCCCCAGGCGGAGTACTTAACGCGTTAGCTGCGCCACTAGATCCTTTACACCGAATCCAACAGCTAGTACTCATCGTTTACAGCGTGGACTACCAGGGTATCTAATCCTGTTTGATCCCCACGCTTTCGTCCCTCAGTGTCAGTATCGGTCCAGAATGTTGCCTTCGCCATTGGTGTTCCTTCTGATCTCTACGCATTTCACCGCTACACCAGAAATTCCCCATTCCTCTACCATACTCTAGTTTGCCAGTATCAAATGCAGTTCCAAGGTTGAGCCCTGGGCTTTCACATCTGACTTAACAAACCACCTACAGACCCTTTACGCCCAGTAATTCCGATTAACGCTCGGACCCCCCGTATTACCGCGGCTGCTGGCACGGAGTTAGCCGGTCCTTATTCTTTGGGTAACGTCCTTCTCATGAGCTATTAACTCATAAGCTTTCCTCCCCAACTAAAGTGCTTTACAACCCTAGAGCCTTCTTCACACACATGGCATTGCTGGATCAGGGTTTCCCCCATTGTCCAATATTCCCCACTGCTGCCTCCCGTAGGAGTTTGGGCCGTGTCTCAGTCCCAATGTGGCTGATCATCCTCTCAAATCAGCTATAGATCGTAGCCTTGGTAGGCCTTTACCCCACCAACAAGCTAATCCAACGCAGGCTCATCCATCTGCGGCAGCACAAAGGCCACCTTTAATCCGCAGATATTATGCGGTATTAACAGTCGTTTCCAACTGGTATCCCCCACAGATGGGCAGATTCCTACGCGTTACTCACCCGTCCGCCACTCGTCAGCTAGAAGCAAGCTTCTACTGTTACCGTTCGACTTGCATGTGTTAAGCATGCCACCAGCGTTCAATCTGAGCCAGGATCAAACTCTTCAGTTTAATTCTCAAATTCTGACTCTAACTACTGATACTCAAATTCTTTAACAAAGTGTTTGTATATAATATATCTATTAAATATCTAAGACCTGAAAACTACTCCCTGTCTAGCTTCCCACTGGATCACTCCCAGCCGGTGAAGACATATAATACGCATACACTTACCCAATTGCAAGTACTTTCTGTAAAAAATTACACTTTTTTATAGGTTTTTTGCTTCAAGCCTATTTTATACCTAAAATTCACCCTTTTCTTAATACTAATATAAAAATTATTAATTATAGATTTGGGATTTACACAGTTTCTACAAATTCAATAACTATTAAACTTTTTATACAAATTATAAATATAACAATACTGCTTACTAATTTTTAACAAGACCTACTATTTTCACCCACTTATAAAAGCTTAATTTTCATAATATCATTTGCACCAACTTATAAAAGCAGTTTGATTAAACACGCTAAATGAATAGTCTTAAAGACGGAGGAAATATGAACAACAAAAAGAAACTTTTATCTATGATTACACTTGCATTAATGGGATCATCTGGTTTTGCAGCTGACTGTGTACTGGATGAGACTAAGGATGGATGGACTGGAACTGTTAAGTTTCATTGTAATAAAGATACTGATCTTCTAGAAAATCCTATTAGTTTTAAAGTATCTAATAATGTAGAAGCAGGAAGCATCTGGGGATTACCAGGTAAGTCAACAGTTTCTAAAAATAGAGATACAGTATCGGTCACAGTTGAAAAATGGTGGCCTCAAGGCGAAGGATATATATTACCTGCGGGTCAATCTACTACCATATCTTTCTCACCTACAAATGTTTCTGTCTATGATTCTAATTACGCACCTGAATTCAGTATTGAAAACTTCAATGTTGGTGGTGGTTCAGCTCAAGAACAAGGAACAGTAACCGTAACTTTACCATCTAAGCCTAGCTTTATAACTGATAGCTCCACTTTAGCAAATGTTCTTATATATAAAGGCGACACAAAAGTTGGTCAAATTAATGATGCGGCTTGGGGATCTACAGTTAATCTAAGTGTCCCCACTGGCGCTTTAACAGTATCAGTCCCTGCAATTGATGGGGGCGCTGGTTCAGCATCTCCAGCTAACTTGACTCTTGCTCAAGGAGAAACAGCATCTGTTGAAATAAGCTATGAAACTCCAGCTCCTGCTGAAGTTGGTAGTATCAACCTTTCTGCTAGCACTTCTGATGCACCAGAACAAAATCCAGCTTATATAATTAAAAATAGTAGTGGTATAGTTGTTGCCCAAGGAACAATTAACTTTAATAGCCCTATTACTATTAGTGATCTTCAAGCTACTGAAAGTGGTACGAAATACACTATTAGTGTAGATGGCTACTCTAAAGATGGATATAAGTATGAAGCAGCGCCTGTAACAACTACTGTAACTAAATTTAATTCTACTGATGTTAATCTAACATTTGAAAAAGAAGCAATTCCTACAGAAAATGTAAATATCAAAGTTTCTGGATTAGCAACTGATAATGCAAAAGATATAACACTTACACTAGCTAATGAAAATGGTGAAAAGCAAGAAGTCACTTTAAATAGTAATAAAGACTATAATACAGCAGTTCCTAAAGATGGTTCTACATGGACTGTAACAGCTACATCTGTATCAGGATATACTGTAAATGTATCTCCTAGTACATTCACAGCTAATGAAAATAGTCAAAATATAGAAGTTACTTTTAAACAACAATCTCAAATAGAATCTAATGGTAATACAATAGGCTATTGGGAAAACTGGAAAGGCGCGCAACAAGCTCCTGCCGGAACATCTAATAGTGAAGCAGAATACTATAGTGTTGATGTAGCTCCATATTCTCATGTATTCTACTCATTCTTGACACTAGCAAAATCACCAAACCCGGATAATCCTTCTAACTCATATTGGGATGGTAGCGCAATTTACGAATCTATGACTGCTGGTGATGTACTTGAATTTATGAAAGTATATCCTGCTGGAACTGCAGATTGGGAACGTAAGGATAACTGGATGAGACAAAGAGTGGATGGCCTAATAGAAGCTGTACACAACAATAATGCTAAATTTATCTGGGCAATAGGTGGCTGGTCTGATATTCAGCAAACTATTAGAGAAGATCAAATTGATACATTTGTTAAAATGGTAGTTGATCTGCTTAAAAAGTCCGGGGACGGTGTTGATTTTGACTGGGAACACTTAAGCCAACTTGCTAATGGTAATGTAAACCCAAATAAAGATCAACAGCTTGCAACGCTCGCTAAGACATTATTAAAACTACGTACAGCTCTTGATGCAGCAGGTATGCAAGATAAAGAAATCGGTTATACAACTAGATTTAATGCATTCATGGCTGATAGTAGTAAATATGGATTTGCAGGATTTAACTCTGATGGGGAAGGCTTAGCAATCGATAATTGGTTAAAAGCTCATGGTAGCTCTCTAGATGAAGTAGTTGATCATGTAAATATAATGGCTTATGATGTTGGCCCTAGCTATATGCCAAATGGACAAACTTGGAATATGAATGTATACAAAGACGTTTTAGACACATTTAGCTCTCGTGTTAATAAGGCTAAAGTGAACCTTGGTTTTGAGCCAGGTGGCCAAGCTGCTGGTGGTCTTTGGGAAGGTATGGATGTTAGTAAACAAGCTATTAATTATTTAGCTAGCAATAGCTATGGTGGTAGCATGTTCTGGGCAATTAACCAAACTCCATATATCACTTCTGACAATACTGGCTTAAATTCTGATGTTCTTGCTAAATATACTCAAGAACAATATGATTCTGAATAATATAAAATCTTAACAACTCCTTTCTCTTTTAGTTCACTAAAAAAGGGTTATATTGTTCGGAATCATATTTATTTTCTCTACACCTATCAATTATTGATATACCCTATCAATTTCTGATAATTTTCTACTTCTTATTTCATGATATCTTTATCTCGCAAAATAAAACTTGGCTGTTTTTAAAACAAGATTAAGCTTTATTTATCAACCTCATAATAAAGAGTATTTACTGTAAAACTTATTTGATTTGCTTTTTTTTATGGGCATATAATTAATTTGTAGGCCAATAACCTGCGTTTATTAAAAAACTGTAAGGAGATGACTCTTATGAACAGAAAAATAAAAATGCTTTCGTTTGTTACTCTAGCTCTTATGGGATCAACAGCTTTTGCTGACTGTACTCTAGATGAAGCTAAGGATGGATGGACAGGGTCTTTAAGGTTTCAATGTGATGAAAATACTGATTTACTCAAAAACCCTATCAGCTTTGAACTAACTAACGGTGTTCAAGCGGGAAGTATATGGGGATTACCAGGTAAAACATCTGTTATTAAAAACGGTAATAAAGTATCAGTAACTGTTGAAAAATGGTGGCCTGAAGGAGAAGGCTATGTATTACCAGCTGGACAATCTACAGTATTATCATTCTCCCCAACGAATGTTGTTACTTACGATGCTAATTACGCACCAGATTTTGAGGTGAAAAACTTTAGTGTTGGAGAAGGAGAGGTTCAAGAAAAAGCTACTGTTGCTATCAAACTTCCTGAAAAACCAAGTTTTATCACAGACCAGTCTCTACCAGATGTTGTCATATACAATAGTAGTGATGTCAAAATCTCAGAAATAACTGATGCTGCTTGGGGCTCTGCTATAAATGCAGAAGTTCCTGCTGGAGATATTAAAATAGTTGTCCCAGCTATAAATGGTGCTAATGGTACTGCCTCTCCTACAGCATTCTCTATAGCCAAAGGTGAAACTAAAAATATACAAATAAACTATGAGCAACCTGCTCCTGCTGAAGAGGGCTCTATTGAACTATCAGCACGTATCGATGCGGATACAACTAAAAAACCTACTTATACTGTAAAAGATTCTAATGGAAAGATAATTACACAAGGTATGCTTAACTTTAGCAATCCGGTTACAATCAATAATCTGCCAGCAACAGATGGCGGTACTAAATATACTATTTCAGTAGGAGAATTTTCTGAAAATGGTACTATTTATAAAGCAGAACCTATCACAGTAACTGTGACTAAATTCAATACAAGCAAAGCAAACTTAGTATTTGAAAAACAAGCAATTCCAACCCAAGATGTAAATGTAAAAGTTAATGGTCTCCCTGACCAACAAACAGCAACTCTTACTTTGACTAGTAGTAATGGTGATAAACAAGAGCTTACTCTTGATAAAAATGATAACTATAGTATTAGCATACCAAAAGATGATGCTACTTGGACTGTAACAACTACTTCTATATCTGGATATAGAGTAACAACATCTCCTAGCTCATTCACAGCTAACCAAGATAGTCAAAATATCAGTGTTGCATTTGAGCAACAAGCTCCTATCGAAGCTGGTAAAAAAGTAGTGGGATATTGGGCAAACTGGAAAGGTGCATTACAAGCACCTGCCGGAACTAGCAATACACAATCGAACTACTATACTAATGATGTTGCGCCATACACACATGTATTGTATTCATTCTTAACACTAGATCCTAACCCAAACCCTGACAGCCCTGCTGATAAAGAGTGGAATGGCACTGCTGTTTATGAATCTATGACAAGACATAATGTTCTAGATGTAATGAAACAATATCCAGATGGTACTCCTGCATATCAACGCACAGATAATTGGATGAGATCACGAATTGATGCACTTATTGATTCTACCCACAAAAACAATAGTAAGTTCATCTGGGCGCTAGGTGGTTGGTCTGACCTACAACAAACTATCAGCCCTGCTCAAGTAGATGAATTAGTAAATCAATTAGTTGATCTACTAAAAGTATCAGGTGATGGTATTGATTTTGATTGGGAGCACATTAACCAACTTGCAAATGGTCAACCTAATCCAAATGCAAAAGAAGAGCAAGCGGTATTAGCAGAAACAATGCTTAAATTACGCCAAAAACTAGATGCTGAAGGCATGCAAGATAAGCAAATCGGTTATACTACTAGATTTAATGCTTTCATGGCTGACAGCAGTAAATATGGCTTCCCTGGCTTTAACTCAGATGGTGAAGGTTTAGCTATAGATGATTGGTTAAGAGCTCATGGTAGTTCATTAAATAAAGTAGTGAACTGGGTAAATATCATGGCTTATGATGTTGGTCCTAGCTATATGCCAAATGGACAAACTTGGAATATGAATGTATACAAAGATGTTTTAAACACATTCAGCTCAAGAGTTGATCCTAATTTAGTTATATTAGGCTTTGAACCTGGATACCAAGCTGCTGGTGGTGTTTGGGAAGGTATGGAAGTTAGCAAACAAGCTATCAACTACCTTGCAGGTGAAAACTATGGCGGTAGTATGTTCTGGGCTATAAACTTAGAAAACCCAGCTTCTGATGGTTCTAAACTTGGCCTAAACTCAGATATACTAGCAGATTACTCTCGAGATAAATTTGATCTAGAATAATAACTAGGCTTTTTCTTCATACTTTTCTTCCTCTTTTTTTAATTAAATAGTTTCCAAATATAAATATTCTTATATATATTATATATCTATTAAACAATTTGTTTTAGAAACATCAAGGGAGCTTTTAATGAATAAAAATTTTTATAATAACGTAAACAATAAAATTCAAGAAATTAAAGATGCAGGGACATATAAAAGTGAAAGAGTAATCTCTACACCTCAGGAACCTGTAATCAATTTAGAAAACGGCGATACTCTTATTAATTTCTGTGCTAATAATTATCTAGGATTTGCCAACAATCCAGAAATCGTCAAATATGCTAAAAATCATATTGAAGAATGTGGTTATGGTATGGCATCTGTAAGATTTATTTGTGGAACAAATAGCGTTCACAAACAACTAGAGAAAGAATTATCTGACTTTTTCGAATTTGAAGACACTATTTTATACCCCTCTTGTTTTGATGCAAATGCTGGTTTATTTGAAACGCTTCTTACAAAAGAGGATGCTATTATTAGTGATTCACTAAATCATGCAAGTATTATTGATGGTGTTAGACTTTGTAAAGCTATGAGATTCAGATATAACAACAATGATATGCAAGATCTTGAAGCAAAGCTTATAGAAGCAGATAATGCTGGAGCTAGATTTAAAATGATTGCAACAGATGGTGTCTTCTCAATGGATGGTATTATTGCTAATTTGAAAGCTGTATGTGATCTAGCAGATAAATATAATGCTATTGTAATGGTTGATGACTCCCATGCTTCTGGTTTTGTTGGCAAAAATGGTAAAGGTTCAATCGAACACTGTGATGTAATGGGTCGTGTAGATATTTTAACTGGCACACTTGGTAAAGGGCTAGGTGGTGCTTCTGGTGGCTATATTTGTGCGAAAAAAGAAGTTGTAGACTTACTTAAAAATCTATCTAGACCATATCTCTTCTCAAATTCTCTAGCACCAATTATTGCAAAAACATCATTAAAAGCTCTTGAAATCACTAGAAATTCTAACGAATTAAGAGATCAGCTACAAGCAAACCAACAGAGGTTCAGATCTAAAATGACTGAAGCTGGTTTTGATCTAATACCAGGTGAGCACCCTATTATTCCAGTTATGATTTATGATGAGAAAAAAGCTGCTGAATTTGCAGAAAAATTACTAGATTATGGAATTTATGTAATAGCTTTCTCATACCCTGTTGTACCAAAAGGTAAAGCTCGTATTAGAACTCAAATGTCTGCTGCTCATACTTTTGAACAAATTGATAAAGCTGTAGAGGGTTTTACAAAAGCTGGTAAAGAATTAGGTATTATCTAATAGCAATAGGACTAAAAATAATGAAAGCACTATCTAAATTAAAAAAAGAACCTGGTATTTGGATGATTGATGATGCTCCTATGCCAGAATATGGACATAATGATGTACTAATCAAAATTAGAAAAACAGCAATATGTGGTACAGATCTACATATCTATAACTGGGATAAATGGTCACAAGAAACGATCCCTGTACCTATGATAGTTGGACATGAGTTTATTGGCGAAGTTGCTGCTATGGGAGATGCTGTCAGAGGTCTTGAGATAGGAGATAGAGTTTCTGGCGAAGGTCATTTAGTATGTGGTCAATGCCGTAACTGTAGAGCTGGTAAACGCCACCTTTGTAGAGAAACAGTTGGTGTTGGTGTAAATGTTCAAGGTGCATTTGCTGAATACCTAGTAATGCCTGCATCAAATGTTTTTAAAGTCCCTGATACTATTACAGATGAAATCGCAAGTATATTTGATCCTCTAGGAAATGCTGTACATACTGCACTTTCATTTAACCTAACAGGTGAAGATGTCTTAATTACTGGCGCAGGACCTATTGGCCTGATGGCTATAAAAATTGCCAGATTCTGTGGGGCTAGAAGAATTGTTGTAACAGATGTCAATGAATACCGTCTAAAGAAAGCTAAAGACTTCGGTGCAACTTTTGTACTAAATGTTGCTCCATATAAAACACAGAATGAACTTGTTAAAGAAATGCGTAAGGTTATGTCTGGCATAGGTATGACAGAAGGTTTTGATGTTGGTCTAGAAATGTCAGGCATCAATTCCGCTATATCAATGATGCTGGATGTAATGAATCATGGTGGCAAATTATCTCTACTAGGGATATCAGGTAGTGACGTATCTGTTGATTGGGGTGCTATACTATTCAAAGGCTTAATTTTAAAAGGTATTTATGGCAGAGAGATGTTTGAAACATGGTATCTAATGTCAAGTATGATTCAAGCTGGTATGGATATGACTCCAGTAATCACCCATAGGCTATCTATAGATGATTATAAAGAAGGCTTTGAAATTATGAAAAGTGGTAAATGTGGTAAAGTAATATTAGACTGGAATAGTTAAGTATGAAAAAACCAACTTATCTAAATTCCACTAAACTAGATATTCAATGGATATTTACTTTATTTGGCACTGCTATTGGAGCTGGACTTCTTTATCTACCAGTCCAAGCAGGTGATAGTGGATTTTGGGCATTGGCAACTGTTATGATTTTTGCTCTACCATTAACCTACTATTCACATAAAAATATGTCAAATATCGTCTTATCAGCTGATGATGGTGGTATTACAGATGTCTTTACACATAATCTAGGAAAAATCTTTGGATTAGTATGTGTAGTTCTATACTTCTTTGCTATATTTTTAAATATGCCAATGTACTCTATTGGTTTAAATAGTGAACTTAGTAACTTTCTTATAAATTATAATTTAGTAAAAACAGACCTATCTACTAGCGTATGGTTTAGCTTTAGTATACTAGTAATACTTATGACAGTTGTATCATTAGGTATGAATATTATACTTAAATTTATGCAACTCATTGTTATCTTTCTAATTCTATTAGTATTGATACTAACTATATATATCATACCAGACTGGAATTATAAGTTTGTAACTGATAGTCACTTTGAATTTACAAGCTATATAATAGGTGTGCTAATGGTATTACCAATACTTGTACTATCTATGAACCACTCACCTGTAATCTCAAGTTTAGTTATATTTTATAGAGATTACGTAAAAATAGAACGTTCTGAAGAAAAAGCAAAAATATATAAAATCTTACAAATCAATGCACTAATATTATTTATATTTGTATTGCTTTTTGTAACTTCATGTTTGCTTAGTACAACAGTGGAGGATTTAAATAGAGCAAGTGCAAACAACCTATCCATAGTTACACTAATACAAGAGCAGCATCCAAGTATTCTACTCAACATATTAGCTCCAATGATAGTTTTTACAGCGATTATTAGCTCTTTTATTGGTTGCTATATTGGCTCAATAGAAGCTTTAAGATACTTATTCAGATACTTCTTTAAAGAAGTTTGTAAAATACATATTTCAGATTCTTTAATAAGTAAAGCATGTATTTTCATTATATTTATAGTTTTATGGATATGTACAATTGCTAACTTCAAAATCTTAGATATCATCGGTATTTTAGTGGCTCCTACAGTAGCATTTCTTCTATATGTACTACCTGTAATAATTATATATAAAAATATAAAGTGCAAAAACTATAGAAGAGTTATTTTAGATTCTATCTTATTAATAATGGGACTAGTTATTATATTTGGATACTTGATTGGACTGTTAATTAAATAGAGTTTTAGCTACCAAAATACCAATTAGCAAAATCTAAATCATCTTTAGTTGTTATTTTAATATTTTTTCTTGATCCCTCTACGACTATAGGATTTATTCCATAAAGTTCTAGTGCTGAAGCTTCATCTGTAATTCTATCAGTTAAGTCATTTGTAAAGCAAAAATCCAATGCTTCTTTCAATTGACCATATCTAGATAGTTGTGGGGTTTGTGCAAGCCAAACATCATTACGGTTAATTGTCTTTGTGATAATATTTTTAGCAGCTACTTTTTTGACAGTTTCAAAAGCTTTAATTGCCAAAATTCCAGCTTGAGAATGCGATAATTTAGCAGCTTCATAAAGCTCTAAAATATCATCTATTAACACACAAGGTCTTGCAGCATCATGAACAAAAACCCAATCTTTAGAATCATAGTTTTTTATTGCATGAAGAGCATTATGGACGCTATTAAACCTAGTCGCACCACCAATACAAGTTTGCACTTTTGGACTATCAAAATAAATAGAGTCTTGCCAAAAAGCATCCTTACAGCTAATTGCTATAATAACCTTATCAAAAAAAGAATTTTCGACAAACTTCTCTAATGTATTATCAAGAATAGTTTTACCATTGGCTAGCTTACAATACTGCTTAGGGACATCAAGCCCTAACCGACTACCTATACCTGCAGCAGGAATAATCACATATTTATTTGACACTATAGAAAACCTCACCTTGCTTAATCAACCCCATATTCTCACGAGCTAAACTTTCAAGAACTTCACTATTTTTACGTAATGAAACTACTTCTGAGTATAGTTGAGCATTTGTTTGAGATTTTTGTCTCACTTCTTCTGATTGCTTCGCAACAGCGCTTTTTAATGTTTTATATTTAATAAGCCCTGTACTACTAAACCATAGATCATATTGTAATATAGCAATAAGCAATAGAACTGCAGAGATAAAAATATAGAAAAAAGAATTAGATTTTGTATTCATGAATAATGATTATTCTTCGACTTGAACTACGACTTTTTCCGTTTCGCTCTCTTCTACAACAATTTCTTGAGCTTCATCAGCTTGCTCTTCTTCAGAACTAAACACAAATGCCTTAACACCTGGATAAATAGCATTTTCACCAAGTTCTTCTTCGATTCTTAATAACTGATTATACTTAGCTATACGATCAGACCTTGATAATGAGCCAGTCTTAATTTGACCTGCACAGGTTGCAACAGCTAAATCAGCAATAATTGTATCAGAAGTTTCACCAGAACGATGAGATACAACACAAGTATAGCCTGCTTGACCAGCCATAGCCATAGCTTCAAAAGTTTCTGTTAAAGACCCTATTTGATTTAACTTGATTAGAATAGAGTTAGCTACACCTTTTTCGATGCCTTTTGCAAGAATGCTTGGGTTAGTAACAAACAGATCATCACCAACTAACTGAACTTTCTTACCAAGTTTTTCAGTCATTAACTTCCAACCATCCCAATCTTCTTCAGCCATACCATCTTCGATAGATACGATAGGGTATTTCTCAACCCATTTAGCAAAGTATTCAACCATTTCTGCTGATGTTAAAGACTTACCTTCAGAAGCTAATTCATATTTACCATCTTTGTAGTACTCACTACTTGCAGGATCTAATGCAATAAACACATGCTTACCAGGCTCATATCCAGCTTCTTTAACAGCTTTTAAAATAGCTTCTACAGCAGCTTCATTTGATGGTAAATCTGGAGCATAGCCACCTTCATCACCAACACCTGCTACACTATAGCCATCAGCTACTAATACTTTTTTAAGAGTATGGAATACTTCTGTACCACATCTTAGAGCATCAGAAAAATTATCAAAACCAGCTGGTACAATCATGAACTCCTGCATATCTACATTGTTATCTGCATGTGAACCACCATTGATTACATTCATCATTGGTACTGGCATTAAATATTCTTTAACATCCATTAAATAACGATAGAATGGCTTTCTAAGCTGAGAAGCTGCTGCTCTAGCTGTAGCTAAAGAAACACCTAATATAGCATTTGCACCAAGATTCTTTTTGTTTTCAGTGCCATCTAAATCAATCATAGTTTTATCAACTAATCTTTGATCTAAAGCATCTAAACCTTTCACTGCTTGTGCAATCTTTGTATTTACATTTTCAACTGCTTTATAAACACTTTTACCAAGAAAAATGTCTTTTTTTCCATCTCTTAACTCTAAAGCTTCTCTAATACCAGTAGAAGCACCAGAAGGTACCGCTGCTCTACCAAAAGCACCACTTTCTAAAACAACATCTACTTCAACTGTAGGGTTACCACGAGAATCCAATATTTGTCTAGCATGAACTTGACTTATTTGTGATGACATAATTATAAACTCCTTTAGATAAATTAAGTCTGTCTTGAATTTTTTCGAACTTCTGTAATTATAAGCTAGCTTAGTATGCTTTGCAATTAATAAACCATCGAATAATGTTACTCTCCAAGCTTATCTGAAACGACCTCCTGTGCCTCACTAAATCCAACACTCTCTGGAGTAACTGCTGTAAATGCAACAGTATCTGTAGCAGACTCTCTATATTGAAGTCGATAAACTGTATATATGCTTAATAGTACAGATATTACACCTGTTATTACAAAAAATCCAAAAGGCCCTACAACTGCCATGAAATTTGAAAGTATAATTGGCCCTAGAACAGACCCAACTCCATAAGCAATAGTAATAACACCAATTGCTCCAAGTATTTCATTCTCTTCTAAAAAGTCACTAGCATGAGATATTGATAAGGGGTATATCACAAATGCACAGCCGCCAAAAAAGAAAATGATAAAAGCAAAGAATACTGGAGATTTGTGGAATAGCATTGCTAGTAAAGAAGTAGCCACAATACCAACTGCTGCTAATAATATAACTTTTCTACGATCAATAATATCTGATAATTTACCCATTGGGATTTGTAATAACATACCACCTAAAATAGTTACCATCATTAAAAATGAAATCAAATCATGAGTACTTTCAACCCTAACTAAGAAGATCGGCAGTATAGTATACACCGAGCCAAGAGTTGCTCCTCCAACTGCTGCTGCAACTATAGCTAATGGTACTTTTTGTATAATTTTTTTAGGAGAACAGACCTCTTCTGAGTGTGGTGCTGGAGCAATAGTTTTTGTAAATGCCATTAACACTATAGCAATACTACATAAAGATGAAATAAAGCAGTAAGCAAGAAGAGTTTCACTAAAGTGAACATTTATCATAAGCTGTGAAAGTGCTTGTGTACCATAGTATACAAAGAGATAAATAGAAAAAACAAATCCTCTATTTTTTTTCTCAGAAGATAGGATACACCAACTTTCAATAATTAAAAATAAAGCAGCTAAAGCATAACCACACGCAAACCTAAATATGATCCATATGGTAACTCCTTTAAAGACTCCCAGAAGCATTGTGCTAATAGCCATCATCGATGCAAATAAAACAAACGCACGTATATAACCAACTCGCATAATAGTAAATTGCGAAAAATATGATCCTGTAGTCATCCCTAAAAAATAAGCCGCGGATATTATTCCGATCATAAAATTCGATCTACCAAGACTGTTTAATTCAATAGATGAAAAAGTTGTAAAATACCCGTTACCAAATGATAGAACGCACATTGCAACAATTGGAGTAAGAATTAGAAATAGAGTTTGTCTAACAGTCATAACTTGATTTGAATTAGGTAGGCTAATAACTGCAAATTATATAGCAAGGATCATATTAAGTTAAGAAGTTTATAAGAAAGTTTTTTAATCGTCCTTTTTAAGTTTTAGCCAATTAATATAACCATATATTGCATTACAAAGATAAATTAACCACATCACTAAAAATGCTATCCCTTGACCAGTACCAAATAGATATTGTTGCAACCAAATAATAGTAGAAAGAGAATTAATAATTATCCATAAAACCCACTGTTCGATATAAGCATTGACCATCAGGATAATTGCAACAACGGCAACAACTCCTGTTAGCGAATCAGCAAATAAGCCAACTTGCTGATTAAAAACTCCTTTCAAAATTATCAACCCATACAATGTAGCAACAACTATTATACCTACACTAAGTTTTAGTCTCTGGCTACCAGTTAAGACTCTAGTGATAATATCATTGTTTTCATTTGTACGTTGTGGCTTTGTCCAAGTATGCATGCCATAAAACTGCATAGGAAAATAAAAACACAAAAACAATAGAAATTGTCCATAAATACCTTGACTATAACAAACATAAGCATATGTAAGATTATTTATAAGTCCAAAGAAAAAATTTAAAACCTTTCCCTTAGCTATCAGTAAAATTGTAGTAATACCTGTAACTGTAGCTACTATCGTTAGCACTACCTGCTGTTGAGCAGTATAAGCGCTTATAAACAACATTGTTAATGTCGCAGTCACAAACCATACAATCTCTAAAGTAGACCAGCCATTAAAAATATTAGTTAGTCTAATATTTCTAAAACCTTTGAAGTAAGTAGTTAACTGAGAGATAAAATTCTTAAATATGTTCAATGTTTTAAACCCCTATTAAATAGCCACAAGCTCCATAGCCCCATAAATACCAGCCTGATCACCAAGTTTGGCTAATTTAAAATCGCATTCTGCAAATATATCTGCAAAAGAATTTCTCATAGCTGCCCTTTTAATTAAAGGCAAGTACTGCTCGCCTATTGCTTCCATAACTCCACCTCCTAAGATAACCATAGATGGGTTAATCATATTAAGAGAACTTCCAAGCCCTGCACCTAGATATTCCATAGCCTCACTGAGAATATCTTTTGCTATTTCATCATTGTCTTCAAGTGCTTTTTTAATATGGCTACTTTTCAGCTTGCCATCATTCTCAACTACTAGATCAATAAGGGTACTTGAGATTCTTTTTTTAGCAAGATTTTCTATTTTCTTTTCAATACCCACTTTACCTGCATAAGCTTCTAGACAACCTTGTGAACCACAACCTGGACAATATGCTCCTCCTTGTTTGATAACAGTATGACCAAGTTCTGCTGCCAAACCACTATTCCCAGTATAAAGCTTACCGTTTAATACCAAGCCACCACCAATACCAGTGCCAACAAAAGCACCAACGATATCATCACAACCTACTCCTGCGCCATACTTAGCTTCACCTAAGATACCAACATTTACATCATTATCAACTTCTGCTAAGACTTTATATTTTTCTTCAAGAATTTTTTTTAGATTAACACCATTGATATTGATATTAACACTTCTGCGCACTACTGATGTTTTTTTATCAATAAGTCCAGCAACACCTATACCGATTCCCTTTAAACTTTTTCCTGTAGAAATATCCACAGTTAGTTTATCAATAACTTTAAACAACTGTCCTAAAACAACTTCAGTTACATCTTTTGCTTTTGATTTAACTTTCGCAGTTGCTACTAGCTTTTTATTTTCATCAAATAGTCCAGCAGCCATATTAGAGCCGCCAATATCAACACCTATATACATTACCAATTTCCTTGTAGTCTATTAAATGCTATATCCATAGCTCCATATACACCTGAATTATCGCCTAGAGTTGCGATCTTTAATTCACAAGCATCTAACATAGTTTTAAAAGCATATTTTGAGCAAGACTGATAAATCACATCTAAATACTCTTGACCTATTGCTTCCATAATTCCACCACCGAACAGAATCATTGATGGATTTAAAAGATTAATATAATTAGCGACAGCAACACCTAAATTTGTCATCGCAATATTTGCAATATCGATAGCTACTGGATCTTTAGCCTCTAAGGCTTTCTTTAAGTGAGACCCTTTTAGTTTGCCATTATTCTCAAGTACAGAATCTATCAGAATGCTTTTAACACCCTTCTTATGCAGATTCATAATTCTATTCTCCATGCCAACTTTACCTGCATAAGTTTCAACACATCCTTGTGAGCCACAACTTCCGCAATATGGGCCTTGGCTATTGATAGTGACATGACCAACTGCACCAGCGCCACCAGTCTCGCCATAGAGAAACTTATCGTGTATTACTAAACCACCACCAATACCAGTACCCGCAAATATACCTACTATATTTTTATGGCCTCTACCGACACCGTATTTCCATTCACCTATAACGCCAACATTAACATCATTCTCAAGAAAAACTGGTACATTATTAAACTTTTGAGTAACTTCTTGAACAATGTTTATCCCATTTAAATTAATATTCGCACTAAAATTTAATACACCTTTTTTTGAATCAACAAAACCTGCTATGCCAATACCTATAGCTTTGATTTTATCTTTATTTGAGTCATCCAAGAGCTTACCAATAACTTTAAAAATCTGACCAAGAACAACATCCGAGTCACTTTTGCCTTTTGACTTAACTTTTGCGGTATTAAGTAAATTTTTCTGCTCATCAAAAATACCAGCTGAAATATTAGTGCCACCAATATCTAAACCTATATACATAAAATTCTCCTAAACTTTTTCAAATACAGCTATTGATTCAACATGCATGGTATGCGGAAACATATCCATTACTCCAGCACTTATAAGTTTATAACCCTTTTCATTAACTAAAATCCCTGCATCTCTAGCTAAGGTAGCGGTATCACACGAAACATAAACTATACGATCAACATTAAATTTTTCGATATTGCTACATACCTCTTGTGCACCTGCTCTTGGCGGATCAAGAAGCATTTTATTATACTCAAAGTTATTGAACCACTCTTTATCTTCAAAGCTTTCAAAAAGATTAGCAGCATAGAATTTGGTGTTTGTAATATTGTTTTTTTGAGAGGTTTCAATAGCTCTTTGAACCATTGTTTGCTCACCCTCAACACCTATTACAGATTTTGCTTTTTGAGAAATTGGCAAAGTGAAATTACCAAGCCCACAAAATAAATCTATAATAGAATCATTTTCTGATATATCTAAAAGCTCAATTGCTCTTTTAATCATTTTTTTATTTATATCATTATTTACCTGAGTAAAATCACTAGGCTCGTAATTAATTTCTATACCTTCAATAGGTTGATAACTTAATTTTGTAGGCTCAACATTTTTTTCTGGATATAATCTAAAGATAGTATCTGGTCCTTTAGATTGTAAATAGACCCAATAGTTATTTTCTTGCCCAAAAGCTCTCAACTTATCAAGATCTTCATTCACAAAAGGCTCAAGATGTCTAACAATAATAGCAGGTTGATGATCATCAATTGCAATCTCAAGTTGAGCTATATGCTTGTATATAGATAAGGTTTCTATAAACTCAGCTATCTGAGTAATCTTTTCACCCACCAATGGATTTAAAACTATACATTTATCAATATCTGCTAAGAATCTACCGTTACGCTCTCTGAAGCCAACTAGTATTTTTTCTTTCTTTGTAACATATCGAACACCAAGACGCGCTTTATTGCGATAGCCTTCTGTATTATTTGTAAGTAACGGTTCTAAAATATTTTGAGGCTGAACCCCATTACCAATATATTTTAATTGATTTAATAAAGTTTGTTGCTTATGTTCTATTTGAGCACCTGTAGACATATGCTGCAAACTACAACCACCGCACATCTCAAAATGAGCACAAGGAGGCTCAACTCTACTTGGAGATTTTTTAATATACTCTACAACTTTACCTTCATCAAATTTAGCTTTTGAAAATGTGTATTCAAATTTAACTATTTCACCTGGTAAAGTAAAAGGTATAAAAGTTGTTTTACCATCAATTTTTGCAATGCCTCTACCATCGTGGCTAAGAGATATAATTTCAGCATCAAAGATACCCTCTTTGAGCTTTCTTCTTCTAGATCGTCCCATAAATAATTTAACTGAAAAATATTAAGATAATTGTATTTAATTAGCCATTCAAATACAACTTAAAGAATAACTTATGAAGCCTATTTTATATTATTCAAAATCCATTGCTAAACCATCATATTTAGCGATATGTCCAGGAGCAAACTCTGTAGCACCTGCTTTTGAATGAGAAAAAATCATATCAACTTTTTTATCCTCAATATTTACCCCATCAACGTTGTTAGGATAAATAGCAAAACTCACTTGCCCTAAAGATGAAGATAATAAGGATATCTGACCATCTGCTGGTTTTGTATCTAGAGGTTTAGTTGGTCCATAAGCTCCTCCAATATTAGCAAAAACATCATACTGAGTATCTTTTGTATCAGTATTAGTAGGTACAAAAATAAACATATTTGAGCCTTTCATTGTTGGTGCACCAAAACCAGCAGCAAACCAACCACTACCATCTTTTGACCAATCTTTTGTTTTATCTTTATCTAGATCAACTTTTAATGTTGCACAAATATGATCTTCATATTTAAAGTATAAAAAAGTCATATCTTGCATATCTATTGTTTTAACTTGCTGACCTGTTGGACAAATATTATCATTATTTGTTGCAACTTCTTGAGTAGACTGCTGTGCAACAGCTTGAGTATCAGTTTGTTGTGATTCCGTATCACTTGAGTTTGAGCTGCTGCAGCTAACTAATAATGAACCAAACAAAACTGCTAATGATATTGGTAAAACTTTTCTCATAATTTTCTCCTATAGTTTTGAAAACCTATCAGAAAAAGTCTAGCACAGTTTTGTGAAGCAGTGATAACAATATTAGAAACAAAAAAGGCGGTATAAAACCGCCTTTTCGTATCGTGGTGGGTGCAGAGGGGTTCGAACCCCCGACCCTCGCCTTGTAAGGGCGATGCTCTCCCAGCTGAGCTATGCACCCGATAGGAAAGTATTATATATTAGCATTAGATAATGTCAATTAGTTTCGCTCATATTTTTGATATTTTTAGCCTATCACTTGCTCAACACCGATAACATCAGCAATACGAGATAAGTTTGCTAAACTAGCATCATGTGCTTCTTGCGTAGCTGCATTACAGGCATCAGCAACTACTGTAACTTTATAATCACGGTCATGTAATTCTCTAACAGTCGATTCAACAACAAAACTTGTCGACACACCGCATATAACAACATGCTCAATATTGTTATATTTTAAAATAGCTTCAAGATCTGTACCATAAAGAGCGCTTACACGATGTTTTGTGATAATTATGTCCTGATCTTGAACATCCATATCAGCATGAAACTGCGTTGCCCAAGTATCTAACTTTAAAACACCATATTCTGGAGCTTGCTTAAACATTGGAGATACTTTTGAGCATTCATTATAGCTTTTACTAAAGCCAACTTTTACATGTGCAATTTGAACATTATTTTTTCTCGCCCAAGAAATTAATTGATTCGCTTTTTGTATAGTATTATCATCTTTTATTCTTTGCGCATTATGAGCACCAAAAGCACCCTTCTCATCAACTATTTCATTTATAAAGTCTGCAACAATTAATAAGCTTTTCATATTTACTCCTATTTATAATTTTCTAAGAATTCTTTTCTAAATTCTTCAAACCTTTCTTCTTCTAAGGCTTTACGAATAGCTTTCATCAGGTTTTGATAGTAAGTTAAATTATGGATAGTATTTAATCTTGAGCCCAAAATTTCTTTAGTTTTATCTAAATGATGTAAATAACTCTTAGAGAAATTCTTACAAGTATAACAGTCACAATTAGGATCTAATGGTGAAGTATCTTCTTTATGTTTAGCATTTCTAATTTTAATTACACCTTCTGATGTAAAGATATGACCATTACGAGCATTTCTTGACGGCATCACACAATCAAACATGTCAATACCACGATAAACAGCCTCGACTAAATCTTTTGGTGTACCAACTCCCATTAGATATCTTGGTTTATCTTCTGGCATTTGATGAGCTGTATGATCTAATATTCTAATCATATCCTCTTTTGGTTCTCCTACAGATAATCCACCAATAGCAAACCCATCAAAATCAATTTTCTTTAATGCTGCCAAAGATTCATCTCTTAGATGTTCATACATTCCACCTTGAATAATTCCAAATAATGCTGATGGATTATCCCCATGAGCATCTTTTGATCGTTGAGCCCAACGCATAGATAGCTCCATAGAATCTTTAGCTTCTTTCTCAGTTGCTGGATATGGCGTACACTCATCAAAGCACATTACAATATCAGAACCCAAATCTCTTTGAACTTGCATTGAGATCTCTGGTGATAAAAATACTTTTGAACCATTAATTGGTGATTTAAAAGTTACACCTTCTTCGGTAAGTTTACGCATCTTACCTAAACTAAATACTTGAAATCCTCCAGAGTCTGTCAGAATTGGCTTATCCCAACCATTAAAATCATGTAGTGTGCCATGCTTTTTAATGATATCAGTACCCGGTCTTAGCCATAAATGGAAAGTATTACCTAAGATAATATCTGCACCCATTTCTTTTAACTCAACTGGAGATAATGATTTAACAGCACCATAGGTACCTACAGGCATAAATGCAGGGGTTTGAATATCACCTCTTGGAAAACTAATCTTTCCTCTACGAGCTTTACCTTGTTTTTTAATCAAATCAAACTTCATTACAGTCATAATATAATTAACCTTTCAGAATAAATATTAGTGAATATATTTTTTAAGGTAGTAATCGTATAACAAAGTTATAAAAATAGCTAGCCAAGATATTGCCGAGATAGTATTATCCCTTATAATAGAACAAATAATTTTATAAAAATAAAGGAGCCACATGGACTTTTTAAACTTCAGCATCCTAATATTTGCTTATCTTTTAGGATCAATAAATAGTGCTATTATTGTATGTTATATATTTAGATTACCATCACCAAGAAGTGTTGGTTCTGGTAACCCTGGAACCACAAATGTACTTAGAATTGGTGGTAAAATACCCGCAATCATCACGCTTGCTTTTGATATATTAAAAGGGTTAGCTCCAGTAATTATTGCAAAAGTTCTCACCCATAATGAGTTTATAACTGCTTGTACAGCTCTTTATGCTATTCTTGGTCATGTTTTTCCTATATTTTTTGGATTTAAAGGTGGCAAAGGAGTCGCTACGCTTATAGGAACATTATTTGGCTTTAGCCTAGTTCTAGGTTTAATTTTTGTAATTACTTGGGTTTGTGTCGCAGTTATTACACGTTATTCTTCTCTATCTGCTTTAGTTGCTACAGTTATAGCAAGTTTTTCTGTAATATTCACATCAGATTTTGTAACAGCAACTCCATTTTTAATAATAGCTATAATTGTACTAGTTAAGCATAGTGGAAATATCCAAAGATTAATTAGTGGTCAAGAAAGCAAAATAGGCGATAAAGCTAAGGCTAAGAATGATACAAATTAAAAATTTAAAAAAAGAATATAGAACAAATAACACTAGTAACCTTGTTCTTGATAATATTAACCTTGAAATTAATCAAGGTGAAATATTTGGCATTATTGGTCATAGTGGCGCAGGTAAGAGCTCCCTTTTAAGATGTTTAAATCTACTTGAGCAGCCAACTGATGGTTCAATTTTTATTGCTGATGAAAATATCACTAAGAAAAATCCGAAACAACTTAGAGATTTTCGTAAAAAAGTTGCAATGATATTTCAACATTTTAACCTACTCTCATCACGTAATGTCTTTGAAAATATAGCTCTTCCTTTAGAGATCCAAGGAGTACCAAAAGCAGAAATTAAAAAACGTGTTTTTGAGCTTCTCGATCTAGTTGAACTTCCAAATAAAGCTGAAGCCTATCCTCAAGAACTAAGCGGTGGCCAAAAACAAAAAGTAGCTATTGCTAGAGCTCTTGCACTTAACCCTTTGGTACTACTTTCAGATGAAGCAACCTCTGCACTAGACCCAACCTCTACTAAGCAAATATTAGCTTTACTAAAGAGGCTAAATAAAGAGCTTGGGTTAACAATTGTGCTTATCACTCATGAAATGGATGTTGTTAGAAAAATTTGTGACCGTGTTGCGATAATTGATAAAGGTCGCATTCCTGAGATGGGAAAAACTTTAGATATTTTCTTAGATCCTAAAATGCCTGTTACAAAATCATTTGTTGAAACAAGTATTCATACAAAAGTTCCTGATTTTATGGCTAAAAAACTTTATGACAATCCATATAGTAATGAAAATACTTACCCTGTAATACAACTCACCTTTTATGGTGATAAGGGCAAGATGCCTATCATTGCTGAGATATCTCGCCAATTTAATGCTACAGCAAGTATTATTCAGGCAAATATTGAAACAATCCAAGATCAAATAGTTGGTATTGCAATCTGTCATGTTACAGGTGAGCGTCAAGATTGGGAAAATGCTCTAAAATTCTTATCAAACCAAGATGTTAATTTAAAGGTGCTAGGTTATGCAACAGCAGACAATATTTAGTTTACACGAGCTTAGCCTAATAGCTCAATCAACATGGGAAACTGTCTTTATGGTTTTCATAGCTACTTTAGTAGCTGTGGTTGGTGGTATTTTATTAGGCATTTTATTGTATATTACTCAAGATAGTAAAAATGTACTTATCAAAGGATTTAATAAAACTTTTGGTATAATAATAAACATAACAAGAAGTATTCCTTATATAATTCTTCTAATTTTACTATACCCTCTTACAAGATTAATTGTTGGCACAACTATTGGCACAACAGCTTCTATAGTTCCTTTAGCTATCGCAGCATTACCATTTTATGCAAGATTAACAGAATCAGCTCTTCGTGAAGTTGATACAGGTCTAATTGAAGCTGCCAGAGCTATGGGCGCTACTCAAAGACAAATTATCTTTAAAGTGCTTTTACCTGAGTCTAAGAACCTGCTGATTGATGCTGCAACATTAACTTGCATATCATTAATAGGATTCTCAGCTATGGCTGGTATCGTTGGCGGTGGCGGTCTTGGTGATCTTACTTATTTTAAAGGTTATAACTATGGTAATTACACTTTGTTATTAGGTGGTGTAATTATGTTAGTCATCCTTGTTCAGTTAACTCAGTCTTTCGGTAACTATCTAATCTCTGCGAAAAAGCTAACTCCCCTTTGGTTAGTAACTCTCATATTAGCAGGAGCTAGTGGCATGCAGCTCTATTCAAATACTGTAGTAAAAACTGACTCAAATGAAATAACTGTTGGTTATATTACAAGCCCTCCTCAAGATGCTATTATGAAACTAAGTCAAAAGATAGCTAAAGAAAAATATAATCTTGACGTCAAGCTTGTAACATTTGGTGATTATAATATCCCAAATAGAGCTCTAAATGATGGCGAGTTACAGGCTAATGTTTTCCAACATATTCCTTTCTTAGAGAATCAAGTTAAACAGTTTGGTTATAAATTAACTTATATTGGTAAGACCTTCTTATATCCTATGGGAATGTTTTCTAAAAAATACGATAATATTAAAGATATCAAAGCTGGTTCAACTGTAGCAATCCCTAATGACCCTACAAACCAAGGTAGAGCTCTTATGATTTTACAGGATGCAGGATTGATTAAACTTAAAGATGGTATAACTTGGAAAGCAACTACTGATAGCATTGCTAGTAACCCTAAGAAATTAAAAATAGTAGCCCTACAAGCAGATCAAATCCCTAATAATCTAGGAGATGTTGATATTGGTATTGTTAATAATGACTATATATCTAAAGCTGGGTTAAGTTTAAAAGATGCTATTTTTGTTGAACCTAAAGACTCACCTTTTGCTAATATTATTGCAGTTCAAGACTCTCAAAAAGATAATCAGAAACTAAAAGAATATGTTAAATCTTTAAATAACAAAGAAGTTCTAAAAGAAGCTGAAAAGTATTATCCAAATGGTGCAGCTATCGCTGCTTGGTAATTTCAACTTTATTCTGTCAAACTTATTCTTTTTTCTATATTTACTCTATAAAATATAAGTTATCTAAGCAACTTAATAGGTGTAACTATGCAACACTCTTCCGAATTTGTAAAACTAGTAAATGATGCAAAAACAAGAATCAAAGAATGTACTGTTGATGATATTCAAAAAATGAATGAATCTGGAACTCTTGATGGTCTACTTATAGACACTCGTGATGAATCTGAATTCGCAAATGGCTATATTCCAAATGCGATACATATAAGTAAAGGAATTATTGAAAGTGCTATTGAATCTGCTGTACCGAATAAAAATCAAAAAATGTATTTTTATTGTGGTGGTGGCTATAGGTCTGCTCTTGTAGCTGATGCCTTACAAAATATAGGATATAAAAATGTAATATCTATTGATGGTGGTTGGAGAGCTTGGAATGTAAATGGCTATCCTACTATTTCTCCTAATGAGAAAAAACCTGTAGAATTTCTAAAACTTGTAAATAGTGCAAAATCACAAATCAAAGAGTGCTCTGTTACAGAACTACATGAAAAAATGGGTTCTAACAATTTAGACGGAGTAATTTTTGATGTGCGTGAAGATTCCGAATATGATAGGTTTCATATCCAAGGAGCTGCGCATTTAAGTAAAGGGCAGCTTGAAGTAAAAATTGAAAATTTAATCCCTCTTAAGGAACAAAGAATCTACTTATATTGCGGTAGTGGTTTTAGGTCAGCACTCGCTGCACAAAACCTACAAAAAATGGGGTATACAAATGTGGTATCTATCGCAGGTGGCATCCAAGCTTGGCTAAATAATAATTATCCCGTAACACAGGAGTAAAAATTAAAATGTTTCGTATTGGTCATGGCTTTGATGTCCATAAATTTACAGATCAGAAGCAAAATATCATCATCGGTGGTATTGAGATACCTTATCATCTAGGGCTAGAGGCCCACTCAGATGGTGATGTACTTATTCATGCTCTTTGTGATGCTATATTAGGAGCCCTAGGATTAGGTGATATAGGTAAGCACTTTCCTGATACCGATGCTCAATACAAAAATACCGATAGCAAATTTTTCCTATCTGAAATAAAAAAAATGCTTGATGATAAAAACTACACTATTGGCAACATTGACTGCACAATAGTTGCACAAGCCCCAAAAATGCTACCTCATATCGAAGCTATGAAAGCTTGTTTAGCTAATATATTAGATATAGAAATTAACCAATTAAATATCAAAGCTACCACTACCGAGAAATTGGGTTTTGTTGGTAGAAAAGAAGGGATTGCTACTCATGTAGTTTGTTTATTGATAAAAGAATGATTATTTTGAATACCCTTCTAAATAATTAGCAACTTCTTCTAGTTCAGCCTGACAGCAAAAAATTGCGACATCATTATCTTCAAGCTTATCTAAAATATATTTAACTCCTTCTAATTCACCATGAGAAATATATGTTTTTGAAACATCAAAACCTTTATCTGCTAAATCTTTACGAATCATTAAAGGTAGCTCCATAGGTTCAGCACCTCTTAGATATTTTTCTGTTTCTTTTAAAACAATAAAATCCACATCATGCTTAAGTACGATATCATTTATACCTGGTATTAAATATTTACGATCTCCAGTGGTTCCAACCATCATATATGTTTTACCACCTTTATCATAAGCTTTCATCATAGAAAGTAAAGCATCGATACCTGCTTCATTATGCGCATAATCAAGTACAGCAACTTTATTACCCCACTCAAAGATATTTGCCCTACCCCTATTAACTTTTGTATCATTTTGATAAGTTTTTAAAGCTTTTATAATATCGGCAAAATCAACACCAAGCTTAAATGATAAAGAAATAGCTATCATAGCATTTTCGATATTATGCTTAGCAAAACCCTTAACTGTTAAAGGTGCATCGACAACAGCAAGTAGATTTGTTTTACTACTTCTATCCACCCAAACAAAATTACCATCTTCAACAATACAAGCATAATCAGCTTTTTCAAGATAGTATTTCATATCATGTTGCTCAGGATTTTGAGTTACTACTATTTTTGCACAATCAAGCTTATCAAACCTTTCTTTCATATATGAGTTATCAAGATTGATAATTGCATGAGAAGCCTCACCCATTGTACGAAAAACAATCGACTTTGCTTCTGCAAGTTCCGCAACTGTCTCAATACCATCTTCACCAAGATGATCAGCTGACACATTCGTTACAGCTGCAGCATTTACAAAACTTTCGATAAGACCTCTTTTTAGAAGACCTCCTCTAGCAGATTCTAAAAGCGCAACTTCTACTTTTTTGTTAGTAAGTACAAATTGATGCCCTGTGGGGCCAGAGTAATCACCCTCATCAATCAGCTCATCATTTACCTTTACCCAATCAGTAGAAGTATAACCAGTAAGCTTGCCTGCTACTCGGCAAATATAATCAGTAAGTCTAACAGTTGTAGTCTTACCATTTGTACCAGTTACTATAATTGCAGGAATATCATAAATATTTCCCCAATCAATACTATCAATAGAATCATTATCCAAATCAAACTCATAGCAACCAGTTCCTGAGCCTATAAAAGCTTTACTCTTATCTCTAAAAGCATTAAATCCTTTTGATTTAGCTAGCTCATAAAGCTTGCGATAAACAAGGTTTTTATCTTCATTAATTACGGGGATAAGTTCTTTTTGAGCATCTTCAATTGTTCTAAAAACACCTGTTTCAAAACCTTCTCTAGCTGAAGCCCACGCAAAATCAATAACATCACAAGCTGGCATAGTAATATCTACAGGAGCTGTAAAAGCAAATCTAACACCATTATTAAAAAACTTATGAGCTATCTTTACTTCTTCCCAACCTAATGCTGGTAAAAACTTATGAGCTTCTTGATAAAAAAGCTTTGTTAGTTCATCTCTATTTTCAACTAATGGCACATCTAATACCGTACCAGTCTCTTTGAAAAATAGATTTGGCCCAACCAGCCTACGCGAATAACCCTCTGGAATCATATACAAGTCTCCTTAATAAAAAGACTAATTAATCACTATCTTCATCATGATAAACCACTCGAACACCACTATCATCCGAGACAATACCAGCTTTAATAACATCTGATATTTCTTGTGACAGACTTGGATCCTGAGCAATTATAGATGCTGAAAACATTTCTTGCTTTTCTGCTTTCTCTTCTTTACCTTCAGATTCTTCATGATCTTTGTTGAAATATATAATCTGCTTCCAAGTTCTTTTTAACTTATCTGCAAAAATCACAACTAAATCACCCTCTTCAGCCATAGATAAAGCTGTATTTACTGCTTCTTGCTCACTTTCGATAGTTTCTATATTATTTGCTGAAACACCCGCTTTTAATAAAGCTTCTTTTAGCATTCTAGGCACTTCATCAGGAGCTCTTTTTCTAAGATTATCATCACGCTTACAAATAAAGTAATCATAGTAAGGAGCAGCCGTTGTAGCTAACTCATAGATATCTTCATCTCTTCTGTCACCAGGAGATGCTAATACACATATTTTCTTACCAGTAAACTCCATATTATCAACCATTTGGCTTACAAGCTTGATTGCAGCAGGGTTATGACCATAATCCATTAAGACCTTAAACGGATGCTCCTCAAACCAGTTCATACGACCTGGAGCTTGATAAAATGAAGTTACAAACGTTCTTAAACCATCTCTAACATCATCTAGGCTCATTCCCATACTATACGAGATAGCTATAGCAAACATTGCGTTTTGAACATTATGTATAGCTTTACCTTCCATAGTTGCAGGAATTAAGTGTGTCCATAATACAGGGATATGAATATGATTATCAAAGATTGTAATCATGTCACCGTTAACACCTTTCTCAATAATACAAGCCTTACCGCCAGCTCTAATATGCTGTTTAACTAAAGCATGCTCAGGGTTCATAGTTACATATAAAATATGCTTTGCTGTAACTTTTGCAGACATTTTTAGAACATTTGGATCATCTGCATTTAATACTGCAACATCTCTTGCTGCCTCAGGGACAATACTTTTAACTTTTGCTAAATCTTCTAATGTATTTACACCTTTAAGACCAAGGTGATCAGAAGCGATATTCAAACAAGCACCTACATTACAGTAGTCATAACCCATACCACTTCTAAGTAAACCACCCCTTGCAGTTTCTAAAATAGCCATTTCAACAGAAGGGTCTTTTAAAACCATCTGAGCTGAAGTTGGACCTGTAGTATCACCAGCAACAGTAAGTTTACCATTAATATAAACACCATCAGTAGTTGTTAGACCTACAATTTTACCGGCATTTTTCCACATGTGGGCAACCATACGAGAGGTTGTAGTTTTACCATTTGTACCAGTAATTGCAGCAATTGGAATCCTTGCATTACCAAACTCTTTTGGAATTAGCATATCAATTACAGCACCAGCAACATCTCTTGACTTACCTTCACTTGGAGCCACATGCATTCTAAATCCAGGAGCAGCATTACACTCACAAATCGCTCCACCAATATCATGATATGACTGTGATATATCATCAATAAGAAAATCTACACCACCAACATCTAGACCAATAGCTTTAATAGCTCTTTCCGCCATATCTTTATTATCAGGGTGAACAATATCTGTTACATCAACAGCTGTTCCACCAGTTGATAAATTAGCTGTAGATCTTAAATAAAATGTCTCACCATCCTCAAGAATAGTATTTTCATCATAATTAGCAGCCTTCAATAAAGTTCTTGCTTGGTGATCTAATTCAAGTTTTGTTAAAACTTTTTCATGACCAACGCCTCTACGAGGATCTTCATTAACAATATCAACAAGCTCTGTGATAGTATGTTTGCCATCACCTACAACATGGCCTGGCACTCTTTTTGCAACTGCAACAAGCTTGCCATCAACTACTAGCATTCTATGGTCAAATCCTGTAGCAAATTGTTCTAACAATACATAACGAGAAACTTTATTAGCTTCAACAAAAGCTTCTTTGATTTCTTCCATTGTGTTTAAATTAATAGAAATTCCTCTACCATGATTACCATCTAATGGTTTAACAACCAAAGGAAAACCTAGTATTTTTGCAGCTCTTAAAGCACCTTCTTCTGAAGTCACCATTCTTTGCTTTGGCATAGGAAGACCTAAACCACTTAATATCTTGTTTGTCTGCTCTTTATCACATGAAAGATCAACAGCAATACTAGTTGTCTTACCTGTAATAGTAGCTCTAATTCTTTGCTGGTATTTACCATAACCAAACTGAACTAGTGAATGATCATTTAGGCGAAGATATGGAATATCTCTTTTCTTAGCAGCTTCAACTAATGATGCTGTACTTGGTCCAAATTCTTTGCTTTGAGCAAACTTAATAAACCTAACCTTTTCGTATTCAAAATCAAAATCTTCATTATCAAAGCCTACTTCTTTTTTCAAATGCTCTGGTAATAAAGAAAGCAAAAGATCTCTAGCAAGCTCCATAGCTCTAAGGCCTACATCTCTTTGCTTATACTCATACGCCATATTATAATGACCAACTTGGTCAGTAGATCTAGTACGACCAAAAGTTACATCACTACCTGCCATACTCTGAAGCTCTAAAATAACATGCTCCCAAATATGCCCCATCCAGGTACCTTCATCTTCTTTAAGCCTGCGGACAAATCCTCCAGCCTCTCTATAAGAACAACCATGCTCTTTAATCCCTGGTAAGTTCTCAATAAGCCCCTCTATAAACTCCTCTCCAATTTTTGCAGATGGCCATTTTTCTAGTACACCTAGATCTATTTCATGTCTTATAACAGGAAAATTTGCATAAATATTAGGACCAACATAAACATTTGTTGCTATTATTCTCATTTGGAGCTCCTTAGAAGTTCTATCTTATATGTGCGTAATATATACTATATAAAGCATAATACCTAAAAAAAATAATCAAAAATAGTTTGATTTTTATAAAATCATTAAATTAAGGATAATACTGTGAAATATGACTTCGGTTTTATAGCTATTGGTGATGAAATAACAGATGGCGATATTGTTAATACAAATTCCTCTAATTTTGCGAAACATTTAGTATCAAAAGATTTTAACATTGGTTTTCATATCTGTTGTACCGATAGTATTACAGACATTAAAGATAGCATCAAATTCTTGCTTAATAACCATAAAAACATAATTACTATAGGTGGTCTTGGACCTACGGAAGATGATCTAACAACTTACGCTGTTGGAAATTTTTTTGATAAAGAGCTTGCTCTAGATCAAAATTCATGGCAACGACTTGAAAAAAGAATGTTCGATAAGTATGGCAAAATAACTCATGGTACAAAAAAGCAAGCCATGTTTCCTCAAGGATCAAAAGTTATTCAAAATGAAAATGGTACAGCTAATGGATTTCTACTTGAGTTTGAGGAAAAACGTTTTATTTATGTTTTTCCAGGTCCTCCAAAAGAGTGCCTACCAATGTTAGAAAGCTTAAACTTTTCAAACTCTGATAAAAAGAGAAAAATAATTCGTAAAAAATGGAATGTTTATAGAATTGGTGAAAGTTTTTTAGCTGAAAAACTTGAGAAAATAAAGTCCGAATATTATTTTGTAACTTTCAAATACAGAATCACAGATAATTTTATCGAATTAAAATATTTTTACCCTGAAGGTTGTTCTCATAGCAATGATATTATTAGTAAGATTGAAGATTTACTCAAAGACTATTTTTAAACTAGCTTAACGCAATTTGCTCTTTTTTATCGATAAACATTGCATCAATTCCCCAAGAAATAAGTTGTTGAACTTCATAATCAGTATATACAGAATATACATATACTCTTTTAAACTTACTTTTTAGATATTCAACTCTTTTTTTAGTTAAGCACCCATAATTAATGATAATTGCGATATAATCACATTCTTTAAAATATTTATATACCTTTTTATCAATATAGCCAAAATCCTTAGGCCAATTAGTAGTATAAAAAAGTTTACCCTTAGGATATTTCTTATATTTCTTTAACTCTTTCATTACTACTTTTGAAAAACTAGAAAGAAACACTTTATTTTTCAAATTAGGAAACTCTTTTAGTAACATTAATGCTTTTTCCACTAGCTCTTCCTGATACTCTTCACTTTTATTAGTGATTTTGAATTCAAAATTTGAAAAAGCATCATTTTCACTAGCCCACTCAAGATACTCTCTCAAAGTTGGTATTTTTCCTTTAACTTGCAAAATAGGATGAGTCAGCTCAAGCTCTTTTAATTCAGAGATTGTCATTTCTGTAACATTCTTGTCACAAGGAGCTAACCTTCTAGGTGTTTGATCATGAAATAGAAATACTTCCTTATCACTACTCATTTGCAGATCTGTTTCAAACCATTTTATGCCATAATTTCTAGCAATTTGAAATGATTCAATAGTATTTTCAACAGCATCAGTATTCGCTCCTCTATGGGAGATAAACCTATCAACCTTCATATATTCTTGTATTGTTTCTAAACACCAGAAGATTATACATCAAAGACTATTCTCTAATAAAATACTTTTTAAAAATATTCTTCAAAATATTTTGTTTTTTAATAATTAGGGTAATCATGATATAATTTTCGTAATTTTGTAGCTAATTTTGTATAAATGATTAACAACCCTCATATTTGTAAGAAGCTAGCATCTTTACTCTTACATCGTAAGCTTATTACGAAAGAACAACTTGAAGAGGTTAGCCTTGATTCTTCTTTAGCCAAAGAAGGTTTCTTAGATTATGTAATAGATCATGGTATTGTTGATAGCCAAGCATTTATGATAGAGGCTGCTACACTACTTCGTTTACAGTATATTGACCTAGCTGCTATAAATGTGAAATTTCTTCCGCAAGAACTTTTTGATGTTGATTTTTGTAGAAAAAATCGCTGCTTGCCAATTTTTACTAGAAAAAAAACTGTTCATGTAGTTATTGCAAATCCTATAGAAAGTCAAAATATATTAAAAAGTTTGCGCAACAAATATGATCGCCCATTTACAGCGATAATTGGCGAGATTAATCAAATAAAAGAAAAAATTGAAGAGTTTGAGCAATACCTAAAGGATGAAGGTCAAAAAGATGATGATTCTAACTTTAGTGAACAAATGGAAGCATCTGCTGATCTAGATATTGACTTTGTTGATGAAGGTGAAAGAGAAGGTGATGCCATAATAGGTAGTGGAGAAGATGAAGAAGCTCCTATTATTAGATTTATCAACAATACAATTGTTGACGCCATTCAAAAAGGTGCTTCGGATATACATTTTGAACCATATGAAAAAAACTTTCGAATTAGATATAGAATAGATGGTCTTTTAATTGAAACTTTTAATACCAAGAAGAATTTAGGACCTAAAGTTATTTCTAGGCTTAAAATTATGTCTAGTTTGGATATCGCTGAAAAACGTATTCCTCAAGATGGTAAGTTCAAAATTTCATTATCTCGTGAGAAGGCCATCGACTTTCGTGTTAGTACATGTCCGATTAGTTTTGGTGAAAAAGTGGTATTACGTATTATCGATTCAAGCTCAACACAAATACCAGTAGAGCAACTGGGCTTCTCTGAATCTCAAAAAGCAACCTATCTAAAATATATCCAACAACCACAAGGCATGGTACTTGTAACAGGCCCAACAGGTTCTGGTAAAACAGTTACCCTATATACAGGGATAAATATTCTAAATAAGCCAGAAAAAAACATTTCTACAGCTGAGGATCCAGTAGAGTTAGTAGTTAAAGGCATCAACCAGGTAAATGTTAATAATAAACAAGGGCTAACCTTTGCTGCAGCACTTAAATCATTCCTTCGTCAAGATCCAGATATTATCATGGTGGGTGAGATTAGGGATATTGAAACTGGCTCAATTGCCATTAAAGCCTCACAAACAGGTCACTTGGTAATGTCAACACTACATACAAACAGTGCTCCAGAGACACTTAACAGACTTGTTGATATGGGTTTACCTCGATACAATATCGCAACGTCTGTTACACTTATTATTGCACAGCGTCTAACTCGTAAGCTATGTCCAAAATGTAAGCTTAAAGATACAGATACCGAATTTGAATTGCTTATTGAAGATAGTGGTCTTAATGATGATATTCTAAAAAGTAGTTTTAACACTACTCTTGATAAGGTTAAAAAAGCAAAAATATATAAACCTAACCCTAAAGGTTGCCCAAGATGTTTTAAAGGCTACAAAGGCCGACTTGGTTTATATGAGGTAATGCCCGTATCTAGAGAAATATCAAAAATGATACTTGAGGATAAAAACACTATGGAAATCGCTCAACAAGCGCAAAAAGAATGTATTGCGACAGTAAGACAATCTGCGTTAGTTAGAGTTTCAGAAGGCCTAACATCAATGGAAGAAGCATACCGCGTAAGTTAAAAGGAAAAGTTATATGTTATTTGGTAAAAAAGATAAAAGTAAAATAACTATTACATCTTGGAACTACAAGGCCAAGTTAAAAAGTGGTAAAAAAACAAAAGGCGTTATTGATGCTGATACAAAAGAAAAAGCTGAAATTCAATTAAGACAAAAAGGCTACTCTGAAATTAAGGTTAAAAAACAGCCTAAAGATCTTATGCCTAAAAAAGTATCTTACCAAGATATAACTGAGATGACACGCCAGCTTGCTACTATGACAAAAGCGGGTATTCCTATAATTAAATCATTTGAAGTTTTTATTATGGGGGTTCGTAAACATAATCGTCTTAAAATACTAGCAATCGAATTAAAACAAGCAATTGAAGGAGGTGATTCTTTCTCAAAGGCTCTAAGTAAATTTCCTAAAGTATTTGATAAACTCTATGTTGGTCTTATAACTGCTGGTGAAGAATCTGGTAACTTAGACCTTATGCTTAATAAGATTGCTGAACAACGAGAAGCTTTACAAAGTATCAAAAAGAAAGTTAAAAAAGCTTTATCATACCCAATAATAGTTTGTATTATTGCTGCCGGTGTAACAGGTATTTTATTGACCTTTGCGGTACCTGCTTTCTCAGCAATGTTTATAAACTCTGGTAAACCACTACCTGCTATTACCCAACTTACGGTAAATGCTTCGAACTTTATGCAAGATGCTTGGTGGAAGATTATATTATTTATCTTTGTCTTTATTAGTGTTTTTAAGTCATTGAAATTTAGATACCCAAAAATCCAAGTAGCCCAAGACCACCTTATGCTAAAAATTCCTATTATTGGTGAAGTTATATTTAAATCTGCTCTTGCAAGATTCTCTAGTACTCTAGAAATTACAGTACAGTCAGGAATGAGCTTAACAAGAGCTTTAGATATGGTTGCTTTAGCCACAGGTAATGCAAAATACGATCAAGCAGCTGTTGATATTAAAAAAAGTATTAATGAAGGTGCCTCATTTAAAGAAGCTATTGTTGAAACAGGAAATTTCCCCTTCCTAGTTGAACAGATGGTTGCTGTAGGTGAGGAATCTGGCGCACTAGAGACTATGCTTGGTAATCTAAATAGAGTTTATCAAGAAGAAGTAGATACTCTAGTAGGAAGTTTAAGCTCAATGCTTGAGCCTATAATTATGATTGTATTAGGTGGTGTAGTAGGCTTCCTAGTAGTAAGTATGTATATGCCTATGTTCCAGATGGGTGATGCGATTTAAAACACCTAAGAGCTTTATTTATAACAACCTCAGAAATTTGTTTTTTAATTTTATATGTAATATCGTGATAAAGATAAAACTCATACATAAAAATAAATAGGTAAATTTTAGAGCCTTGGAAATTATAATACCTTTTCAGAAGCGACTATCCAAAAGTTCATTAATTTTACAAGAATAATAAGCAACACTATATTATTTTAAAATTTAGCATTACCTGGTGTACGAGGAAAAGGAATAAGTTCACGGATGTTTGGCACACCAGTAATATACCCAAGTAATCTTTCAAAACCTAAGCCAAAACCACTATGAGGAATAGTTCCATAGCGACGTAAATCACGATACCAGCTTAACCCACTACTATCTATATTCATTTCTGTCATACGCTTATCTAGAACTTCCAAACGCTCTTCACGCTGACTTCCACCAATAATCTCACCAATCCCTGGCACAAGCACATCCATTGCTGCAACAGTTTTACCATCATCATTAAGACGCATATAAAATGCTTTAATATCTTTTGGATAATTCATAATCACAACTGGTGCATTGAAATGCTTCTCACATAAAAATCTCTCATGCTCAGACTGCAAATCAATACCCCACTCTACTGGATATTCAAACTTTTGACCAGACTTTTGTAAAATCTCAATAGCATCTGTATATTCAACTCTTACAAAACCTTTATCAACCACACTCTGTAGTTTATCCAACAAACCTTTTTGTACAAACTGATTAAAGAAGCTTAAATCATCTTGACAGTTACTCATCACAGTTTGGATTACAGATTTAAGCATCTCTTCTGCCAAATTTGCATCATCATTTAAATCTGCAAATGCTATCTCAGGTTCAACCATCCAAAACTCAGCAAGATGCCTACTTGTATTTGAATTCTCTGCTCTAAATGTTGGACCAAAAGTATAAACTTTTGATAGTGAGCAACAATAACTCTCAACATTTAACTGCCCAGAGACTGTTAAAAATGTTTCACGCCCAAAGAAGTCTTCTCTAAAATCAACCTTACCTTTATCATCTAATGGAGGATTTAGACTATCAAGAGTTGAAACTCTGAAAAGTTCACCCGCTCCCTCGCAATCATTAGAAGTTAGAATAGGAGTATTAACCCACATAAAGCCTTTTTTACATAAGAAATTATGGATTGCATTTGCTAATTGGTTTCTAACTCTAGCTACTGACCCAATAATATTTGTTCTAGTACGAAGATGTGCCACTTCACGCAAATGCTCCATGGTGTGACGCTTTGGTGATACAGGGTAAGTCTCTGGAGAATCGATCCAACCATAAACTTCAATACTGTCAGCTTGAATCTCTACACTTTGACCTTTGCCTTGTGATGCTATTAATTTACCTGTAATAGCAACTGAACAGTCTTTTGTAAGCTTCAAGACTTCATCATTATAATTACTAATAGTATTTGGAACAATAGCTTGTATTGGATCAAAACATGAACCATCATGTATAGCTACAAAAGAAAAACCTGCTTTTGAATCTCTACGGCTACGAACCCAGCCTTTAACAGTTACAGTTTGATCAATCAAACTAGGTGAGTTAAATAACTCTTTAATAGAATAATATTGTGACATTCTCATTTAGAAAAATTATTTTATAAGTGGACAAATTATATAACAAGCTTATGCTTTTTTATATATTTGAAGATAAATTAAAAAAGAGAATTATATTTTACAAATTCTAATAAGATAAAAGGTTTTGATTAAGCTTGATCAGTTTCAGCAGCGGTAGTAGCACCATTATCTTCAATATTAGCTGTATCATTAGTTGTATTATCTTTACCACCAAAGAACCAAGTAATTCCAGCACCTATTAAGTTATTTCCACCTGCCGCATTAGCTTGTTGTCCTAAACCAGCAACAGGATTCGGAGCCATAGTTTGGATATATCTATAGTCAACACTAGCTTGAACATCTCTAGAAAGCTCAAACTTAAGACCTCCACCAACATCCCATGCACCAGTAGCTTTACCAGATAGGTTACCCCAACCAGCACCAGCTGCAGCATATGGCGTAAACATTGTGCTATTACTTAAATTAATAACACCTTCACCTATACCTGCAAAATGCTTACCTACGATTTGGTTATATTGAACTGCAAAGTATTTATTGATGTTATAACCAAGAATAAAGTTAGCAGCAGCTCCTGAACTTGAATTCACATTCTGTGCCATACCATTAGCGCCAACACCTAAATACCATTGTCCACTTCTATCTTGAGGCCCCCAAGTATTATCCTTGTTTGTTAATGCACTATATGTATTAGTCAAAGGACTAATTAATGAATCTGAAGCACCTGCTTGAGTTGCTGGTGTAGTTGCAACATCTGTAGATGCATCCATATCCATATTATCACCAGTAGCTGCAAATGATACTGTAGCCGTGCCAAGTAGCACAGAAGTAGCTAATACAATATTTCTTAGTTTCATCAAAAACTCCTTTTTAAAAACTTTTATATTTTAAATTAAAATATTACTTATAAAATAAAAATAAGTAAACGATATGATTATAAATATAGAACAAAAGAAATACAATATTTATTTAAAAAATATGGAAATAAATTAAAGATAACTATAATAAGAAATAATTATTTTTCTTCTTTTAAAGGAGCTGATACGCTAGCTTGTACACGTTGGTTACTAGCATCAGATTTATCAACACCGTCTAAAGTATCATTGTAACCGAAGCCTTTTGTAACGATTTTTTCACTATCAAGACCTAAGCCTTTCATATAGTCAGCAACAGCTTCTGCTCTCTTTTCAGAAAGTTTTTGATTATATACTTCAAATTCTTCACCTGTAGTTCCTTGAGAAGCGTAACCTTTAACAGTCACAGATGCAATATCACTATCTTTTATGAAGTTTACAAATGAAGAGATAGCTTCTTTACCTTTTGAATTTAGATCTGTGCTATCATAAGCAAATTTAGTATCTAAATATACAGTTACATCATCACCATCTACTGTATAACATGCAACACCATCTTTAGTTAAGTTAAAGTTCCCTTCACATTGTTGAATACCTTTTGGTAACACATATTTAGTTTCATCAACTGTAGGCATAGCTGTAGTTTCAGCAGCGGTAGTAGCACCATTATCTTCAATATTAGCTGTATCATTAGTTGTATTATCTTTACCACCAAAGAACCAAGTAATTCCAGCACCTATTAAGTTATTTCCACCTGCCGCATTAGCTTGTTGTCCTAAACCAGCAACAGGATTCGGAGCCATAGTTTGGATATATCTATAGTCAACACTAGCTTGAACATCTCTAGAAAGCTCAAACTTAAGACCTCCACCAACATCCCATGCACCAGTAGCTTTACCAGATAGGTTACCCCAACCAGCACCAGCTGCAGCATATGGCGTAAACATTGTGCTATTACTTAAATTAATAACACCTTCACCTATACCTGCAAAATGCTTACCTACGATTTGGTTATATTGAACTGCAAAGTATTTATTGATGTTATAACCAAGAATAAAGTTAGCAGCAGCTCCTGAACTTGAATTCACATTCTGTGCCATACCATTAGCGCCAACACCTAAATACCATTGTCCACTTCTATCTTGAGGCCCCCAAGTATTATCCTTGTTTGTTAATGCACTATATGTATTAGTCAAAGGACTAATTAATGAATCTGAAGCACCTGCTTGAGTTGCTGGTGTAGTTGCAACATCTGTAGATGCATCCATATCCATATTATCACCAGTAGCTGCAAATGATACTGTAGCCGTGCCAAGTAGCACAGAAGTAGCTAATACAATATTTCTTAGTTTCATCAAAAACTCCTTTTTAAAAACTTTTATTTTAGTAATAGTCAATTATTAAATTATAACGCAATCACAATACAGCATTAAGGATATTTTTTCAAGTTTTTTTAACTATCTAGCTCAAGAGACTAGTTTTCTATACTTACCCAAAAGCTGCTCTTTGGTTTCAGTATTATCTGGGTCTATTATGATACAACGAATTGGACAAACTTTTGTACATTGAGATTCCTCAAAATGCCCTACACATTCTGTACATTTATTAGGGTCAATTTCATAATACTCTTCACCCTGAAAAATAGCTTCATTTGGACACTCTGGTTCACAGATATCACAATTGATGCAGTCATCTGTTATTAATAACGCCATTTATCTAACCTCTATTATATTTAGCTTCTATTTCTCTAAATACACACTCTGGAACAAATTCATCTACTCGAGTATAATTATGTACTGCAACAGCTCGAACCAAAGTTGATGATATACAAGAGAATTTTTCACTAGGTGTTAAAAATATAGTCTGAATATCACTATTAAGTTTATTATTCATACTAGACATTTGAAATTCATAATCAAAATCAGATACTGCTCTAAGTCCTCTTACAATAGCACAAGCATTATGCTTAGCTGCCGTATCAACTAATAACCCTTCAAAACTAACTACTTTAACTTTTGGGCTATCTTTAAAAACTTGTTTTATCATCTGCTCTCTTTTACAAAGGTCAAAAAGAGTTTTCTTGCCATATGCCGTAGATACAGCCACGACAATCTCATCAAATATGTTTAACGCCCTATCTACTAAATCAATATGGCCATTTGTAATAGGATCAAATGTTCCTGGATAAATTGCTATTTTGCTCATAAAAGATGAATAAGATTTAAGTATGAAGAGTTATTATAAAATAATTTGAACAGCATTACCATCATGATCACGAGTAGAGAAATTATCATCTAAGAATGTATTATTCATTTTAATATATTGGGTATTTATCCCTTGTTTTTTAGCATTCTTATATAATAAATCTCGACAATGATTAAATGACACGAAGTGATGTATTAATAACATTAAGTTATTCATCTCACTACGCTTATCTTCAACCTTAAATAAACCGGACTCTTCACTACATGAACCAGTCATTACATAATAACCATTATAACTTTTTGTAGAACCAAAAATACGTAAATGATCATTTTGCATAAAAGGATAATTATCAGAATAAGTCTTATTTTGAAATTGGTTATATATGTCTTCACCTATATAGGCTTGATACCCTGATGAATGCAGTTTACTTACATTACCAAATCCAGTATCTTTATCTGTTAGGAAACTATCTACCTTTGTAAATGCATCTAATTCAGACGTCGCCTTAACGAAAAACTCTACATTGATTGGTTCTAAAGTATATCGACTATCCTTCTTACCATTTATTTTACGATCTCCTAGCCAATGAGCAACTTGACCATCTGAATCTATCATCCATTTTCCTAATGCAGGAAACCCACCATTGGTTTTTTTAATAACAACTGGAATATTTGGCATAGCATAATCTGATCTTACAAAAGTAACTCTGTTCGGATCTATGCTGTCATATGTAAATTGGTCTAACTTAATCTCCTGTTTTGAAAAAGATAGTAACGGTAATGCTAATAATGCGAATGCAAAAGTTTTTTTCATTGAAGTTTTGAACTTATATCTTTGTCTTTAGTTGAAGAGCATTATATCATTATAAAAAAAGCTAACAAAGTTATACTTTAGAATAATCCTAATTCAAGCTTTGCTTCTTCTGTCATAAGCTCTGAATTCCAAGGAGGATCAAAAACCATCACAACATCAACTTTGTCAACATTTGGAAGCATTGCAACCCTTCTTTCAACATCTGTCATAAGAACTGGTCCCATACCACAACCAGGAGCTGTAAGAGTCATATCAATGATTACATGAAAATTGCCATTATCTAGTTTTCTAGTTACAACATTATAAATTAATCCAAGATCTACAACATTCACAGGAATCTCAGGATCATAGACAGTTTTCATTTGATCCCAAACTGCATCCATATTTATAGGATCGCCTGGCTTTATATCATACCCTTCAACAGGATATTTAACCACCTGCTTACCTATAGCATCTGCATCTTTACCATCTAAATGAAGTAAATTACCATTAACATTTAGTGTAAAGCTGCCACCTTTATCTTGAGTCACCAATACTTCTTGGCCAGGCATAAGCTCAACCTCATTTCCAAAAGGTACTGCTATTGCTTTAACCTGTCTTCTAACAATTGTTACATCTGTTGCTTTCATCAATCCTAATTCCTAAACTGTAAAACTCTCACCACAACCACAACGAGCTGATTCATTTGGGTTTGTATACTCTAGCTTATATAAACCAAATTCATGCTTAACATAATCTATTTTCAAACCATTTAAAAAATCCATAGCTTTATTAGATACAAAAAATCTAAGATCATGCTGATCAATTTCTGTAGTATTATCAGGTTGTTTTAAAACAAAATCTATATCATATGCTAGCCCAGAGCATCCCATAACTTTTGTACCAACATAAATACCTACAGCTCCTTCATGCTTAGCTAAATGTTTTTGAAAATGCTTTGCTGCCGATTCTGTAACTTCTAAAATATTACTATTTGTCGGGTCAAAAACCTCTACCATAAACCTAACCTCTAAAATTTTAATTTGCTTATTTTAACTGTGATATTACTTTTTGCAATGCTTTGATAAACAAGTCTACTTCTTCAAAAGTATTATACATCCCAAAGGACATACGTGTAGTTGATGTAACTCCCATTCTATATAATAAAGGATGAGCGCAATGTTTACCTGTACGAACACAAATACCTTTAATTGCTAATAGCTCTCCAATATCTCCAGCATTACAACCATCTATCACAAAAGTGATTACTCCAGCCTTATGTTTAGCTTCACCAATAATATGTAGACCTTCTATTTTTTTCAGCTCTGCTGTCGCATATTCCAACAACTTTTGTTCATGCTTTGCAATATTTCCCATACCTATCGAATTTACATAGTCGATAGCTTGACCAAAACCTATTGTACCAACAATATCTGGGGTGCCAGCTTCAAATTTATATGGAGGTAGCGCAAACGTAGTTTTTGAAATAGTTACATCTTCAACCATATCACCACCAAAATTATATGGCGGCAATTTTTTTAATAAATCATACTTGCCATATAAAACACCAACACCTGTTGGACCATATAACTTATGACTAGAAAATACAAAAAAATCACAATCTAAATCTTGTACATCAACCTTTGAATGTATAACAGCCTGCGCCCCATCAACAACGCTAATAATATTTGGAACGATAGTCTTTACTTTTTTTATGATTTCCTTTACAGGGTTGATAGTTCCCAAAACATTTGAGCATAAAGTGATTGCTAAAACTTTCGTTTTTTCTGTTACTAATGATAACAAGCTATCTACATCTAATTCGCCATTATCTTTAACTTTTGCTACTTTGAATGTAAGCCCATTATCTTCACAAAGCATCTGCCATGGTACAAAGTTCGCATGATGTTCCATTTCTGTTATGATGATCTCATCACCAGCAGAAACCATAGAGTGTCCAATAGAACTTGCTAAAAGATTAACTGCTTCAGTAGTTCCTTTCGTGATAACTATCTCATTTGATGATTCTGCATTAATAAATTTTTGAACTTTTAGCCTAACATTCTCGTAGCTATCGCTAGCTTCTTGGCTTAGTGAATATACCCCTCGATGCACATTAGCATAATTAAAAGTGTAAGCCTTTGCTACAGCATCAATAACACATTGAGGCTTCTGTGCAGATGCTCCAGTATCAAAAAACACTATTGGCTTATTATTTATAGTTTGATTTAGAAAAGGGAAATCTTTTCTAATTTTATTTACATCATACATAATCAAAATAAACTTTGTAGAAACTTAAACAAGAATATTATACTAAAATAGTATAGTTTATACCAGCATAAATGAGCCTGACTAACTTTAACAAACAGGCACGTTTGTTGCAAGTCCACCGAGAGATGTCTCTTTATACTTACTGCACATATCAAGGCCGGTTTCATACATAACTTTAATCACATAATCTAAACCAACAAAACGTTTTTCTCCGTTATCTAGATGAGCAAGTTTAGCTGCATTTATAGCTTGAACTGCTCCCATAGCATTACGCTCGATACATGGTATCTGCACTAAACCACCAATAGGATCACACGTAAGACCAAGATTATGTTCCATACCAATCTCAGCTGCCGACTCTATAGAATCAATATCTCCACCAAGCAAAGCACAATAACCTGCCGCTGCCATTGAACAAGCTACACCGACCTCACCTTGACAACCAACTTCAGCAGCAGAGATAGATGCCCCTGACTTATATAAAATTCCAATAGCTGCACAAACTAATAAGTACTTATTTATAATCTGCTGCAATTCTTCTCTATTTACAACCTCATGTGTTTGTAGATAATACTTTAAAACAGCAGGAATTACCCCTGCAGCACCATTTGTAGGGGCTGTCACAACTCTTTCACCACATGCATTTTGCTCATTTACAGCAATTGCAAAAGCATTTAAGTAATTAAAGTCTGTATTTTCAATATTGGCTGCTTTAAGTTTTTTTATCATACTAGGAGCTCTTTTTCTAACCTTAAGACCTCCAGGTAGTTCAACCTCTGGACAAGTTAAACCTTTTTCAATGGATGTTTCCATAACATTCCAAATCTCAGATAATTTCTTAAGAGACTCTTGTTCACCATATGCAACCCTTTCATTTTCAAACATTATTTCATCAATTGTTTTTTGCTCCTGCTCACATAATTGTCTAAGCTGTGCCATCGTTGCAAACTTATATGGTTTATTACATGGTTTTTCAGTCGGAACTTCATCTTTTTTCACTTGCTTTTTATCAACAATAAATCCACCTCCAATAGAAAAATACTCTTTTTCACAAAGTAGAGTTTCTTCTTTAAATAAAGAAAAGCGCATCCCATTAGAATGCTCAGGTAAGAATTCATCATAGTGAAAAACAATATCTCTATTATAGTTAAAGTTGATATTAAACTTTTGATTTAGATCAAGTTCCTCATGTATCAAACAATGCCCATAAAGTTTTTTAGCTAATTCAATATCTACAGATTCTGGTAAGAAACCCATTATCCCGAGAACTGCCGCATAATCTGTTTTATGCCCCTTACCAGTTAAAGCTAAAGAGCCATATAAATCTATTTGCACCCGTGTAGTTTCTGCTAATTTATCTGAATATAAATTAATAAAATCACATCCAGCCCTCATAGGCCCAATAGTATGAGAAGATGATGGCCCGACACCAATAGAAAAAAGTTCAAAAGTACTTTCCATGAGAACTCCTATAAAGATAAATACTCAAATCATTCTATAATACTTTTCTCTATTAAACCAACTGATTTTTGATAACAAATGACGATAAAACAATGTTTATTATTTAAGTTGATTTTCTCTTGCCTTCCAATCAGGCATATACTCTGCAATATAACCGTAAAATTCTTTAGAATGATTTGGATGTGTTAGATGAGCTATCTCATGAAGTACTACATACTCAATAGCCTTAATATCTCTCAACACAAGGTTGTAGTTTAGATTGATTGTCTTTTTGACATGATTACAAGAACCCCAGCGAGTTTTTGTCTTTTTGATTGTTACTCTTTGGATATCTTGATTTGTGATTTTAAGATATTTTGCAACGAGATTATTAAGGATGATATCTGCCCTATCTTTATAGAACTCTTCAAGAAGCTGTAGCTTAAACACTCTGTTACAGATTACACTTGGATTTAATAAAAACTCTAGATAATCATCATGTTCAACTATCAGATTCTGTTTTGACTCAACAAGCTTGACCAAATACTCTCTACCCAAATAGTAAATATTATCACCATCCTCTAATTGATAGTTCTGATAATCATATTTACTATGATGAGATAATCTTTTTGCATGTTTATTAAGCCATGCTTTTTTTGACTCTAAAAGCTCATGTATCTCTTTTTTTGTTACTCCTTTTGGAGATGTCACAGTTATAACGCCTTCTTTATCTAGCGAGATTTTTAAGTTTTTTACATTTTTATAAAGAATCTTTATTTGATATTGCATATACTAATTTTGGGCTTTAATACTTTGCCAGCCCTTTGCAATATTTGCTGGATACTTAGACCAATAGTTAACAATCATATCTCTAACTGTTATATTGGTATCTTTATAATTGCTAACACCTCTAAAAGAAAAACCATCTCCTCCGGTATAGATAAAGTCCATAGTCGCAAGTTTGTAAATTTTATTTTTCTTTAAAGGTTTACCATTTATGACAACTTTTTGGATATTAGCAGATTTATCTAACTGGATATCAGCACCTGCTAATACCCCAGTAGTAACATCACCTTTCTGTATTATGCTATGTTTAATAACATCCAAAAGATCTTTACCTTTAATGTCAAAAGTTACAATCATATTATCAAAAGGCATAGACTCATATATCATTCCATAAGTTATATCACCCTTTGGTAACGATCGCCTAACACCATTACCATTTAATAGGCCAATATCACTATCTGTCTGATTTTTGACAATATCTGCAAAAGTATAGACTAATGGAGAATTGTAAAAATTATCCTGACCATGTTGAGGTAATGCAACTGGTGCTTTTGTAATAACTTTTTCTAATTCGTCTTTTACAGAATCTTTATATTTATCAATAATAGCTTGAACTTGTTTATTGGGCTGTAGATCTTTAGTAGCTTTTGCAAGATTTACAACTTCTGGTGTTACAACACATCTATTTGTAGTGTGGCAATCATAGTGTAACACACTAATATCTTTACCTTGGCTTTCGCCTTGCTCAACAACCACACCATTCTTTGTACCATTTACAAATTTATGACTATGCCCTGTTAATACTGCTGAAATATTTTTAACATTATTTACAACCGCATATATTTCGGACTCCCCATTTAGGTCTTTTCTTTTACTAAAGAAAATATTTGTATTATCTTGATCTGTAGGAATATGAGTCAATAAAACAATAGTATCAGGTTTTGGAATATCATGTTTTTTATAATCATTAATGTATTTAATCCACTTATTTGCAGCAATAACTGGATTAGTAAAACTAAGATTTGAAATATTTTTTTCAGCTGTAGTTTCTGGTGTTTCAAGAGTTGATAAACCGATAAAGTATATAGTTTTCCCACTTGGTAATGTCTGATATCCAAAAGGTTTTATATAATCTAAAGAGTATTTTTCTGTGAAGAACCTCACTATATAACCAGATAAAGCATCATTTACATAACGAATATTTGCTGCTAAAAATCTAACATCACTCGTTTTATACCAATGCTTAAACCACTTTTGCCCATAATCAAAATCATGATTACCAACAGCAGAATACTTAAGTCCTATATAATCAAAAAACTCATTAACAACATCCCCATGAGATATATTAGAAATTGCTGTACCTTGATAATTATCTCCAGCTGCAACTACAACTAGATTTGGGTGAGTTTTACGATACTTCTCAATAAAGCTAGCTATCTTAGGTGCTCCCACCATATTTTTATTAGGCTCGACTTGGCCATGAAAATCATTTAAAGATAAAACTGTAATATCATCTTGTGCATAACAGAATGACAAGCTAATACTTATCAGGATAATGCTAATAATTTTTTTCATCAATTTGGTCCTAATTAATTAAAATGATAACTTTTATAAGATCCTAAAATTTTAAGAAAAGTACTCTTCTTTAATACCTCTAAAAGAGCTTGTTGCACAGATGTATCATCTTCTGACCCTTCAAAATCTATAAAAAACAAATAGTTCCATGCCCTATTTCTAGATGGTCTAGATTCTATCTTTGTTAGATTAATATTATGCTTACCAAAAACATTCAAAGTATTAACAAGAGCATTCGATTTATCTTCTACAGAAAAGATAATAGTAGTTTTATACTTTTCATCTATTGAAGAAGCCTCTATATCCTCACGCCCCATCAATAAAAAACGAGTATAATTAAAATGTTCATCTTCAAATTCACTTTGAAAAATCTTTAACCCATATGTTTCAGCAGCAAGCTCTCCTGCTATAGCTAAATGATTTTTTTTGTTTTTCTCAAAAATATACTTAGCAGCACCAGCTGTATCTGCAAATGCTTCTGGAGTAAGCTTTAACTTTTTAAGACTTTTTGCACACTGAGATAATGCTTGCGGATGAGATATTACACTCTCCACCTCTGAAAACTCAACATCACTTAATCCCATCAAACAATGTTTAATTTTAAGAACTATCTCTGCTTTGACTTTTAAATTACTTTTGATTAATTCATCATAAGCAGGTACAACGGATCCAGCTAATGAATTCTCAACTGGAATTATTACAAAATCAGATTTACCTGCAATTGTATGTTCAATAGCATCGAAGAAAGACAAGCAAGGTATAGTTTCAAACTCTTCAATACTTTGCTGCTTTAAAAAATTAGTTATCGCTTGCTCAGAATAAGCGCCATGTTCTCCTTGAAAAGAAACTTTAATCATAAAGAAATAGTATAAATTAGATTCTTAATAATGAATGATACAGTTTTTTAGATTTTAATAAAATAGTAACAATTAAATATAGTTTAACTATTTGCTTGAATATGCAGAGCTTTATTTATTCCTTGCTGCATCTGTTTTGCTGATAAACAATAGTGTTTAGCCAAAATAATCGTTATATAACTAATAACTAATAATACAATAGCTGCCTTATAAATATCTAAAGCACCAGTCCCACCAAATGTACTAAAATATGAAACAATAGAAACAGCTACAATATAAAACCAAAACCAAATTGACTCTTTAAAGTTCCAGGAAATTCTCTCTGATTTCTCAGCACCAAATTTTCTATATGCTCCAAGCATAAAAATCGCTATACAGATAGCAAACCCTGATTTTGATACTATGCTCCAGCCACTCCATAAAAAAACCATACTTGAAGCGAATACTCCTAGCACAGAAACAAGATAAACACATCTTAGTTTAAAAGGTCTATCAATATCTGGTAGCTTATGCCTCATCGCTATTGTAGAAGTTGCACCTGTAAGATATGTTAATGATATTAAAGATGTCAAAAATGCAGTCATTGCTTTCCAGCCAGGAAACGGTGCAAACATTATCATAGCAATCAAGAAATTTAATCCCACTGCATAGATTGGCTTGTTTACAAGTGGATTAACTTTATTAAGCATCTTTGGCATATAACCATTAGACACCATAGCATTTAAAGAATTCAAAGCCACACAGAAATATAAAAGTCCAGCCACAAGAGGAAATAAGATAGCACCAAAATACAATAGATACATCATCCAAACTTGGCCAAAATGTTGGGCCATTAAAGCAAAAGCACCAAAATTAGAACTATTCCCCTTGGTTATAGTATTTAAATCCCAAACATTATTATGTACATACTTAGAGACAACCATTATATACGCAACTTGAAGAATCAAGAATATACCTAAACATATAAGTATCGTACTAATTGTTGCTATCGGTATTGCTCTTGCTGGATTTTTAGTATTACCGGCTAACTCAACAATTGTTTTAAATCCTACAAATGCATACCCAATACCTCCAAGAGATATTGCAGCAAACATTCCATTAACACCAAAAGGCATATAGCTCATGTTTGTTTCAAAAGCCTTAGACTTTAGTTCCGGAAGTGTATAACAAAAAACTATAAGAGTAATAGCTATAGTTCCAGGAACTAAAATCTTAAATAAGGTAATAATATTATTAGCTCTAACAAGCCACCTTAAGGAATAAAAATTAAAAATACAAAAAGTCAATAATAAAACTATTGCAACAGGTGTTCCATCTACAGAAAGAGCTCCGGTAGCGGGTTCTATTAAATTAGGGTAAAAAACAGCTACATATTGCAATACAGCTTGGACCTCAATAGGAGCTAAAACTAAATATGATATCCATGTAATCCAAGCAAATATATAACTTAACAAAGTTCCGTGAGTAATGTGAGGTACTCTAGATGATGAGCCTTGAACTGGAACAATCGTTGAACTTTCAGCAAATGTTAATGCTATAAAGATCATCATAAGCGCCCCTATTATCCAAGATAATATAGAAGCAGGCCCTGCATATTCAGAAGTATATTGAGCAGAAAACATCCAGCCAGAACCCATTATAGTCCCTATACCTATTGCTATGAGACTAGGAATTGTTAGCTTACTTTTTATCATAAAAAAATATTTTTTGCGTACTGAGATATTGAGTTTATGTTCTAAGCTCCTAAAAGTAAAGCTTATTTCACAATCACATCTCTTCTAACAACTCTTTGATTTAAAGTAGTTATAATATCGTATTCAATAGTTTTTAATTTCTTTGCAAGGCTTTTCGCACTGTTTTGCATTGATGGATTATCGGATATAAGTTCAACTTCACAACCGACTTTTACTTTGTCAGTATTACTACCTAAGGATATTGCTAAGGCATCCATATTTATTTTTCCTACAATAGGATATTTTCTATCTTTAATATAGACAACGCCAATATTGCCCAACTCTCTAGGAAGACCATCTCCATAACCAATTGGTAATATCGCAATAGTTTCACTAGATTGACCAGTATAACTAACTGAATACCCTACTTCCAGCATGTCTTCTAAGTCTATAATTTTTATAACTTTAGTTGTCAGCTTTGCAATTGGTCTTATCTCCTGCAATACGTTGTCTACCTTGAACTTAGGCAAAAAACCATAACTTAATATACCTGCTCTAACCATATCAAAGCTAATATTAGCTTGACCTATACACCCATAAGAGTTTGCTAAATGACAAATTATTTGATTATCTACAGATTTTGTAAAATCATAAACTTTTTTAAATCGATCTATCTGCAACTTGTTAAATGGATGATTATTTTCATCAGCACAAGCTAGATGACTAAAGACCCCTTCCAAATTTAACCATTCTGATCTTCTAGCTTTTTGGATAATATCTTCAGCATGCTTACAATCAATTCCTAACATATTCATACCAGTATTGATAAATATATGCACATTAGCTATCTTTGAACATTTTTTTGCAGCAAACTCTATTTTGTCAATATCCTTAAAACGATGAATACTTATTCTTATACCTTTTAAAATTAATTCTTCAAGATACTCATCTTCAACGACTCCAAATATTAAAATTGGAACCATAGAGCTAACCTCATATACTTCCAAAGCTTCGCGAGCACATGCTATAGCATAAAAATCCACAATATCACTCGTATTTCTAACTATATTTTGTAATCCATGGCCATAGGCATTTGCTTTAACAGGAAGGCAAAATTTAGTTTGTGTATATTCCTTAATTATAGAAATATTATTCCTTAAAGTTGATATATTTAACTCAAGAAAATTTACATCCATAACAACTACCTAATATCAAATTTCTGTTGCATATTTTCCATAAAAGCAGCTAGGTTTAGATTACTAACAAAATTCTGTATTTTTTTACCACAACTACCATCACTTAAATTTTTTATAAAACTAAATGCAACTATATCAACAAGAGAAGTTTTATCATTAAAGAAATATAATCTTGAATCTAAAAAGTCAGCTATTGCTTGTAAATCTTTTTCAGCTTTTGAATAAATTTCACTACTTGTTAATTTAGTAATCCCATTTGCTTTTAGCTGACGTAATACATTTTTCCTAGCAACTGGGTATACAATAGTAGCCATTGCCTTAGGCAAACCTGTAGACTCAATAAAATCTTTTTTCCATGAGTCATTATTTTTATCTGCCCAACGACTATAAACTCCAATTGGATATAGACTATCTTCACATAATCGTATAAATGCTATTGATATTGCTTTTTGCTCTAAAGTTAAATGCTCATCAATACTATTCTCATTTTGCTGCTCAAGCATTTGTATTATTAAATTACTATCAGCAAATTTTTTACCCGCCATTTCTATATATGGCATCTTGCCAGTTGGGGATTTGTTAAACTCCAAGTTAAAATGATTTTGATAATTTAAGTCCATAGCTTTTAGATACAACTCTAGTTTCATGCAAAAAGGACTGCAACTATATTCTTTGTCTTTTAGCTTAGGTAACTGATGTAAATGAATCATAATCTCCCCTACTCATTAAAATTAATAACGTTATTGGCTGGCTCTCTTGTCGTAGAAGATGCAGTCTGTTCCGAAACAATATTTTCTTGTACAATATCTGCTTTTTCAAACTCTGATATTACAACATCATCTAATCTACCATTTCTAATAACGATATATCCTCTATACCTATCGTCTGAACTGACAGTATTGTAATCAAAAGAATATACTCTATAAAAGACTAGCCTTTTATTCTCAAACTTTAAGTTTATTTTGCGTAAGCAAACTGTAGCATCCAACAAATCTAGATTATATTTAGCAGATGACCTTTCTGCTACATCTACAGCATATTCTTTATTTTTCATAAAATTCCGCCATAAAAAAAAGCTAATACCTAAAAAAATGATTGTATACAAAGCTATCGACATACTACTACCTTAAAATATAAATTACTGCTCTATTATATGTTAAAATCACTACGTTATAAAACATAAGCAACTAGATAGTTTTGAAAAATTTAAAATACTTTTACGGATCATTCTTTATAACGTTCTTGGGTCTTGCTATAGGAGTCTTTTTTTATCCAACAAATCCTCTAGCTATAATTTATTCTATATTAATATTAGCAATATTAGAAATATCTTTAAGTTTTGATAATGCTGTAATCAATGCAAAAATCCTAGGACAAATGCCCAAAAAGTGGCAAAAGGCTTTTATTTTCATAGGCCTACCCATAGCTGTGTTTGGTATGAGATTAATTTTTCCAATTTTGCTTGTTAGTATCTCAAGTGATATTAATTTTCATAAAGTTATAAATTTAGCCCTACATAACCCTGAAGAATATCAACTAATACTAGAGCACTCAATGCCATATATATGCAGCTTTGGAGGTAGTTTTTTACTAATGGTTTTCTTAAACTTTTTTCTTAGTGAGAATGAAGGACATCATTGGATACCACTAATTGAAAATAATATCCTTACACGAAAAATTCGTGATTATAATGGTGGATATATACTTTTTGCTGTATTCGTTGGACTTATACTTATATACAACTCAGAAAACAATCTTCAAGGCAGCTTAGCTATTGCATATATACTTGGTATAGTTGTTCATGAAAGCATCGGATTACTAAACTCTTTCTTTGATACTCCCCAAATAAGCTCCTCGAATATAGTTCGTAATGGCTTAATGGGGTTTATTTATCTAGAAATAATTGATGCCTCTTTTAGTTTTGATGGAGTTGTTGGTGCATTTGCAATATCTACGAATATTATAATTATAATGATAGGTCTAGGTATTGGTGCAATGTTTGTTAGATCTTTAACAATATTATTTGTTGAAAAAAAGACTCTAGCAAAATATATATATTTAGAGCATGGAGCCCACTATGCTATTGGCTTTTTAGCTGCAATCTTATTACTTAAAGTATTTATACATATACCAGAATGGTTTAGCGGTTCAATTGGAATTATTATTCTTACTATTTCTTTTATACATTCCATACTTAGTAACAACAAACTAAATCAATAAATATTTCAACACTCCAACATCCATAGCTACAGATTCAGCCTTATCTAGTACATTTTTTCTTTCAACATGTTCCACATAAGCTATAAACTTATCAGCAACCCCTTTCTCAAAAAGTTGATAATCTGTATAGCCATCGCCAATAGCTATAACTTCACCTTCAAATCTATTTTTAACTTTTTCAAATGCAACAAGTTTCGAGTCACAAGCGCCGTTGGAATTATCTAAACAATCAAAGTTCCCTTCATTATCCCAATTAACTTCAACGGCAAAGATATTCTCTCTCGGAATTTGTAAATAATCAGCAAATGGTTCTATACTTTCTGCTATTCCTCCACTAAATATCCAAATATTATCCCCATTAGATTTAAGTTGTTTTATCAACTCTGCAATCCCATCGGTTAAAATATCTGGACAATACTTATCAGCAAAGTCTTTTATACTTTGTTTTGTTGGACTAGCCATTGCTAACCTTTTTTCTAGAGATTCTCTAAAATCTAGATCTCCTTGCATACCTAAATTAGTTATTTTCTCTATCTCAAATATTTTTTCAGGAGATTCTTTTAGTAATGGTTCTAGGATAATTTCTAAAGACTCTTTTTTAATTAAAGTTGAGTCGAAGTCAAATATTATATTTCTCATTAGTTTTGTAGCTTTTGCATTTCTAAACGTTAATTATTTATATTATACTATTTCTTATGTCTTATTTTTAATTTCAAAAAAGAAAACTATGCTTAATTATAAAGAAATGCCCAAAGGGGTTATTCAGATTCACCTTATTCAAGTATTTAGTCTATTTGGTTTTGCAACTCTACTTGGTCTACTTAACTTCTACCTATCTAATGACGCAGGCTTTACAAAGACTCAAGCTAATACTATCACAGCAAGCTTTTTTGCTCTTAACTTTCTATTACACTTTTTAGGTGGTGCTGTTGGCGGAAGATATTTCAGTTTTAGAGGACTATTGGTTATTAGCTTCATACTCCAAATAGTAAGTATGTTTTTTATAGCTAACCGTGGTGATAGCCACATAATTCTAATTGGTTTAGCAATGTTTGTAACTGGTACAGGGGTAAATACTAGTTGTGTAAATATGATGTTAACACAACGTTTTAGCTCAGATGATGGTAGACGAAGAGTTGCTTTCTCTATCAACTATAGCTGTATGAACATTGGCTTTTTTGGAACATTTATAATTGCAGGAATAATACAAGGATATGGTGACTATACTTATGCTTTTTATATAGCTGCTGTATTTTTATTTATCTCTTTGTTAATACATCTTGCAAACTATAAAAATGTTTATGATCACGACACTTATTTTTCAAATACTTTTCATAAACTCAATAGAAGATATGTTGTAGCTCCAGCAATTTTAATTGCTTGCTTTTTATTATCATTACTTTTGATGAATAACCCAGAATATGGGCCACACCTAATTGTAATCGTATTTATAGCTGTTGCTATTTATCTATTTAGGTTAGCTATAACTCACGATAATGAATATCGTATAAAAATATTAGTATTTGTTATCCTAAGCTCATCAATGATTGTATATGCTCTAGTTCAAGGAATGATGAGTTCAGCATTTGAAAATTTTGTAGAGTTTAATACTAACAAATCTCTATTTGGTATACATATAGAGCCTGCAATGATAAACGCTTTTGAAAACCTTGGTGTAATTATTTCAGGTATATTATTAGCCATATATACTAAAAAGCGTCTCACTAAACATAATCCAATTGGACCAGGAACTTTAGTTGCTAGAGGTATATTGTTAAATGTGATAGCTTTCTTAGTAGTTCCTCTAGGGATATTACTTGCTAATCCTCAAACAGGAATTGTAAATGTTGCATATCCTGTGATTCTTATGTTTTTTATTGCAGCTGGGGAAGTTCATGTAAATGCTACAACATATGCAATGGTAGGTGATTTAATAAAACCAATACATCAAGGTATTTTCACCGGGTATATGTTTATATGTGTAGCCATTGGTATTGTTATATCGGGCCCTGTTTCAAACTATGCTATTGGAAACCAAACTCATGCTGAAAATATTACAGCACTTGGAACAAACCATTTATATTTAAAAATCTTCTTAACTCTAGCTATAGTTACAGCTTTTATCTCAGTATTTTTCTTCTTAATTTCTAAAAAAGTTAATAAAGTATTTAGTAAAGTTCATTAGTCAAATCTGTATTAAAATTAATTGTCTAAAACCATCATTTTTTCCTTTTTTTCTCTTTGAAAATTGCTTATTATTAACCATCTTTTTTTAAATACTTTTTTTGGATATAAACTCAATGAATAAAGTATCAAAGAAACCCATTGTTTCTATTAAAAATATATCTAAACAATTTGAGGATGGCCTTTTAGCTGTAGACTCAGTAAATTTAGATGTTTATCCTAAAGAGTTCTTCTCACTATTAGGTGGCTCTGGTAGTGGTAAAAGTACCCTACTGAGGATGCTTGCCGGATTTGAAAAGCCTACAGATGGTAAAATTATTATTGATGGTGTTGATATGTCAACTACGCCACCATATAAAAGACCTGTTAATATGATGTTTCAATCATACGCTTTATTTCCACATATGACTATTAAACAAAATATCATGTTTGGTCTAAAACAGGAAAAATCTCTTAATAAAGAAGATATTGAAAAAGCTACCGATAGAGCTCTAAAAATCATTAAGATGGATCATCTTGCAAAAAGAAAGCCTCATCAGTTATCAGGTGGTCAACGCCAACGTGTAGCTTTAGCAAGATGCTTAGCAAAAAGACCAAAATTAATATTATTAGATGAACCATTATCTGCTTTAGACAAGAATCTACGTGACCAAATGCAGTTTGAGCTTGTTGATATCCAAGAGCAAACAGGTAGTACATTTATAATGGTAACTCATGACCAAGAAGAGGCTATGACAATGTCTACTCGCATAGGAATTATGACAGATGGTTGGCTTGAGCAAGTTAGTACGCCATCAGAAATTTATGAATTCCCTAAAAGTAAATTTGTAGCAAACTTTATTGGTAAAAGTACAATATTTGAGGGACGTGTTGAAGAGGTTAGCAGAACTCGTAGTGTTATAACTTCTGAACAAGCTAACACTACCTTTGTCTTACAAAGAAATATTGAAGCTATTGAAGATCAAGAAATATGGATTGGCTTACGCCCAGAAAAAATTGTTATCAGCAAAGAAGTACCTGAAGATTATAACCCTCAAAACCCTATAAACTGTATCAAAGGTAAAGTAGAGGATATTGCATATATGGGTGGATTATCTACTTACCATGTCAGAACAGCTAATGGAATTATTAAATCTACTGATTTTAATATTGAGAGAAATGCTGATCATCCATCTTGGGGAGATGAAGTATATCTAACTTGGGAATCACAAAATATCATGGTGTTGTACTCATAATGCAAAATTTAGAAAAAAGTTTTAGGCATGTTTTTGCATACTTTATACCTTTCACATGGTTTGTAGTTTTTTTATTAGTTCCTTTCTTATTTGTTGTAGGAATAAGCTTTACCTTACCTGCAGATGGTACTCCTCCAGTCACATCTATTTTAACTTACAAAAATGAAGCCCTTAACTTTACTCTATATTTAAAAAACTATGTAGAACTAATACATTACAACTTAGTATTTATAGCACTACTTAACTCATTAAAAGTGGCACTTATAACTACCATTCTTTGTATATTAATTGGCTACCCTATGGCATTAGCCCTATCAAGAGCTGATAAGAACACACAAATATTTTTTCTAATCCTAATAGTTATCCCATACTGGACCTCATTTCTACTTAGAACTTATGCTTGGGTTACTTTGCTAGGTAATCATACATTAAATCAATACTTAATGGACTTAGGTTTACCAAGTATGGCTTTGTTATACAATAGCTTTTCAATGTATCTAGGTATGGTTTACTGTTATTTACCATTTTTAGTATTGCCTCTTTATAGCACTCTTATAAAGATTGATCCGAGTATATATGATGCTGCTGAAGACCTAGGATCAAGACCTATAAATTCTTTCTTTAAGATAACACTTCCTTTATCCATGCCTGGATTAGTCGCTGGAAGTTTACTTATATTTATTCCAGCAGTTGGTGAGGTTGTTGTACCACAAATCATGGGAGGAATGGACTCTCTAATGATTGGTAATATTATATGGGAAGAGTTCTTTACATCAAACAACTGGGGGATGGCTGCTACTATCTCAGTAGTATTAATAGTAATACTTGTTTTACCAATATTATGGATGCAACGCATTCAAGCAAAACGAACTTTTGTATAAGGGTATAACTATGAAAAAATTTACTTTTAGTAACATTATGCTCATACTTGGTCTAGTATTTTTATATATTCCATTAATAATTCTTATAGTATTTTCATTTAGTAATTCTGAAATTATCAATTTATGGGGAGGCTTTACATTTGATTGGTACCATGAAGTCATTAATGATGAAGATATTATCAATGCGACTTTTACCAGCCTAAAGATTGCTACAATCACATCAGTTGTTGCAACTGTACTCGGGACTATTGTAGCTTATGCTATGACTAGATTTACATTCTTTAGAACTAGAAGTTTCTTATACGGATTAGTAGCAACTCCGCTAGTGCTACCAGATATTATTCTCGGTGTTGCATTACTTTTGATGTTTTCAACTTTACAGCACATTATAGGCTGGCCTGCTGAGAGAGGCACTACGACTGTAGTAATTGCACATGTAACAATGTGTACAGCTTATGTAACTATTGTAATGCAATCAAGAATTGCTAGCGTAGATATATCACTAGAAGAAGCCGCTCTAGATTTAGGTGCAGGACCTATCAAAACTTTCTTTGCAGTTACACTACCGCAACTGATTCCAGCACTTATAACAGCTGCTTTACTTACTTTTACGCTATCTATAGATGATCTAGTTGTAACAGAGTTTGTAGCAGGTAGTGATAACCCTACCTTACCTATGTATATTTACTCTACTGTTAAAAATGGCCCTACCCCAGAAATTAATGCTTTAGCAACTATTATGATTGGCATTATTATAGTAGGAGTCCTGGCTGCTATGTTTATATCTACTAAGCTTCAAAAGAAAAAGTAGTATAACAATTATTAACTATTCAAACAATTAAGCCTTCTAGTCTCAACTTGGGCATTAGGAATAATTATAGCTATTACCAAACCAATTATACCTACTGTAACTAACAATAAACATAAGCCTATTGTGGGTGTAGTATATCCCATTACAATAGTAGCTATCATTGGAGCAAAGCCAGATAGTGATGCACCAAAACCAAACCCTATAGAACAGCCAGTTGCTCTGACTCTTGATGGAAATATTTCGGTATAATATGGAGTAGAGACACCTTGAATCACAGCTGTCAGCATAGCCATAGAGATAACCATTACTGCAATCAGAATAATATTTTGTAATTGCATAAGCATAACCATTGGCACTGTAGTAACTAATAGTAATAGATACCCTATTATATGAGTCTTCTTGCGACCATATACATCTGAAAGATAACCAAATAAGGGCATTATCAAGCACATAGCGATAATACTTAAAGTATTAATAGCTAATGCAGTTGATAAACTAAGTCCTAGTTGTCTTTCCATATACGTAACCATATATGTAACATCTAAATAATAAAAAACCGTAGCCGTTGTTGATAATACAATTATAAGAAAAAGTCTCCACTTATAATGTTTAAAAAGCTGTTCCATTGGTTTTATTTCAAGACTTGTGCTTTCCTCTCCTTTAATTTCCTCTTGAATTTTATCATCTTCTCTGAAGAAAAAGTGTAATAGCAAAAGTATAAAACCTAATGCAAATGGTATTCTCCAAGCATAATACTGCCACTCTTGAGGCAGTAAACTTACAGTTAAAAAACTTATTCCAGATGCTAGCAAAAACCCAATAACTGATGTTGAATAAGCAATAGCTAAATTAAAACCTCGATAACATTGATTATCATCCTCTGAAGTTATTGTCATAAGATTACCAAACTGACCACCTGCAGACAATCCTTGTAAAATACGTACTGTTACCAATAACACAGGGGCCCAAATACCAATTAAACTATAGCCAGGAAGAAAAGCCATAACTATAGTAGGTATTCCCATCATAATAATAGCTAGATTCATAGCATAATGTCGCCCTAATCTATCACCCAACCTGCCAAAGAATATTGAACCAATAGGTCTAGCTATAAAACCTGCAGCGAAAGCTCCAAATGTTGCAATAATTGCTACAAATGGACTTTCTTGTGAAAAAAACTGAGCGGATATAACTGTTGCAAAATAACCGTATAATGAAAAATCATACCACTCTATAATATTACCAAACGAATTTTTAAATGTTGTTTTTATTTGATCAAACATACCAAGTGAACGTTGTTAATCATGAAAATTTACAATAAGATAGCAAAAAACTACCTGAGTGAGATTAACAAACTAAACTAAAACTTCTCCCAAATTTTATTTTCTAGTATATAAATACCTTACATGCTTAAAAACTAAATATCAAATTTATATAGCTGTACTAAAAGGAAGTAGATAGATATAAGTAGTTATCTTATAAATTAGAAGTTAATAATAGGAAATACTGGTAAGAAACCATTTTTAGCAAAATTAAGTAGTCCAATTTGCAAGCCGCCTATATGACCTGTTACATTTATAAAACCAAATTGAAATAAGGTTGTACTACCAGCAATATTTACTAAACCAATATCAGCACTTGAATTTTTTGTTGATATATTTACTGCAGACCAATTTAACCCCGTTGTATCAGTAGTTAAATTTACTAGTCCAAAGTTTGCACCAAAAATATTATTAACGATATTTACGCCACCAAAGTTTGCGCCCACATCATCTCCTTGATGCCAATTTAAAATGCTGAAAGAAACACCTTTAAATTGTTCTCTAACTCTATTTGCACCAAAGAACATATCATATTCAAGCCCTGTGAAGTTATCTACATCAGAAAGCCCAAGTATAGAAAAGTTTAAGCCTGTTACATCAGCGCTCTTACCATAAAACAAATTAAGTCTAAGCCCTGTCACATCAGGATTTCTAGGAAAGTTTTTAAATACAGATAATTGCAAAGGCACAGAATCATTTGCTGGAGTTAAATTATCATCTGCATACACAACTGTATTAACCGTAAATAGCACGGTTAAAGATATTAAAATTTTTGAGATTATATTTTTCATAAGTATAAGCATCCAAAAAGCTTTATTGATACTTACATTTATAAATAATTACAGATATTATTGCAAGAAAAATTTATTTAGAAATAATGATTATTATTCGTCTACTGATACGAATTTACGGTTTAAAGCACCACCAGTATGGAACTTAACATGTCCATCTTTAAGAGCAAATAAAGTGTGATCTTTACCACAACCAACATTTACACCTGGATGAGTCTTAGTACCTCTTTGACGCAGGATAATAGTACCTGCTTTAACAAATTCACCACCATATCTTTTAACACCTAAATACTTAGGGTTTGAATCTCTTCCGTTTCTAGTACTACCACCAGCTTTCTTATGAGCCATTTGTATACTCCTTAAATATTCTTAATAAAATTATAAACTAATAGATGAAACTTTTACCGCTGTAAAATACTGACGGTGACCTTGTTGCTTCATGCTGTGCTTACGACGACGGAACTTCATAATTTTAACTTTCTTATGACGACCTTGTTCTACAACTTCACCTACAACTTTAGCACCTTCTACAACAGGAGCGCCTACTTTAACTTCGCCCTCTGCTGTTTGACCCATTAAAACAGTATCAAACTCAACTTTTTCACCAATACCAAGATCGAATTTCTCAAGTTTAACAACTTCGCCTTCTTTAACTTTGTATTGCTTACCGCCATTTTTAATTATCGCGTACATTTATTACTCCATTTATTAGATTTTAAATCCTCAGAACTGTCTATAAAGTCATAGACTTCTGACTTTTTGTTATTATTACAATTTACCTAGTCATAAAACTAGACACCATATTATAACAAAATTAATTAAAAGCTCAAGCTTAAGATTAGATATTATCTACCTTTTTAGAAAATCTATAAAGCAAGACTGAACCAAATAAGACCACTATAGAAATAACATAAAGAGCAGGAGAAATCGATTTAGTAGTATCTATAATATAGCCAATCAAATATGGTGTAACAAATCCTGATAAGTTACCTACAGAATTAATTATAGCTATTGCAATAGCCGCTGCCATACCGCTCATCAAGGTAGCTGGTAGACTCCAAAATAAAGAAACTAACGTTAAAATCCCTGCTGTTGCTAATGACATAAATATCAATGCTAAATAAATGTTATTATCAAAAACTGCGATACCTAAAAACCCTATTACTGCAATAATGTTTACAGCTATAAAATGATACTTTCTTTCTTTAAAATAATCAGAACTTGCACTAATAGCTATCATTGCTACTATAGCAGATATATATGGTATTGCAGATATAACACCTATTGCAAAAATATTTTTCACACCTACATTATTAATTAAAGCTGGCAAGTAAAAACAGACCGTATATAGTCCTGTAATGCCACAAAAGTATATTGCCGATAACCACCAAACACGCATGTCCATAAAAATAGCTATTTTTTTAGGTGATTCTTGATTTGCACGATCATTTTCTAATTGTTTGCGCAAGTATTCTCTTTCTGTTTGGCTTATCCATTTTGCTTTATCAATTGAGCTTAAAATTTTTGGTGCTAAAAAACCCAAAATAATTGTAGGAATCCCCTCAATTAAGAATAACATTCTCCAACCACCATAATGATATTGATCAAAGATATTCATAATAAACCCAGAGATAGGTCCCCCAACGATTCCTGAAAGAGCTATCGAGCTTAAAAATATAGCTGTAACTTTTGCCCGCCTATATGAAGGATACCACTCAGACAAATAATAAATAACCCCAGGAACAAATCCAGCCTCTGCTAAACCTAATAAAAATCTAAGTAAATAAAATTGTTGCGCAGAGTCGATAAACATTGTCAAAGAGGACAGAGTACCCCACACTACCATTAAGAAACCTAGCCATCTGCTAGCTCCAATTTTGACTAGCAAATAGTTACTCGGTACTTCGAAGATAAAATAACCTATAAAAAATATCCCTGCTCCTAAACCATATACAGTTTCAGAAAATCCAAGCTCAGACACCATCTGAATCTTAGCAAAAGATACATTGACTCTATCTATATATGCAAGAGTAAAGCATACAACTAAAAAAGGTAAAATCCGCCAACTAATTTTTTTATAGATACTTTCGTTCATACTTACTTTTTTTGAAGTAACATCTATTAATTATATGTAATATTAACCAAAATGAAATAAATAGTTTTGTATATGGCTATAAGTATCTTCTACTTGTTTATAGTGTAACACCAACAATTAACCAGATGATCATTAACTAAGCCAGCTGCTTGCATATAAGCATAGATTATAGTTGGACCTACAAAACTCATGCCTCTTTTTTTGAGATCTTTTGATATTTTCTCACTAATAGAGGTTGAGGTTGGAACTTCCTTATGAGATTCCCAATGATTTTTAATAGGTTTATTATCTACAAATGCCCATAGATAATCACTAAAACTACCAAATTTCTTTTGAATTTGTAGAAATGCTTGAGCATTCTTCCTAGTAGCGTAGATTTTTAATTTATTACGGATAATATTTGGATTAGAGCGAAGAGTCTCAAGCTCAGAATCTGTCATATCAGCTATTTTAGCTGGATCAAAATTATAAAAAGCATCCCGATAGCCTTGACGCTTTTTTAGAATAGTTTCCCAGTTTAATCCTGCTTGAGCGCCTTCTAATATCAAAAGTTCAAAAAGCTCTCTATCATTATATTTAGGAATACCCCATTCATTATCATGATAGTCAGCATAGAGCCTTTGATTAGGTTTATTGCCAAAACAACGATTTTTAGAAATCATCTGGGTTACAGAAACTTATTCAACCTTACCATGGCATTGTTTATACTTTTTACCTGAACCGCATGGACAAGGATCATTTCTTTTAACCTTTGGTCCTTCACGTTTTACTTGTTGAACCTTTGGTGCTTCATCTTGTTCCTGCTCTTCTTGAGTTTGATTGTTATCAATTACACTTTCATGTTCAGCTTTGATATCGCTCATTGACTCTTTCCACTCTTCTTGAGCTCTTTGAGTTTCTTCTTCTGTTGCTATTCTTATCTTAGCAAGCGAAGATATAACTTCATATTTAAAGTTATCAAGCATACTAGAGAATAGCTCAAAAGCTTCTTTTTTATACTCATTTTTAGGATCTTTTTGAGCATAACCACGCAAATTAATACTATTACGTAGATGATCAATAGAACTCAAATGCTCACGCCAATGACTATCTAAAGTTTGTAGTAATGAGAATTTCTCAAACTGTTTAACTGCTCCAGGTTCCAAATTTTTAGTCTTTTCCGCAAATTCTATTTCTATTGCTTCTCGAACTAATTTCTTAAGATCTTCCTCACCTAAATTATCATTCTCTTCATACAGCTTTTGTAAATCAACTTCTATCATAAAGTCAGATTTAAGTGCTTTTTCAAGACCCTCAAGATCCCATAGTTCATGCATAGAGCCTGATGGGACATAATCATGAAATAAGTTTTCTGCAACATCTATACGAATATCTGCCAATATCTCACTTACATCTTCAGCAGTTAAGAAATCTTGTCTTTGCTCATAAATAACTTTACGCTGAGTATTTACTACATTATCATACTCAAGTAGGTTCTTACGGATATCAAAATGATAAGCCTCTACTTTACCTTGAGCTTTAGAAATAACCTTTGACATAAAGCCAAATGCTAATGATTCACCACCTTTTAGACCTTTTTTAACTCTTTCAGCCATACCTTGAGATGCAAATATTCTAAGAAGGTTATCATCCATTGATAAGTAGAATTTACTTTCACCTGGATCACCTTGACGAGCAGCACGCCCTCTAAGCTGGTTATCAATTCTACGTGAATCATGTCTTTCTGAACCAATAATACACAAACCACCAGCCTGCTTAACAGCTTCGTTGCGTTCTTGCCAAGCAGCTTTAATTTCTGCTATTTGTTCATCTGTTGGATCTTCTAGCCCAGCAACTTCAACTTCCCAGTTACCACCAAGGATAATATCTGTACCACGACCTGCCATGTTTGTTGCGATTGTCACATTACCAGGATAACCCGCCATTGCAATAATCCCAGCTTCTTTCTCATGCTGCTTCGCATTTAGGACATTGTGTTTGATTTTTTTCTTCTTCATCAAAGTAGATAAAATTTCTGATGCTTCAATAGATGCTGTACCAACCAATATAGGCTGACCTTTTGATATTCTTTCTTTGATATCATCAACTATCGCATCAAATTTCTCTCTAACGCTACCATAAATTTCATCATGGTGATCTTTTCTGATAAGAGGTTTATTTGTTGGAATAATAATAACTTCTAAATCATAGATAGAGTGAAGCTCAAAGGCTTCCGTATCTGCAGTACCTGTCATACCAGCAATTTTATTATATAGTTTAAAGAAATTTTGGAATGTAATAGATGCCATAGTCTGATTTTCAGCATTTATCTTAACACCTTCTTTAGCTTCTATAGCTTGGTGAAGACCATCTGACCATCTACGCCCCGGCATTGCTCTACCAGTACTTTCATCAATAATTACAACTTCTTGATCTCTAACAATATAATCAACATTCAATTGATATAAAGAGTTTGCTCTTAAACAAGCATTTAAATAATGCATTTTCATGATGTTATGCGGACTATAAAGATTATCATCTTCCTCAAGAACACCCTCTTTCTTAAGCATATTCTCAATCTTTGCATAGCCCTTCTCTGTTAGATAAGCATTTTTAGACTTCTCTTCTAAGTAAAAATCTTTCTGTTCTGCTTCATCTTCAACTTCTTCTTTATCCTGTTTTTCTAAGAAAGGAATTAGTCTGTTGAAAAGATTATACATTTCAGAGCTATCATCAGATGCTCCAGAGATGATTAATGGAGTTCTAGCTTCATCGATTAAAATTGAGTCAACTTCATCAATAATTACAAAGTTACGGCTTCTTTGAACTTGGTTTTCTAATTCGTAAGCCATATTATCTCTTAGATAATCAAAACCAAACTCATTATTTGTACCATAAGTGATATCACATCCATAAGCTTCTTTACGCTGTTCAGGATTTAGATCTGCAACAATCACACCTACGGTCAAACCTAAAAACTCATAGATCTCTCCCATAAGCTCAGCATCACGTTTAGCAAGATAATCATTAACAGTAATTACATGAACACCATCTCCACTTAGTGCATTTAGATAAGCAGGCAGCGTTGCTACTAAAGTCTTACCTTCACCAGTTCTCATCTCGGCAACCTTACCTTGATGAAGCACTATACCACCAATAAGCTGAACATCATAATGACGCATATTCTTTGTACGCCTAGCAGCCTCTCTAACCGTTGCAAAAGCCTCGGGCAAAAGACTATCTAGATTCTCACCTTTTGCTAACCTTTCTTTAAACTCAGTAGTTTTTGCTTTTAACTGCTCATCTGACAAACTTTCAAACTGAGATTCTATTGAATTAATTTTTTGGACAGTTTTTGAAACTTTTTTTATAAATCTCTCGTTACGACTACCAATAATTTTTTGTACTAAACCTAACATGCTTACTTAACCAATTTTTTTATAAAAATTTATACAAATATAATACTCTGAACATACATTATATAGAGTTTGTAAGAAATTTAAATTAAGATAGAGTATTAATTATAATAATTATGACTAAACTCACAGAAATGAGATTTTTCTATTGCAAAACATTGTTGTTTATATTGTGTGGTATAGCCATATCTAGCTGCTCAACGACTCATGAATATAATCCAAATTTCACTCCAGAAGTTAAGAAAGTATCAGACAAAGAAATTATGCATAGTACACCAGCATGGTTTTCTTCAAACCAATCAAACTCTGAAAACACTCTATATGGTTTTGGTTCTGGAGATAATTTAGGCCAAGCAACAAAAAGTGCTTTAAGTGATATGGTACAAAGACTTCAAGTAACAGTATCAACTACAACAAGCTTTCAAAATATTTCAAGTAATGACAATATTTCTCAAAAATTAATTCAACAAGTTACAACTCAAACAGCAGAAGTAAATATTCCTAACTATACTGTAGTAAATCAACAAATCCCTGGGGATACGTATTATATAGAACTGCAAATAAACAAAGATCAAACCATCCATGACCTACAAAAGCTTATATTAAACAATACAAGGCAGGCACAACAATTACTTATAAATGCAGAAAATAAAAGCTCACTAGATAGATTCAATATCAGTCAAAAAGTAAATAATAATCTAAAAATTATTAAAAGTAGTCTTAGAACTTTAGTTATATTATCCCCTGAAATAGATATAGAACAACAAATGCAAGCTCTTAATAATATTGATAATAAACTTTTAAATCTTAAACGCACTATACAAATATTTATTGATAAACAAAATAGTGGCTTCTTTTACGATTCTCTAGAAAAGTATCTAAAGATTAATAATTACAGTTTAACTATGCAAAAAGACTATGCAAACATCTATATAACCCTGAAATTAAAAGACTATAATAATTTAAATAAGGATGATAAATACTGTATTGATACGAAAGTTGAACTTCAAGCAACAGACAATATCTCGGGAGAGCTATCACCAAAGTCATATACAATTAAGGCATGTTCTAAACAAGGGAGAATATCTGCTATAGACAAGGCTGTTGAAATATTTTATTCTCAATTAAATAATGCTGAAAGTATTTACCTATAATGAGTATAAAAATCCATCCAGAAAAAGCATCTAGTATAAATAATCATCGCACTAGAAAAAAAATAACTAACTCAACTTATGCTTATAAGGAATTAATTAGCAAAGCATCTCATCTAAGTACTACTATTGAAGTTGCTAATAAAGAATTACAAAAATTCAATTTACCATACTTATGTGATACTCACGTAGTATTCTATTCGCCAAAAAAAATTATAGTACAAAGCGATAAAGAGATATTAAAAACAAAATTCAAAGAGCTACAAAGTCAATTTGTCAGCAAACTAAGACAAAGCAGGCTTTTTTCTAAACTAGAAAAGATAGAAATTATAATCGACTATAAAACTCAAACTAAAAAACCTCAAAAAGTTAGTGATACTAAATTAGCAAAACAAGCGCTAAACGAAATAAAAAAAGAGATCTGTAAGGAATAACTATGGAACTAACCAATAAACATCCAAAAGGTATTTGGTATACAAGTGCATTATATTTTTGGGAATATTTCAGTTTTTATGGAATGAGAGCTATTTTTGTTTTATATCTTGTTAATCAACTAAAATTTACTGACCATCGCTCATACGCGATATATGGCGCCTTTACTGCCCTTGCTTATTTAGCACCGCTACTTGGAGGTATAATTGCTGATAAGCTGATTGGATTTCGTAATGCTTTAATACTTGGTGCAGGCTTAATGACATGTGGACATCTAATTTTAGGCTATGATGCTCAAGATATGTTCTATATTGCACTTGCATTTATAATATGTGGTTTTGGTTATTTTGAGAGTAATATTGCCTGTTTGGTAAACCAAATCTATCCTGAAGATCATCCTAAACGAGATAGTGGTTTTGTGATTCTATATATCGGTGGAAATATGGGCGGAGCTTTGGCTCCTATTGCTTGTGGCTATGCCGCGTATTATTTAGGTTGGGAATATGGTTTCTCAATAGCAGGTATAGGCATGTTTATTGGAATACTCATATTTCTATATGGAAGCAAACATATACCAAACATTACTCCCACAAATAGCAACTACACTCTTAGATTATTTAAAAATCTATTTATTGCTCTAGCAAGCTTCCTTGTTATAGTAGGATGTGTATATACAATCCAAAACGATTATGAAACATATGTTGTTGGAATTGTTACTGTATTTGCCACTCTTGCTTTTATCGGCTTAATTTTCAAAAACACGCAATATCGATCAAAGCTTCTATTTGCTGTTCTATTTATGATTTTTGCTATATTGTTTTGGATATTTGATGACATGATATTTACAGCTATAGAGGTGTTTTTAGATAGAAATATCGACTCACACTTATTTGGTATAAATATCCCTGCCTCTGTACTAATATGTGTAAATCCTATAGCAATTATAGTATTAGGTACCCTAATATCTATGCAATGGCAAAAAAACAATCCTGCAAAAGGATATAAACAAATGATTAGATTTACATTTGGTTTCACGCTTCAATTTATATCTTTTACTACTCTTGCATTTGCAGCTTATCTAGCAACAACAACTGGAAAGAGCTCTATAGTTTGGGCAGGTATTGCTATAGCGATACTTGGTGTCGCTGAAATATTTATTAACCCTGTAGCACTATCAAATATCACAAAAGCTGGTGGTGCTAAATATGCTGGATTTATGGCGGCACTATATACACTTTATACAAGTAGCATTGCTGAGCTTAGCTCTTCTAGATTAGCACAACTTGCAGCTACTCAAGATATCTCAAAAGTTAAAGATTTACATGAGCAAGCAAGATTATTTTTTGATCTTTTCTCACAAGTTTCAATAACACTTATTGGAATAATTATAATTTGGTTAGGAATAACTTTTATATATAAATTTAGACAAAGAAAAGTATTTTAGAATATTATTAATTTTCTACCAAAGTTCCTAGAGCAACTTCCATCATGTTTGTAAAAGACTGCTCACGTTGCTGAGATGTAGTTGACTCACCTGTAACAAAACAATCAGATATAGTTACAACTGCTGAGGCATTTTTACCTAAAAGCTTAGCTGTAGCAAACAATGCCGCTGTTTCCATCTCTACAAGATCACAACCATGTTCTTTACTTATAGTTTTCCAATCATCAAAATTCTTTCTATAAAAAACATCAGTACAATGGGCTTTAGCTTTTTTCAGTTCAATCTGCTGTCTTTTTGCAGACTCAACAAGCTCTTCATTAAGCTTTGAACTTGGTTTAATAGTACGAGTTTTTTCACCAGTAACTATCTCAACATAATCAGACTCACCATAAGTATCTTCAACAAGTACTACATCATAAACTGCTAAGTCTGCTGTATATGAGCCTGCTGAACCAACTCTGATAATATTTTCAACATCATAGTCATTAAAAAGTTCATAAGCATATATACCCATACTTGGCATACCCATACCGGAGCCCATGACACTTACTTTTTTACCATTATAAGTTCCTGTGTAAGCAAACATATTTCTTACAGCATTAACTCTTTCAATATTTTCTAAATAATTTTCAGCAATAAACTTAGCTCTCAAAGGATCGCCAGGCATGATTACTGTCTTAGCAAATTGTTCTTTACTTTCTGTTTCTATATGAGGAGTAGGTAGTGCCATATTATTTCCTTTTATATTATAAATCTCTTGAAAGCTATATTAGCATAATTTAGGTATAAATATTATTTTTCTAGCTGTTAAATTCTCAAACTAATTTAACTATCCAAACTTTACAAACCTCATTAAAAAGCATATTCTTTGATTGTACGGGTGTGGTAACCCAACAACAAGTAGTGTGATACAACTAAAAGTGTATCCATGGAAAGAATAGGGATAGCTGTATCTATAGCTGTCCTTTTGTTTTCCCATGACACCTTGATTAAGCCTCGTTGTTTGATCGGGTGGAGTGAGAAATACAATAGCCTCTATGGTAAATACTCACTACTAGGCTTGTTGCTAGTTACCAACCACCCGATTATTTTGGTAAAAACAACAAGAGGTATAACTTATGTTATATAAGCAAATCAACCTATCAACTAGTTATGCTAGTTGTTCGATAGATGATCCTAACTATGCTTTATCAGTCGATACTTATATTATCAAAGAAGATAAACAAAATAGTTTGTTTATCGAGTTAGATAATATATTTGAATATGCTGATATCAAAGATGTAGATAGTGTAATTAATGAGATAAAAGCGGTTAAAACTGCTTTGCTTTATAAAGAAACTATTAATAATCAAACTAAAAGATTTGTTTATTACAAACATCTAAATCCAGCGTTAGCAATTGCTCATTTTTACCTTAGAAAAAATGGTAACAATAGTAGTAAACTTAAAGATGCTATGGGAATATTATATTTTAATATAGTTCTAGAGTGGAGAAAGCAAGATAGTGATTTGGTAAAATCTCTGGATTTGTTTTTTAGGTAAAACCTAATACTAAACCTTTGCAATTTTGGATATAGTTAGATAAATTTTAACTTATATACTTTTGTTTTATGTTATTAACTAGGTACTTGTCGTGTCAGATGATAAGAAAAAGAAAAAACGGCCATTAGATGACTATGTAGCTAATACTCCGACTGTTCAAGAGATAGACCATGAAGGTGAGTATGGACCTGAACCTGAATGGGTAGGCGTGCCTCAAGATGTAGATGAAGTTGAGAGATGGCTTGATGAACCAGTTGTTTTACATAGTATAAATTCTTTGCCTTATACTAAGATTTGGACTAAACCAGCCTATGATCTAATCCATGATGAAATTAAAAATCTAAATAAAAACTGGCAAGATCGATCAGTAGACTCTATAGAGCATAGTGATACTGACTTTACAGGTTTAGATGCTCAAGGAAGTGCTATAGTAGCTAATACTTTTAAAGAAGGTACAGACTTTACAAATGCTAAGTTTAATCGAGCTAAACTGCATGGTGGTAAATATAAAAATTGTAAATTTGTAAATAACAATTTTGCTTCTGCTGGTATAGGACATTTAGAGTTTGAGAACTGTACTTTTACAAATGCTGAATTTGGTAAAACAGATATTAAAAAAGTAGAGTTTAAGAATTGCACATTTGATAAATGTAGTTTCTTTAGTACACAATTTCATACCTCTGATCTATATGATTGTACATTTAATGAATGTATCTTTAATACTGAACTATGGTTTAAAAACACGATACTAAATACGAAATTTTCAAAAAGTGAATTTAATAAAAGTCAGTTTAGTGGAGTTCTAATTGACTCAGTTACACTTGTAGATAGTTCACTTCTTAAAACGACATTCTTTGGTACTCAAATACAGAATAGTGATTTCACAAACAATGCTTGGTTAAAGGTTGGCTTTGCTAATGGTAATAGTATATACAAAACTACTTTGTATAATGAGAATATCCAACAATGTAACTTTGGTGATAGTGAATGGAAAGATAGTGAGTTACAAAACTCGCAAACATTAAGCAATGACTTTAGCAAGGTGGAAATGCACGACACTGATTTCACAGGAGTTAATGGAATTGGAGATAACTTTGCTACAGGACTATTTTCAAATTGTAGGTTTGCAGATTGTGATTTAGCACAAGCTAATTGTACAGGTACAGATTTTATAGTTGGTAGTTCTATACAAAATTGTACCTTAGATAAACTAATTTATGCTTATGCGAGATTACCAGAGAATTTTGATGAAGGACAACTTAAGAAGACTTCTCAAGCTCAGATAAGGCAGCTAACGGATAAGGATGTTAAGCTAGGTTATCCAAGTACTAAGGCAGAGATAAATACACCAAAGGCTACAGTAGCAAGTGTATCAAATGGTTATAGATACTTTGGTACTATGTCACTATCTGGAGATATGACAGTTACAGATACAGAAAGCCCTATATCAAATGTAACTTTAGAGCAAAAGAAAGTATCTATAGAAAACTCTGTATCAGAAGAGATCCAAAAATGGATACATAACGACTATGGTAAAGCTCCTAAAGATCAAAATCATGATAATGCTGCTATTGTAGACGTGATTACATCATTAGATATTAAGAATAAACAAATCTCTATAGGATGGAAATTTGGGAATTACACATTTAAACCAGAAATATTCTTTTTTGATGGTAAGAATTATACTATAACAGGTAGTATCACAAAAAATAACGATGATATTGCTATAGATAAAAGATTTATTTCTTCAAGTTCTTTGACTATAGATATTAGCTTGACTTTCATGAAGAATAATCAAGAAGCTGAAAAAACTAGTAATAATTTCTTGGAAGGTATAGCAACAAATTTGAAATTTGTAATATCAACAACAGGTACTGTAGTCGCTATGATTCCTCATCCTTTAGCGAGAGGCGTAGGATTAGGTTTAAAGATAGGGTCAAGATTAATTCCAGAAGGATAAAGTTTTATGAAAAAAATATTTCTATTTCAGTCTTTATGTCTAGTTTTCCTTTTATTTAGTTTTGTATATGTATTTATATATAAACTTATATTTTTAAACGATCTTATATACTTTGATCTTATACCAATACTTATTCTTTTAGTTTTACTTATAAATATATATTTTTCTATTAGAAAATATTTTATATCTGTCATTATAAGTTTTATATATTCAATATATTCTATTTACTCATTTAGTAACTTTGTAGGTTTGAAATTTTATGAAATGCCAAGGTATTTATTTGATTTAGTAGTAGATGGATATTACCAGGTATCAATATCTCAATTGCTAGCATTATTATTATTATTATTATCAGTAATTATGATACTTGTAAGGATTAGAAATTATGTTAATAAAGAATAAGGTTTTTTCAGCAACTGGAACCGTAATAAGTTTTATCCCCCATCCAATAGCTATAGGAGTCGGTTTAGGTATGAAAGGAATCGCTTATGTCATGTCTAAAATATGGGGTTAGGCTATGAAAAAATTATACTTATTGCAAACGATATTTTTATTTTCATAAAATTAGCGATATTATTATTTACAATGTTCTCGTGGAAATCATTTAATTTGCAACCTTACTTATATCTCTTGGCAAATCCTTTTATTTTCATTAATTGCAATTATTGTTCAGATAATTGAGTATAAGAAATCACAAAATTAAAAAGTTGGCAAAAAGAGGAAAAAGAATAAATGATTTATTAGATTTTTGTAATCTATCAAATTAGATTCTATAGTCAAACTATAGAATATCCCATAATTTACTTATCTGAATTTTTATCCATATCTGAATTATATGGTGTGAAGTAGTATGGGTTAATCAATGTTTGTACATTTATAGTATCTCCTATAGTTCTCCACTTAAATGGTCCTTTATAGGTATTATTAGATATTAAAGTTCCTTTAAAAGTAGTTTTGTCATTATTTTGCCACCTACCTTTATCATCCATAGGATTCCCCATAGCATCGAAGCTAAGAGTATCACCCGATATATGAATCTTAGGATACGTATAGCGCCAAGCATTAGGAAACCCTAACGAAGTATCTTGTATATACTCATAATTAACAATATTAGAACCACGAAGTCCATTTGGAACAAATAGTCCCGGCAACCATCTATTAGAATTAGATTTAATATTATATTTAATTGATTCTAGTGAATCTGTAATCTCTTCATCAGTAATTGGCTTTAATTTACTTTCTAAATCTTGAGCAACAGAAATACATTTATATGGTTTAGTAAAGCATTGAATACCTCCACTCACAGGATTAGTTAGCGTATTTACATTATCATCAGCCTTAGTGTATAGATCCTCAAGTTTTTCTTTGTATTGATCATCTAGTTTTACTGGATAACCATTTATGATTGCACCTAAATGCTCTTTATAATATTCATTTTCCTTAAGATCATTTTCTAGTTTTTTCCTAGCTTCTTTAACTTGAGGAGTCACAAGAGTGTCTGGCTCATCTAGACCTATTAGCTCGATATCCATAGTGTCAGCAAATGCTATACCAAATGGCTCTAAATTTTCATCTTTTGATAAGTCGTATTGCTTAGAAAAACCGTCTGTTGCATGAGTTTCTTTAGAACCTGCATAATCAAGAACACCTTCAGCAGCTTTAATACAACGATCCATATTTTGCATTGAGCAAGTTAGAGCATAATAACCACCTTTATCTGGATCTTTACTTAGAATTTCAGCTAATCTTTCAGGTTTACCTCCAATTTGGTATGCACTAATGGAAACTTTACCATCTATATTATTTTCTCTAGCAATTTTTTCTATATATCCTGAAGCATTAAATATATTACCAAAGCTAGCATGGGCTTTAGCTTTAAACGTCTCTAGGTCTGAATGATTATGGAACTTAAGATTTATTCCAAACAGTAACATTGCACCTGTTTGATATGCTGTAATTATTTCATTACCACACGAAACACCAAACTTATCGAAAACATTATTATATAGAGTATCTCCTATTGGAGTTAACCCTCCTTCAGATAAATCTAAATTTACACGCACTTTATTTGTTGCATAATTAAAATAGTTTAGTGAATAACTAAGATCAGTGTCTTTCATAGCTTTAAGATAATCTATCGCAAACCCGCCACCAAACGCTCCTATACCAGCACTCGCACTAGCTCCCGCTGCAAATTTATTCTCAATTTCTTTAAAAGAATAAACACTATCTAAATCAAAAACAGCCTCACCTGCAGACTTATCAGTATCTGTAAATGCAAAACATATCTGCTGCCCTAGTGTTTGAGCATCACTTGAGTAGCCACTACCAGGACTAATAAAATTATTTCCAGCCTCTAAATTCTTATTCTGTTCCCGCAACTTCTGTAAGTGCATAATTGGCTTAGTTGCAAATGCTGATCCAACTAGACTTACTAATAATACTGACGTTAAAATTTTCTTTTTCACAAACCTCTCCATTAAATTTAATTAAATTGAAAAATACTATTAAAATATAGTTTATTAACTTTGCATAATCAAGAAATAGTTTGGTATTTCTTACTTTTAAGATTATTTTGAATCATTTTTCTAAATATCATGCCTATGATAGTAACCTATATCTCAAAGCTACTTTTATAAGAAGTAAGATATATTTAATACTTAATTATACTTATCAATTTTATTGGCTTATAAAATGAATGTGAGATATATTGCTAAATCTAATAAGATTAGCTTACTTTAGAAAAATTATGATTTCGAATTATCAGAATCATTATCTTTTGATGATTCTTCTTGAGTACTATCTTGAACAGGTTTATCTTGTTTTTCCTCATCAACAACAGGAGCAACTATTTTACCTTGATCTTCTTTTGGCTTATAACTATCACCATAATCACCCGGTTCACGCACTTCACGTCTTGCCATAAGATCATCTACCTGCATAGCATCTATAGTTTCATACTTCATTAGAGCTTCTGCCATAGCATGTAATATATCTACATTATCTTCAAGAAGTTTTTTAGCTTTAGCATAACTGGCATCTATTAGTTTGCGAACTTCTGAATCTACCTCACGAATTGTAGAATCTGAAATCTTAACAGTTTTTCCACCAGATCCACCAAATGGACCATCATCTTCTACATCATACAGAATTGTACCCATAGAATCAGATAAGCCCCAGCGAGCTACATAATTACGAGCAATATCTGTAGCCACTTGTATATCATTAGATGCTCCAGTAGTTACATGATCATAACCGAATATAAGTTCCTCAGCCAATCTACCACCAAAGATACTACATAAACGACCATGAAGCACAAGCCTACTTTGGCTAACAGTATCACCCTCTGGCATATACATAGTCACACCAAGAGCTCTACCTCTAGGAATAATACTTACTTTATAAACAGGATCATGCTCAGGCATCAATCTACCAATAATAGCATGACCAGCTTCATGATAAGCAGTAAGTTTCTTCTCTTTCTCAGTCATAGCCATAGTTCTTCTTTCAGAACCCATTAAGATCTTATCTTTAGCCTTTTCAAAGTCAGCCATTGTAACTTTATCTTTTGATTCTCTAGCTGCAAACAATGCTGCTTCATTGACAAGATTTGCAAGCTCTGCACCTGAGAATCCAGGAGTACCACGAGCAATCCAGTCAGCTCTAACATCATCACCAAGAGCAACTTTTTTCATGTGAACTTTAACAATAGCTTCACGCCCTTTTACAGTTGGTAGGCTAACATTTACTTGTCTATCAAATCTACCTGGTCTTAGTAAAGCTTTATCTAGAACATCTGGTCTGTTTGTTGCAGCAATAACAATTACACCTTCATTATCTGCAAAACCATCCATTTCAACTAGCATTTGGTTTAGGGTTTGCTCACGCTCATCATTACCGCCACCCATGCCTGAGCCACGATGACGACCTACAGCATCTATCTCATCGATAAACACTAAACATGGTGCTTTCTTCTTTGCTTGCTCAAACATATCACGTACACGAGAAGCACCAACACCAACAAACATCTCAACGAAATCTGAACCAGAAATTGAGAAAAATGGCACCTTCGCTTCACCTGCAATTGCTCTTGCAAGTAGAGTTTTACCAGTACCAGGAGGACCTACCATTAAGACACCTTTAGGGATCTTACCACCAATTTTTTCGTACTTTTTAGGCTCACGTAAGAAATCAACAATTTCAGCAACTTCTTCTTTTGCTTCATCAACACCTGCAACATCATCTAGTGTAACCTTAATCTCATCTTCGCCTAGTAGCTTAGCCTTACTTTTACCAACAGAGAAAGGCCCTCCTTTGCTACCACCGCCAGCTTTCACCATCATATAGATAAAGAAACCAAAGATAAGTAGCATTGGTAACCAGTTAAGTAAAAATGCCAAGAATAGATTTGGTTTTTCTGGAGCTTTTGCCTCAACTGTTGCCTTACTATCCTCAAGCTTACTAACCAGACTACCATCTAGTAACGGAGCATAAGTTACAAAGCTAGTACCTTCACTAGTTTTACCCGTAATTGTTCTACCATCAACATCTACAGAACTAATTTGATTATCCTTTAACTTAGAAACAAATGTTGAATAATTAATACTTTTTGACGCTCTATTTGTGTCATTAATACCATTGAAAAGCAGTAGCATCCCACCAATGATCAAAACCCAAAAAATAATATTTTTCACCATATTATTTTTATTGTCATTATTTTGTGCCATATATTTATATTTATCCTTTCTTTTTTATAAAATTTAAATCTTGGATTTTTAACTAATATACTATAGTAAAAAAATTACCTATTAGCTAGTCGTTTTACTAAATAATTGTATAATACTCTTACAGTATTAAGCAATACAGATGCTTTTGATTCTTAGTTTAATCTGATCTTTTATCAAAAAAATTAAAATGGTTTGTTATAACAATGGATAAAAATAAAATAATTGCCTATACAATTGGTATAGTTTTTCTGATTGAGCTAATTGATGGTTCAGCTCTAAATACAGCTCTTCCACAAATTGCAAACGATTTTCAAGTAAATGCTATCACTCTTAAAGTAGCTGTAACTGTTTACCTACTTGCTCTAGGATTATTTATCCCTGCATCAGGTTGGATCTCAGATAAAATAGGTTGCAAAAAACTTCTTATCATATCTTTGATAGGATTTATAATTTCTTCTGTAGCTTGTGGATTATCAACAAATATTATTAGCTTGGTTATATTTAGAGCTTTCCAAGGTGCTTTTGGAGCATTCACAGCACCAGTTGCTCGTTTAGCAATGGTTAGAATATTTAAAAATGATCGATTAACGGCGATGTCAATAGTAGCAGTTATTGCTACACTAGGCCCTGTTATTGGCCCCTTATTCGGTGGTGCAATGACTACTTATATTGGCTGGAGAATGATATTTTTTATTAATTTCCCCATTGTATTGACTTGTATAGTATTGATAAGTATCTATTTACCCAATATTTCAACAACAAAAATTAGAAAATTTGACCTTAAAGGATTCTTAATCCTTGGATCATCAATTGCTTTACTGATGTTTTTTATAGACCTTATGATCGATACAAGTATACTTCCCAACATAAAATGGCTAATGCTTATTATAGCAATAGTTCTTTTTATATTATATCTACGTCATGCAATACGATTAGGTGATGATGCTGTCATTAACCTAAATATTTTTAAAAATAACTGTTTTAAATACCTTACTATCATAAGCTCTACTACTCGCCTGCTTATAATGGGGATGTCTTTTCTTATTCCTCTATATTTACAAACAAAGCAAAATTTTTCAGCTTTTGAATCTGGATTAGCATTAATGTTTTTTATAATGCCTGCTTGGTATGTTAAAAAAATAGTGAGAAAAGTTTTAATAAACTTACATTTTTATAATTTTTTTGTAATGATCCTTAGCGTAATGGCTATTACATATTTAGGCTTAGGAATAGTTTTTATTCATTTTAACTTTTTTGCATTTTCTGCTCTACTTATAGTAATTGGTGTTTGCTTTGGACTGTTTACAATTATATGTAATGCCGGAATCTATAATTCTATTGAAAATGATGATCACATGAGTCCAGCAACAATAGTTAATAGTTCAATAATTCAACTTACAAATGCCTTTGCAATATCTTGGGCAAGTGTAGTTTTAGCAACTCTATCAGGAATTAAAAATATAAGCTTTGATTCTATAATATCTTCATCTGCATTTGCATGGATTCAAGTTATTTACTTCTTAGGTTTATTAGCTATCTTAGTTTACGTAGTTATATGTAAACCTAATAATTTAAGTGAAGTTCCAACATCTTAAAGTAAGCTCTTTAAATACTTACCAGTATAAGATTTTTTACATTTAACAATATCTTCCGGAGTTCCTTCAAATATTATCTGACCACCTTTATTGCCACCTTCTGGACCAAGATCAATAATCCAGTCAGCCATTTTTATAACATCTAAATTATGCTCAATAATCACTACAGTATTGCCTCTGTCACGCAGATCCATAATCACTTTTAGTAATTGATGAATATCGTAGAAATGCAAACCTGTAGTTGGCTCATCAAGTATATATAAAGTTTTACCTGTTGATCGTTTGGATAATTCTTTTGCTAATTTAACTCGCTGAGCTTCTCCGCCAGAAAGTGTTGTAGCGCTTTGTCCTAACTTAATATAAGAGAGTCCAACATTCATAAGAGCTTCTAGTTTACTCTTAATGCTTGGTACAGCATCATAAAATTCTACAGCTTCTTCGACTGTCATGTCTAACACTTCGTAAATATTTTTACCCTTATACTGCACAGCTAAAGTTTCACGATTATAACGCTTACCACCACAAACATCACAAGCAACATATACATCTGCCAAAAAGTGCATTTCTACTTTAATAACACCATCGCCCTGACAAGCTTCACAACGTCCTCCACGGACATTAAAGCTAAATCTACCAGCTGTATAACCTCTAGATCTTGCTTCTGCTGTTGCCGCAAATAGCTCACGAATAGGTGTAAATACTCCAGTATAAGTCGCAGGGTTTGATCTAGGTGTACGACCAATTGGAGATTGATCTATATCAATAACTTTATCAAGGTGATTAAACCCTTTATGCGAGTTATATTCCATTGGCACTAGTGTACTTCTATTTAACAATCTAGATGCTAATGGGTATAATGTTCTATTTATAAGTGTAGATTTACCAGATCCTGAAACACCTGTAACACAGGTTAGCACTCCCATAGGGATTTTCAAATCATCACCTTGAAGATTATTTCCAGATGCTCCTTTTATTTCTATATATCTATTCTTACTAGCTTTTAACCTAGTTTGAGGGACTTCAATCTTTTTACGTCCACTTAGATAGTCTGCCGTAAGAGATTTTTTATTTTTGATAATAGTATCGTATTTGCCAGAAGCAACAACTTCACCACCATGAACTCCAGCCATGGGACCCATATCTATAATATGGTCTGCTTGTCGCATAGCATCTTCATCATGCTCAACCACTATCACTGTATTACCTAGGTTTTTAAGATTATGTAAGGCATCTAGTAATCTTTGATTATCTCTTTGATGCAATCCTATTGATGGCTCATCTAAAATATACATAACTCCAACAAGCCCAGCACCAATTTGACTAGCTAACCTAATTCTTTGAGCCTCGCCACCAGATAAAGTATCAGCCTGTCGAGCTAAATTTAAATATTCTAAGCCTACATTTACCAAAAACTGCACTCTCAGTTTAATCTCTTTAAGTAAGTTTTCTGCTATAACCTGTTGCTGACCAACAAATTCAAGTCCATTAAGCCATGCAATTAAATCTTCTATAGATAATGCACAAACATCAGCGATATTTTTATCTGCTATAAAGATGTTACGTGCATATTCATTAACTCTAGCTCCATTACAAGATTTACACTTAAGATTACTCATTAACTCATATAAGTCTTTTTTGACCATATCTGAGTCAGATTCATAATACCTTCTTTCGAAATGAGGAATCACACCTTCAAAAGTTTTTTTACGAACTTGTCTACCACCCCTAATAGAGTCGACTGTCATTTCAATGACTTCACTTCCTGATCCATATAAAATTGTATCTTGTATTCTTTGTGGTAATTCTTCAAATGGCTTTTCTAAAGAAAACTTATAATGTTTTGCCAACGATTCAAGCTGTGAATAATAGTATTGATTTGCTTTGTTCCACTTAACAATAGCTCCTCTTTTCAATGATAATGATGAGTCAACAATAACTTTTTTCTCATCAAAAAATTCTTTCACTCCCAAACCATCACAACTTGAACAAGCACCTAATGGACTATTGAAAGAGAATATTCTTGGCGATAATTCTTTAAGAGCAAAGCTACATAAAGGGCAAGCGTGCTTTGAGGAAAACAACATATCTTCAACATTATCATCACCCATATTTGTTAGCTTAACAATACCATTACCAAGATCTAAAGCAGTTTCAATTGACTCTGCTATACGTTGCTCATTTTCTTTTTTAGGTTTAAACCTATCAACAACAACATCAATATTATGTTTTTTGTATCGATCCAATTCAGGATAATCTTCATCAAGGTTATAAAACTCTCCATTTATTCGCACACGAATATAGCCTTGAGCTAGTATCTTATCTAAAAGTGTATGATGTGTCCCTTTTTTCTCAGAAATAATTGGAGCTAATATCATTAATCTAGAACTATCATCAAACTCCAGAATCTTATCAACCATTTGACTAACAGTTTGTGCTTTTAACTCTATTTGATGAGTAGGACATTTTGGCGTTCCAGCTCTAGCAAAAAACACTCTCAAATAATCATAGATCTCTGTTACAGTTCCAACTGTTGAACGAGGATTATGTGAAGTTGTTTTTTGATCAATAGAAATAGCTGGTGAAAGCCCTTCAATATGCTCGACTTCCGGTTTATCCATCATTGATAGAAATTGTCTAGCATAAGATGATAGAGACTCAACATATCTTCTTTGACCCTCTGCATATAGAGTATCAAAAGCTAATGATGATTTACCTGAACCACTAAGTCCTGTAATAACAGTTAACTTGTCTCGAGGTATTTCAACATCAATATTTTTTAGATTATGGGTTTTTGCACCCTGAATAATGATTTTTTTCATAAAGAACTTAATAAAGAGATATCCGTTAGATTTTTATAGATTACTTATATTCTACTTCTACGATTTCGTAAGTTACTTTACCTTTTGGAGTATCAAGAACAATCTCATCGCCCTCTTCTTTTTTGATTAAAGCACGAGCCAAAGGCGCAACTACAGATATTTTATGATTATCGATATCTGCTTCATCTTCTCCTACGATCTGGTAAGTAGTTTCTTCTTCTGTTTTAACATTCATAACAGTAACTGTTGCCCCAAAGATTACCATACCATTTGCATTAATTTTAGTTACATCAATTACTTGGGCATTTGATAGTTTTGCTTCAATATCTTTGATTCTACCTTCGATAATACCTTGCTTTTCCCTAGCAGCATGATACTCAGCATTTTCTTTTAAATCACCGTGATCACGAGCTTCTGCAATAGCCTCAATAATAGCAGGTCTTTCAACCTTTTTAAGTTTATCTAACTCTGTTCTTAGGGCTTGTTCTCCAGCTGGAGTCATAGGTATTCTATCAGTTGTCATTATTATATTCTCCTTTGATAATAAACATGAAAATTATTCGCAAGTATATGAGCCACCACCATCTCTAGTTGGGCTATCGGTATAAATAACTCTACCCACCAAATTCGTGATTAAAGCAGCTTGATATTGATTTGTTCTATCACAATATGTAATGTTCCCATTTCCTGTGGCCATAAAGCCATTTGGATTAATTCTTATAAAACTTGGACTACCTGCTAAATTTATATAAATATTTTCACCATGTCCTTGGGCCAGATTCGCAATAATTTCATCGTTATCACCATCATATGTAGTTGTACCATCAGCACTTTCAAAAGCTACAATAGGGTTATCGCCCCAAGACCTTTCAGTTGAACATGCAAAACTATTAGGATCAAGCTTACCATTGCTATCAAAACTATCAGGTGTTGCTGCACAAATAACTACTGTTTGCCCATCTGTACGCGCTCTGATAACACCAAACTCAATTAGTTTCTGTAAGTTTGTCAAACGAGTTTCTGCAAATGTCTTATAGTAAAAAGTAAATGAGCTAATTGCTGCCATCATAAGTATAGTCATGATAGCAATTACAACCATCACCTCTACCAATGAAAAACCTTTCTTTTTACTTCTAACCATTTCTTACTTAGTTACCTTTGCTATTAACATTTTTGTTGACTCATCAAGATTCTCATATTCATCTGACGATCTATCTGCCATAGCTTTTAAAATATTTTTGCCTAATTTTTTACCAAGCTCAACACCCCATTGATCATAGCTATTAACATTCCACAAAACACCTTGAACAAATATCTTATGCTCATATAAAGCAATCAATGCTCCAAGGCTAAATGGACTTAGCTCGTCAAGTAAAATTGTAGTACTTGGCCTATTACCTGGTATTACTTTGTGAGGAGCAAGTTCTTTCGCTTCAGCCTCACTTAATCCAGATTTTAACAAATCATTATAAACCATCTCGTACGATTGTCCAAACATTAGTGCTTGAGACTGCCCAAAGCAGTTTGCTAGAAGAGCATCTTGATGATTTTGATAATTATGATGACTATTCGTAACAGCAATAAAATCAACAGGGATAAAAACATTTCCCTGATGTAAAAGCTGATGAAAAGCATGTTGTCCATTTGTTCCAACACCACCCCACAAAACCACTCCTGTTTGATAATTAACAGTTTCTCCAGCTAAATTTACAGATTTTCCATTACTTTCCATATCTGCTTGTTGAAGATAGTCAACGAAATAACATAGTCTCTCATCATAAGGTAATAATGCCTGAGATTGACTATTATAAGCACATGAGTAAAAACTTGCTAACAATCCCATAATCACAGGAATATTTTTATCAAAATCTGTTTCTTGAAAATGCTTATCTACAGAATACGCTCCAGCTAAAAGTTTCTCAAAATTAGCATAGCCAACTGCAAAAGCTATCGACATACCGATAGATGACCATAAAGAATAACGTCCCCCTACCCAATCCCACATTTTATAACAATGCTGTAGATCTATACCAAATTCTTCTACTTTATCAAGTTTACTTGATATAGCTATAAAATGATTAGCAACTGCTTTTTCATTTTCATAATGATCTAATAGCCATTCTCTAGCTGAAATCGAGTTTAAAAGAGTTTCCTCTGTTGAAAAAGATTTTGAAGCCACTATAAATAAAGTAGTCTCTGGATCAACCACATGTAAAGCTTGTAACAATGAATCAGCATCCACATTTGAAACAAAATGCACTTTTAAACCTATACAATGATAAGGTTGCAATGCTCTAACAACCATCTTAGGACCAAGATCAGAGCCACCAATACCAATATTTACAACATCAGTAATTTTCTTACCAGAAAAACCTTTCCATTCTCCAGAAACCACTTTTTCAACTAATTCTTTTACTCGCTGTTTTTCCTCTTTGACTTCCTTGCGAATATCTTGACCATCTACAATTAAAGGTGAATCTGATAAGTCACGCAAAGCGGTATGTAATACAGCTCTATTTTCAGTAGAGTTAATTTTCTCACCAGAGAACATTTGTGCTATTTTGCTCTTTAAATCAGATTGCTCAGCGGCCCCTAACAATGAAGACAGAATAGTGTCATTTATAAGATTTTTTGAATAATCAAAGTATATACCACCATGCTTTAATGAAAATTTCTCAAGTCGCTTGCTATCACTTACGAACTCTTGTTTTAAATTAATATTCTGTTGTTTTAGTTGTTTTTTTGAATCATTACAAAATTGCATTTAATCTGTCCTTATATTTCGCATGCGATATAAATAATAAAATATCCCCGCTCGAATAAGATATTTCAACCTTATCTTGCGTAGCATAATTTCTTGCGCCTGTATTTGTATCTATACTTAAGCACTCTCCACTCAAAGGATATGCAAGACCATTATAATATATATCCTTTGCATATCCAAAAGGCATCACTGAAAACATCTTACCATCCACATTGGTAACAGAGTATTTTTCAGGTATGAAAAAGTACCTTGAATAAATATCTATAAACTCAATATCTATTTTATTTTTATAGTTCTTAGCTATAGAAATATTACACAAAAAATGATCCATCTCACCTTCAGAAGCTCCGAATACAAAAACCTTTTCAAAGCCTTGTGAAATTATATAATTAAGAGATTTTTCAAAATCTGTTGAGTATTGATCATGATCAACTAAAAATAGTGAACTATCAGAGACTAATAAAGAATCAAAATCCCCTATAACTTTCTTTATTTTTAAGTTTAGTTGTTCTGATTGCTTAACTATTCTATATGCACCATCAGCACAAAAAATATCAAGGCCGGTAAATTTATCTTGGATATATTTCTCACAAAAAGCTAAATCTATTTTACCATTTAGAAAAAGTATTGCTTGACGAAAAAACATTAAGCCATTTATTAGTCGTTAGAATTTAGTAGATTATAACTTATAAAGATCAAATTTAAGAACTTTTTAAGATTGATAATTAGGTGGCTCTTTAGTAATTGTAATATTATGCACGTGAGATTCATTAAAACCAGCACCTGTAATTTGTACAAATGTAGGCTCTGTACGCATAGTTTGAATATCTTTCGAACCTGTATAACCCATGCTTGATTTTAAACCACCGATTAACTGATGAATAACTGCCGAAAGTAAACCTTTGTAAGGTACTCTGCCTTCAACTCCTTCAGGTACAAACTTTTTAGCTTCCGTATCACCTTGAAAATATCTATCAGACGATCCTTGTTCCATCGCACCAAGAGATCCCATACCACGGTAAGATTTATAAGAGCGACCTTGGAAAAGTTCAACTTCACCAGGAGACTCTTCTGTACCACCAAATAAACCACCAATCATAACTACAGATGCTCCAGCAACGATAGCTTTTGCGATATCCCCTGAAAATCTGATGCCTCCATCTGCTATAACTGGCACCCCTGTTCCTTCTAAAGCTTCAGCTACATTTGAAATAGCGGTAATCTGAGGAACACCAACACCAGCTACAATTCTAGTAGTACAAATAGATCCTGGACCAATACCTACTTTAACAGCATCAGCTCCTGCCTCAACAAGATCTTTTGCAGCTTCTGCTGTGGCAATATTACCACCGATAATTTGAATATTAGGGTAGTTATCTTTTACCCATTTAACCATATCAAGCACTCCTTGAGAGTGTCCATGAGCTGTATCAACCACTATAATATCAACACCTTCTGCTGCCAATGCTGCTACACGCTCCTTAGTATCTGCTGCAGTACCAACTGCTGCACCAACTCTTAAACGCCCTAGAGAATCTTTACACGCATTAGGTTTATTCTGTGATCTTTCAATATCTTTTGTTGTAATCAAGCCAACTAACTCACCCTGATCGTTTACAACAAGTAATTTTTCTATTTTATGTTCATGTAATTTCTTTTTGATAGATCCTTGAGAAGCATCTTCAGCAACAGTTACAAGCTGATCTCTAAGTGTCATAATAGAACTAACTGGCTCATCAAGATCTTTTGCAAACCTAAAATCTCTCTTTGTAACAATACCAACTGTTTTATTATTTTCATCGACTACTGGAAAGCCTGAAAAATTATGCTCTTTTGCTAACTGCATAATCTCTTTAATCGGACTTTCTTGCTTAACAGTAATTGGATCAATTACCATGCCATTTTCGAATCTTTTTACTTTTTTGACTTCTTGAGCTTGAGCCTGAATTGACATATTTTTATGAATAATACCAATACCACCCTCTTGAGCTATTGCGATAGCAAGACGAGACTCTGTTACAGTATCCATTGCAGCTGAAACAAGAGGAATATTTAGCTCGATATCTTTTGTGATATTTGTTTTCAAATCAACCTGATGAGGAAGGACATTTGAATATCTAGGTGAAAGCAATACATCATCAAAAGTGATTGCTTGTTGAGTAATTCTTAACATTTTAATCTCCGTAATTAAAGTCTAAGGATAGGATTTAATTACAGTGGAATTTTATCACATAAGAAAAAATATACTAGAGAAAATAGCAAATATAGAATAAAAATATTTTTATTTTGCCTGAGAAAGTAAATAATGTGTTAATAATGGTACCGGACGTCCTGTAGCTTTACAATTAGCAAAATCTCCCATAGCAGATCCTGCTATATCAAGATGAGCCCATTCATAATCTTCTGTGAACTTAGATAAGAACAAACCAGCAACAATTGAACCCGCAGATCTATCACGACCACAATTATCCATATCAGCCACTTTACTATCTAACTTTTTCATATATGGCTTATGAAGAGGAAGTCTCCAAACCAAATCATTGGAAGCATTAGCAGCTTGTTCTAAACTATTTGCTAATTTATCACTGTTTGCCATAAGTCCAGAGAACGCATCTCCAAGAGATACAATCATAGCACCTGTAAGTGTTGCCATGTTAATCACATATTTTGGCTTATATTTACCAATATAAGTTAAAGTATCACAAAGAACTAGCCTACCTTCTGCATCCGTATTGCTAACTTCTACTGTTATACCTTTCATACTCTTAAGCACGTCACCTGGTCTATATGATCTTGCATCAACGGCATTCTCTGCAAGTCCCATAACACCTACAACATTAATTGGTAGATTCAGCATTGCTAGAGTTTTCATGGTTCCCATTACAGCTGCAGCACCACCCATATCCATTTTCATAGAGTCCATGCCAGCTGCTGGCTTAATACATACACCACCATTGTCAAAAACTAGCCCTTTCCCAACTAAAACTATTGGAGCTTGTCCTTCATCACCGCCATTGTACTCCATACAGACAGTATAATTTGACATGTCCGAACCACGACCAACTGCTAAAGCACACCCCATACCTAATTCAGCCATAGCATCTTGATCTAGGTAATCTAGATTAAATGTTTCATACTTGGAAGTAAGCTCTCTCGCTTCATTTAGCATATAGTCTGTATTACAGATATTTGCTGGTAAGTTTTGTAAATCTTTTGCATAGTTTTGACCACATGCAATAGCAGAGCCTACTTTTGCAGACTCCTCTATATCATGATTACCAGAATAGACTATTTCTATTTTATCCAAAGAGTATGTTTGTTTTTTTGACTTTAATTGATCAAAAACATAAGTTTCTGAAATAAGTGCTCTAACAGTTTCTAAAGTATACTGTTGAATATTACCATCAAAGAAATATTCTAAATTTACAGATATTTCTTTTAGATCAAGCTTTTTAAGTTCTTCAGTAAGTTTAGCTATGAGAGTATCATATTCTGAAGCAATAAATTCTTGCTTTAAACCTAAACCCAATAGAATAACTGTTTTTTCACCATGAAGTAATGGTAAAACCTCTCCAGCCTTTGCTTTAAAGATCTTTCTATCTAATAAAGCTTTTGAATTTGGACATTTTGTTTCTTCTACAAGTTTTTGCAAATTTTCTTGAGCTATAAGCACTACTTCTGCAGATAAAGTTGCTTCATTGTTTACTATTATTTTCATCTTTTAACAAGATCTCCTATTTTTTTACTAAAGTTTTTAACTTAGAAATAATATCAGAAATAAACTGACTGGAACACCTGTATTATACTAAAATCTTCCCCTATATAATAATTTTAATAACTTGCTTTAAGTGTAAAGCAAGATAAATCTAAAAGATAAGGTAAAAAAGAAATCACATTCGAAGAAATATTTAACTAATTTTCCAATCCATACCCTTCTTGGAACAAGCTATAATTATGACTTCGAACTTCTTCCATATTTTTCGGCCAAGCAAATGGTAAAGTATTACTATAGTACTCTTTGCCATTTATTTTAGTCTTAAATGACTTAAGTTTATAACTGCCTGTAATAACATTTGCTACAGCCTGCCCCCCACTTGTGCCTGGTAGCCATGCTGCAATCATAGCATTACTATTCTGTAATGGCGCTTTATCATTACCATCAGTAATAACTAGAGGTCTACCTGATTGAACAACAGTTATAATAGGTATACCTAAGGCTTTTAATTTTTTAATTTCTTTTGCTTGTTTTTTAGTAAACTTAAGCCCTAAAAATTTTGACTGTGGCTTTTTATACTCATCTGCATATAAAGGACTATTGTTATCAACATCACCGTGATACTCTGCATATGGTTTTTCTGATAAAACAACAAGTGCAATAGTATTATTTTTACTTAGATTATCTTTATCATCCTTGTTTAGTTTAGTTATAAAATTAGTATCTTTAGAAAAATTATTTTTTAATCCATCAATATAGCTCATTGCACCACTATGTTTTTTAGCCTCAGATCCCGGTAGCCACCATTGATTACCTGTAAACCCTTGCCACAAAACAGTCCAACCACCATTTTGTTTACCAATATCATCATAATCACCTATTAATACAACATTCTTAATATCACTTGGATCTACAGGTAAGGTTTTATTATCATTCTTTAAAAGTACTAAAGACTGCTCAGCTGCTTTAAGACTGGCTTTTTGCACCTGTTTATTATCAACAGGCTTCATTTTTGATTTCATTGCAAGCTTAACTGCTATAATTCTAGTAACTGCATCATCTATACGAGACATTGGTATTCTTTTTTGTTCTATAGCAAATTTTATAGCTTTTAACATGTCCACATCATTACTATAGTTGTAGCCTTCTAGTGTTTTTGGCCAAGGCGTTTTATTTTGATGAGTGTATAATGAATTTATATCTTTAGATTGCTCACCTAAAAAATCTTTAGGATAGTGGTTTGGTATAGCTGTATTAAATATACCTAACATTATCATATCTACACCGCTATTTATTGACATAGATAATGAATCAATAAATGAGATTTGACTATCTTTGTTAAGCATATTATATTTAGCCTGAGCTTTTGAAATAGCTGCATAGTCAGATACTACAATACCTTCAAATTTGTAACCTGCTATCCCTGTAGTAGTTATTCTTTGTAAAAGATCCTTATCACCACCATAGTGCATAGGAATTCCATTTAAACTACTATACGATGGCATTAAGCTACCAACATTAGCATCAATAGCTCCTCTATAACCAGCTCCATCAACTGCCCATAACTCATCTATATTATCAATTTCAGTATTACCTTCATCTAAACCGTTAACAGTTCTACCATCACCTATAAAATGCTTAACTGTTGCTAAAGCTCCAGTAATATGATTATTTTGTGTTGCTTGCAACCCCTCAACGAAGTTATATGCCATTGATTTTACAATATCTGGATTTTGTGAGAACGACTCATACGTTCTACCCCATCTATAATCATGAGCAATTGCTACAGTTGGTGCATACACCCAATTAAAACCTGATTCTAGCGTACCAGCTGCTGTCATTTTAGCAGCCTCTTTTACTAATTTAGGATTATGTGTAGCCCCTAATCCAATATTTTGAGGAAATAATGGAGATCCTATGACATGCTGATTACCATGAACTTCATCTGTACCTAATAAAAGCTCTGTTCCTTTTGGTCCAGAATACTGGCTTTTAGCAAGTCTAGCAATTTTTTGCCACATTTTAAGTGATGGATCATTTGCGTCAAAAGGCACATCATTTCCACCAACAAGTATTGAACCAATATGATATTTTTTAATCTTATCTAGACCAAATTTTTTAATAAGTTTATCGTCTGATAGAGATTCTAAATATTTAGCATCTTCAGGATTAGGAATCATAATAGTTGTCGTAGGTACAATCATTTGACCTATTTTTTCATCTAATGTCATCTTAGCTACTATTTTCCTAGCCTTCATTAAATATGGATTATAAAAGCTCTCTTGAATGTTATTTGGGTTAACTGTTGTTATTGCTGTTTCAGCAACAGCACACGCCATCATACTAGAAGCTATAAGAGCTCCAACAAACAATTTCTTTTTCATGTTCTTTCCTTATATTTGGTTAAATACCACTATGAAAACGAAATTCACTATCAGGTGATAGAATAAGTTCTTTTTCAATTTCACCAATTCTTTTAATATCTACAGAAATATTCTTTGATGAATATTTTTCTGCAAAACTCAGATAAATTGTAAAATGCCTCTTTTCAGACTCCAAAAGACCACTATAAAACTTCTGTAAATCAGCATCTAAGAACGGTGCTATCTTAGCAAACCTCTCACATGAACGAGCTTCTATATATGCCCCTATTATCAAAGCATCTATAAACCGGCCTTCTCTATCTGTTCTAGCGACCTTAATTAACTCTCCAGCATATCTTGATGCTGATATAGCTTTATACTCAATATTACGCTTTTTTAAGATTCTCATTACCTGCTCAAAATGTACCAGCTCTTCACGCGCTATTCTTGACATTCTTGTAACTAAATCATATTTGTCTGGATGCCTATAAATATATGTCATTGCCGATGATGCTGCCTTCATCTCACAATGAGCATGATCAATCAGCATTAACTCTATATTATCTAGTGCTTTTTTAACCCATTGATCAGGAGTTACGCATAATAAAAAATCCTCAATAGAAGCAAAGTTTGCATATAAACTATCAGTCATATTATATAAATTATTCATAGATAAATTCTGAATATATTATAAAGAAATATATAAATAATAGTACTCTTTTAAAAAATAGTGTAAACTGATCGTCCTTTGCCTTTAATAAATGATTTATGAATAAAGAACATGATCAAAAATTAATTGAAGCTGCAAAAGCTAGCTTTGAAAATGCTTATGCTGTATTTTCTAACTTTAAAGTTGGGGCAGCCTTGCTAATGAAGGACGGCAATATTATAAATAGTTCAAATGTAGAAACCTCTATACTAGGATTATCTGTTTGTGCTGAAAGAAATGCTATCTTTTATGCCTATAGCCAAGGTTACCGTAAAGATGATATTCTAAAAATAGCAATTGTTGCAGATACTGAAAAACCTGTATCTCCATGTGGCGCTTGTCGTCAAATTATGTCAGAACATCTAAAGCTAGATTGTCCAATCCTACTAACAAATATAAATGAAACTTCAAAAATAGAAACTAATATACAAGATTTATTACCTTATATGTTTACACTGTAATAATCCTTATTAGTTACTTTAAGCCTCTTCACCCAATAACTTTTTGATTAATACTACAGCGAATACTGTAAGTACAAAGGCTACAACTCCTATAATAGAAAAAATATTAAAGCTACCTAAATAAACTTGTTTTAACTCTATTATATTAGTTACTCCCTCTGGGATAGCTGCTACATTTGCAATAACACCCGCCACATAGCCTCCAACCCCCATATTAACCAACCATAATCCCATATAGCCACCTACCTGACCTTTTGGAGCTAATCTAGTAGCTAATGATAAACCAATAGCTGACACAAATAACTCAGCTAGTGCCAAAATTATATAACTTAAAACAACCCAATTACCATTAACTAATTGAGTTGTTGATTTACCAGATAAGTGTATACCTACAATCAATGTAGTAAACATAAATACAAGTAAGAACATTCCTGTAAGATATTTATATACATCAAGAATATTAACTTTTTTCCACAATATTCCTAAAAATACACCACCAATTAATATAGTAATATTATTAAAGGCTACAAAAGCTTGTGTTGGGATACTTATAAAACCTAATATTTTATGATCAACAACTCTTTCAATAAATAAGTTTAATGACATAAATAGCTGATTATACAATGCCCAGAAAAACACAGCTATAAATAAAAACACTAAATATGATAGTGCTTTTTTAAAGTCTTGTGAGCCTTTTGCTCCTTTAAATAGAACAAACAAGCTAAAAATAATCACTAAAGCAAAGAAAACACTAGATACATTAGGATTATATATTACAATAACGCCTATAATAGCTCCGATAAGTGTTAAAACTATTGCAGCTATCCAACTATAAATAGTCACCTCTCTTCTATATAGTTTCAAATTCATTAATTTAAAACCAAAATAAAAAGTTAACGTTCCAACTATTAGCATAAATGCAGAAGTAATAAATATTGCACTACCACCAAGATATTTATAAATATAGCCCGCCATAATATTTCCTACCAAAGCACCTATATTTATACCAACATAAAATATTGTAAAACCACTCTGACGATGAGTATCGCTAGCATCATAACTATGACCAAGATAGCTCCCAACATTAGTCTTAAGCAACCCTGTTCCACTACATACAACACCTAAAGCCACACAAAAAGTAAATAAATCTTGAGCTAATGCTAGATATGAGTAACCAATAACAAGGACTATACCACCCAAAATGACACTTCTATAGTAACCTATTATTTTATCTGCTATTTGACCAGCTAATACTGATGTTATATATAAAATAGCTGTAAATGAACCTACTATAATATTTGCTCTAGAATCATCCAAATTAAATCTTTGGATTAATATAAATATTACCGTTGTTGATATAAGCATATAACCAAATCTTTCCCACATCTCTGTAAGAAAACATATAGGCAATGCTTTGGGATGTTTCAAACTACTATTAGACATCAAAATCTCCTAAAATTAAAAGTAAAATAGACATCCTAATTTTACTTCAATTTTGGACTATTTTTTATATTTTTTAATAGATATTAAAATCTTAGGAAAATTATGCTTCTTCACCAAGCATTTTTTTAATGCAAAATGCTGCTATTAAAGTAGCTAGAAATGCGACAACCGCTATAGTTATATAAATATTAAACCCACTTAAATATATTTGTTTTAATCTTATAATATCTGAACCTTTATCTGGTATAGCTGCATAATTAGCAATAATACCGGCAACAAAAGCACCTATTCCAACATTCACAAGCCATAAGCCCATATAGCCCCCTATCTGACCATTAGGAGCTAGTCGAGTTGCCAATGATAATCCAATAGCAGAAACAAATAGTTCAGACAAACCAAGCAATATGTAGCACAGAACAACCCAATTACCATTGACAAGGTTTTCACTATTCACTCCAGATAAATGGACTCCTACTGCCACGGCTACAAACATAAACATCAAAATAAACATACCAAGAGTATATTTATAGATATCTAATAAATGAATACGTTTCCAAACTACACCAAGAATCACACCTCCAACTAGAATAGTTCCTGCATTAAATACTAAGAATGCTTGTGTTGGAATAGTAAACAATCCTAAAACTTTATGATCAACAACTCTATCAATGAATAAGTTCAAAGACATAAAAATTTGATTATATAATGCCCAAAAGGCAATAGCTATTACTAAAAAGACTAAGTATGAAATAGCTTTTTTAAGATCTTGTGAATTATTTGCACCTTGAAAAACAATAACTAAGCTAAAAATAATAACAAGTACTAAAAACACATTTGAAACACTAGGATAATAAATCACAAACACACTAATGCATGTCCCTATTAGAGTTAAAATAATCCCCAATATCCAGCTACTTATAGAAACATTCTTTCTATACAGTGTTAATCCAGCTTTTTTAAATCCAAAATAAAATCCCAACGTTCCTAATACCAACATTATAGCTGCAGTTAATAATGTAGCCTTTTCACCAAAATTATTATATAAATAACCAGCAGATGATAATCCTAAAAGAGCTCCAACATTAATACCAACATAAAATATAGTAAAACCACTCTGACGATGCTTATCACCAGGTTTATAACTATGGCCAAGATAACTGCCTATATTTGTTTTTAAAGAGCCTGTTCCACTACATACAACACCTAATGCTACACAAAAAGTAAATAGATCTTGTGCAAAAGCCAAATATGTATAACCAACAATTAGAAATATACCGCCTAAAATAACACTTCTATAATAGCCCAAAAGTCTATCAGCAACTTGACCAGCTAGAACAGATGTTATAAAAAGCATAGCTGTAAATGATCCAACTATAAGATTTGCTTTATGATCTGATAAATCAAACCTTTGTATAAGTATAAATACAACAGTTGATGCTATAATAGCATTACCGAACCTCTCCCACATTTCCGTAAGAAAACATATAGGTAATGCTTTAGGGTGTTTAACACTATGCTCCGACATAAAATCTCCAAAATTAAAAGCAAAATTAAAAGCAAAATTAAGATTTAAATTTTAACCTAAAAACTTTCAATTTAAAATTTTATTCTGAAGAATTTTTTATAAAAAATATTTGAAAATAAGTGGTGGGTTGTACAGGATTCGAACCTGTGACCAATTGGTTAAAAGCCAACTGCTCTACCGACTGAGCTAACAACCCGAAGTGATGTTGAGTATTATACTCATACTAGTTTTTGTGTCAACACTTTTTGTTGTTTTTTTCTATTTAATTCCAAAATTTCTATTGGATGCTTAATTGTATGCCCTTCCATACGCTTAACTTGGCATCTACACGAGAATCCAGTAGCTACAACTCCTCTTACTCCACACTCATTAATTTTCTCTTTCCAACTCATATTATATATTTTCTTTGATGTGTTTATATGTTTCACTTCATGACCAAAGCTTCCAGACATCCCACAACAACCAACATTAGCAATTTTTAATCTAATTCCAAAGTGTTTAAATATTTTCTGCCAATTTATAACCGATACAGTGGATAGAGATTTTTCTGTACAATGATTAAAAAGGTCAAACTCTTTATTTATCATAGTTTGCATTTTAGGAAATGTATCAAGTTTAGTTACAAGCCACTCTTGAACCATTTTAATTTTGAATCTAACTTTATCTCTACATATTTTTGGATATTCATCACGATATACCAATGTCATAGCAGGATCAATACCTATCATTTCAACTTTTGTTTCAGCTATACGATTATAAAACTCTGTAGCTTTCACTGCCTTTTTCCTAAAGTATTTTAGAAAACCTTTTACATGCGCTGGTTTCCCATTTATTCTAAACGGTGCAACATAAACTCTAAAACCTAAAGCTGTTAAAAAATCATACAATGCAACAACCACATGTGTATCATATAATGATGTAAATAAATCTTGTACGATACACACAGTTTTTTTCTTTTGCTCTATGGTAAGTTTTTTCATTTGATCTAGATTAAACTCTGGTGCATTCCTTTGCTTTAACTCTGATTTTAAGTTTAAAGAGCTAATCAACGGCGCATCAGCAAATCCAACAATATTTGTTAAACCAGACCTTACAAATTGAGTATTAAAAATATCATTAAATATTTTTGGCATATGAAGGTTTAGATTAAGTAACGCCTCACTATATTTAACAAAATAATCAAGACCTGGTCTTTTATATTTAGAATGATAGTGATGAAGAAATTGTGACTTCATTGTTGGGATATCCACTTTTATAGGACACCCAGAAACACAGGCCTTACACCCTAAACATTTATCCAAAGAGTCATAAACTTGGTGGGAGAAATCTTCAGGATAATCCTCATGGGTATCCAAGCCAATTTGTTTAGCTCTTCGAGCAGTAGAATATCCTTGTGCAGATAATCGGCCTAACCACTCTCGCAGGATAGCAGACCTTCCTTTAGGAGAGTAAAGCCAATTTCTACTTGCTTTTGCAGATGGGCAAATAACTGTATCTAAATTATAGTTCAAACATTGTGAGTTACCATTACAATTAAAAGCTCCAGAGAACTGTTCACGTACTTTTTGTGGCACCTGACTATCTAAATAGCCTCTATATGGACCATCTACTTTTACAAGTACATCACCACTTCCATTAGGAACAGTTATTTTACCTGGATTAAGCTGATTATGTGGATCAAATACCTTTTTTATATGTCCTAATGACTCATAAAGCTCTTCACCAAAATAATCTTTCAAATATTCACTTCTATAACCATGACCATGCTCTGCACATAAAATACCACCATATTTACTAACAAGTTGACTAACTTGTTTAGTGATCTGTCTAAGCTTTTGTGAGTCTTCTAGAGTACTCATATCAAGAGCTGGTCTGACATGCAGACAACCAACATCGACATGACCAAACATTCCATATTTTATACCATAAGAATCTAATAATGCTGTAAGTTCCTTAATATAGTCAGCTAACTTCTCTGGTGCTACCGCTGTATCTTCTATAAAAGGAATTGGCTTACGACTACCCTTCATTGCTCCAAGTAAACCTACACCTTTCTTGCGTAACTCCCATAAACTATTCATTTCATTATCACTTTCAGTAAGATGAAAAGATTGCTGATTCCCTAGAAGCTGTCTCTCAAGATCAATAGTTTTTGTATCTAATTCATTACGTGAGTTAGCTATGAACTCAACAAAATTAACTGCTGCAAGATTTATAGATTCTTTTTTCTCAAGCATGTGCTTTATTTTGTGGTAGACTTCATCATTTTTTGCAATTTCAACTATATTATTATCTACAGTCTCTATAGCTGATGGATTAAATGCCAGAAGATCTCTGGCTGCTTTTAGTGCTCCATCGAAACTATCATATGATATTGCAAACAAAGCCTTATACTTAGGTTTTTTTGTAAGTTTTAGTTTTAACTCTGTAACAAATGCCAGAGTTCCTTCAGAGCCAGAAATTAAATAGCTTAAATTAACCGCATTATTTTTCTTATCATAAGTATGTGATAAATTATAACCAGTTAAAAATCTACTGAGCTTAGGTAGGTTTTGTTCTATCAAAGCATACTTCTCAACAATATACTCAACAACTGTACTATATATTTCTTTTTCAATATCACTTAACTCATCTTCACGAAGATTATTGAGATTTATCTTTTTTGTAGTTAGTTTTTGGCCATTTACTAATGCACATTCTAACTCTAAAATATGTGCACTAGTTCTACCATAAATTCGTGAACCTTTACCACAAGCATCTGTGTTTGCCATACCTCCAAGCGTTGCTCGATTACTTGGAGAAAGATTTGGTGCAAAAAAATAGTCTGTCTCTGTTAGAGAATCATTTAACTGATCTAACACGACTCCTGGCTCAACTCGAACAAATTCATTATCAAGGTCTATCTCGAGAATATTATTCATATAGCGACTAGTATCAACTATAACGCCTGCACATAATGAGTGTCCTGCTGTACCAGTTCCACCTCCTCTTGGTGAGAATTTAACTTCTTGGTATTCTTTTTTGCTAGCCAATGCGAATATACGATTTACATCATCTTTATTTTTTGGAAAAACCACTAATTCTGGAAGCACATAATAAACACTATTATCCATAGATGAAGAGACTCTTGAAGCATAATCAGAATGTATATCTCCTTCAAACCCTTTTTGTTCTAGCTCTTCAGCAAAAGTATTAATTAAAATATTTAAGGTGTTTGTCTCATTTAAAACTGGGAGTCTATTTTTTTTCATAAATCAGGATAGAGTGATATATAGCTGAATGACATTATATAAGAAAATATTCCATACATAAATAAGAACATGTTACCTCAACCATAAAGCAAATGAAGTCATATTCAGTATAAAAATAAATTAAAACTCTTATATCAACGCAGACAAACTCCAAATATATAGTTATAATTATACAAAGTGATATTTTCCAAAGTTAAAACTTTTCAAGGATGATTATGAAGAAAACTACTCTATTAGTAATCTTAGATGGTTGGGGCTACAGTGAAAGCGATTATTTTAACGCTATCAAAAATGCAAATACTCCAACATGGGATAGCATCTGGGAAGAATTCCCAAAAACTCTAATTAATGCATCATCTCTAGAGGTTGGCTTACCTAGAGGGCAAATGGGGAACTCTGAAGTTGGTCATGTCAATATTGGCTGTGGCAGAGTAGTTTATCAAGAACTCACAAAAATTGATAAAGCTATAGAGGATAAGACTTTTGGGAATAACAAAGCAATTTGCGATGCTATTGATAACGCTATAAAAAATGACTCTAGCTTGCACCTGATGGGTTTACTTTCTCCTGGTGGAGTTCACTCTCATGAAGAGCATATTTTTGAAATGATAAAAATCGCCAAACAAAAAGGGGTTAAAAGAGTATACTTACATGCATTTTTAGATGGTAGAGACACCCCTCCTCGCTCAGCTGAAGAGTCTATAAAAAAAGCAGATAAGCTATTACAAGACCTAAAACTTGGTTATATTGCTAGTGTTTCTGGTCGTTACTATGCTATGGATAGAGATAATCGCTGGGATAGAGTTGAAAAAGCATATAATGCAATTGTAAATGCTGATGCTCAATATATATATGACTCAGCGATAGAAGCTCTAGAACAATCCTATGCTCGTGATGAATCTGATGAATTCGTAATACCCACATGTATTAAAAAAGATAACAAGCTTGTAAAAGTACAAGATAATGATAGTGTTATCTTTATGAACTTTCGTGCCGATAGAGCTAGAGAGATATCTCATGCATTCACAGATAAGAGCTTTGATAGTTTCCCAAGAGAAAAACACTTAAACATCAACTTCACAACTCTTACAGAATATGACTCCAAACTTGAGTGTGCTGTAGCATTTCCACCAGAGCAGCCAGTTAACACTCTTGGTGAAGTACTGATGAAAAATCATAAAACTCAGCTTAGAATTTCAGAAACTGAAAAATATCCACACGTTACATTTTTCTTTAACGGTGGTAAAGAAGACCAATTTGAAGGTGAAGATAGAATACTTATTCCTTCACCAAAAGTTGCTACTTATGACTTACAACCAGAAATGTCTGCACCAGAAGTTACAGATAAGCTTGTAAATGCTATTAATAGTGGTAAGTATGACTGTATTGTATGTAACTACGCAAACTCTGATATGGTTGGACATACTGGTAATTATGAAGCTGCAATGCAAGCAATTGAATATCTTGATAAATGTTTAGCAAAATTAAAAGACGCAATACTTGAGCACGATGGTAATATGTTTATTACAGCAGATCACGGTAATGCTGATATGATGCTAAACCCAGAAACTCAAAAACCTCATACTGCACACACTACTAATCTTGTACCATTTGTATATGTTGGTCACAAAGAGGCAGAAGTTGCTATAAAAGATGGTAAGCTTTCTGATATTGCGCCAACTATACTTAATGTTATGGATATCAATCAACCTGCTGAAATGACTGGCAGAACTATTTTTAAATTTCAAAAATAAGGATTTTATATAAAATGCTTGATGCTAAATATATTAAAGATAACTTACAAGAAGTTGCTGAAAAATTAGCTACACGAGGCTATAAATTTGATGTAGCTTCCTTTGAAGCTCAAGAGGCTAAACGTAAAGAGCTACAAGAAAAAACTCAAGATCTACAAGCTCAACGCAATACAATCTCAAAGGAGATCGGCAAAAGAAAAGCTAACGGTGAAGATGCTAGTGATATTTTTACAAAAGTTAATGAAATTAACGAAGAGCTAAAAACAATAGAAAAAGATCTAAAAGAACTCCTTGAATCTATAAATGATACTCTTCTTTCTATGCCGAATATTCCTGCAGACGATGTTCCAGTAGGCAAGGATGAAAGTGAAAATATTGAAGTTAGAAAATGGGGAACTCCTCGAGAATTTCATATTGAAGCGCAAGCAAAAGATCATGCAGATATTGGTGAGATCTTAAAAATGATTGATTTCAAAGCTGCTGCAAAAATTACAGGGAGCAGATTTGTAGTACTAAAAAATAAAATAGCAAAACTTCATCGTGCACTATCTCAATTTATGTTGGATATACATGCTGATAAGCATGGCTATGAAGAGTTATATGTCCCATATATGGTTAATAATGATAGTCTTTATGGTACTGGTCAACTACCAAAATTTTCTGAAGATTTATTTCAGCTTAAAGGCGATTTTGAATATAGTCTAATACCTACTGCTGAAGTTCCTATCACAAACCTAGTTAGAGATGAGATCTTAGATACAGACTCTTTACCTCGATACTATACTGCTCATACGCCTTGTTTTAGAAGTGAAGCGGGGTCTTATGGTCGTGATACAAAAGGTATGATTCGCCAGCACCAATTTGAAAAGGTTGAGCTAGTACACATCACTACAGCTGACAAGGGTGAAGAATCTCTTGAGCTACTAACATCTCATGCTGAGAAAATTTTACAAAAGTTAAACTTACCATACAGAGTAATGAAGCTTTGTACTGGTGATATGGGCTTTAGTGCTAAAAAAACTTATGATTTAGAGGTATGGTTACCATCTCAAAATACGTATAGAGAAATTTCTTCTTGTAGTTGGTGTGGTGATTTCCAAGCTCGTCGCATGAAAGCTAGACATAAAAATCCAAGCATGAAAAAACCAGAGCTAGTCCATACTTTAAATGGTTCAGGTCTAGCAGTTGGTAGAACTCTACTAGCAATAATTGAAAACTATCAGCAAGAAGATGGTTCTATTATGATACCAGATGCTCTTATAAACTATATGGGCGGTATTTCGGTTATTAAGTAAATATGACTTTCCTTTCTCAAACACTTCTTGATTTAGAAAAATCTTTATTATCTAGTAAAACTCGTTTTGATTATAAATATATGTCTGAAATTTTAACTAATGATTTCAGAGAATTTGGAAAATCTGGAAAAGCTTATACTAAACAAGATATTTTACAGTCTCTTCTATCACCTATCAAAATCAATTTAGAAATAATTAACAACAGCTTTAAAGTTAACCTGCTGGAAGAACATATAATATTAGTAACATATATGACCATAAATAAATATAACAATCAAAAACATAATAGAAGCTCTATTTGGGTTGGACTTAATAATAAATGGAAAATTAAATTTCACCAGGGCACGACTATAGAGGGTTAAATAATGTCAAAATTCATAAATTTTATAAAACGTCAACTGTATATCCTCAAAAGTAAGCTTTGGTTTAATCCTCTAGCTTATTGTATATTAGCGATACTCGCTATTTATTGGTGTTACTTGATGCAGCAGCTTAATATTGATTTTTATTCAACAAAAATCAATTTGGATACTGTTAACTCACTTTTATCAATTATAACTACAAGTATGTTAGCTGTAATTGTATTTACAGTAGGTGCAATAGTAACTGCCTACAACTCAGCTAGTAACTCTGGCACTCCACGAGTTCTTACTATTTTATTTCGAGATAAAGCTTCTCATAAAGCAACATCTAACTTTATTGGAGCTTTCATCTATGGTGTTGTTGCTACAGTAGGCATCAAATCAGGAGTATTTAATGGCACAGGAATTTTTCTAATTTTTCTAATTACTATTTTTGTTTTTGCATGGGTAATTTTTACCTTTATAATTTGGATAGATGATATTGCAAAATTAGGGCAAGTTAGAACTCTTCTAACAAAAACAGAAAAACAAGCTTTTAATGCTGTAAAAAAATATACAAACAATCCATACCTAGGCTGTAATGCTTTAGATGAAAATAGTATCCCAACAAATTCAACTCCAATATTTGCCCAAGACTATGGATTTCTTAATGATATTTTATTTGAAAGTCTTAATAGCTTATGTAAAGAGTTAGATGCTAAGCTATATATTGTTAAGTACAAAGGTGAGCACTTAGCTAGCACAGAGACCTTAGCATTTATTGAATGTTCAAAAGACCTGCCTAATGAAAAACTAGCTGAAATAGCTAATCACTTTATAATATCTAATGAGAAAAATTTTATAGAAGACCCTGTTTTTGGATTAGAAACTCTCAGCGAAATAGCTGCTAAAGCTTTGAGTCCTTCGACAAATGATCCTACTACAGCTATAAATGTTATTGATACGCTAAATCGTTGTCTTAAATATCTTTTTGATTCTAGTTTTAAAGATAAAAAGGTTATATATGAAAATCTTTATATAAAAGATATTTCTATAGAACGATTTATTAAAAGTAGTTTTGAATATATAAGAATATATGGAAGTAGCAATTTATTAGTGGCAAAACGTATTCAAAAAAGCCTTTTACACATATCAAAGCAAGCAAATAAAGAAAACTCAAAAGTTATCGAGAAATATATGGAGAACTGTTATACACAAGCTAATGTAGAACTAACATATAATTTTGAAAAAACTGAATTAAATGAGTTTATAAAAAGTTTAAAAGTACAAAAATAGTTTTCATAAAATACTAAATCGATATTACTAAAACTCCTTAAACAATGGTAATATTTAAATATATCTAATAATTTTTCAGATGAGAGAATAGATCAATGTATTTAGCGGGTATAGAAGCAGGTGGAACCAAGTTTTTTACAACTATTGGTGATATGGATGGAAATGTAATCGAACGTCATCGTACAGATACTACAACACCAGAACAAACTATGGCTGAAGTCCTAGAAATTCTAAAAAACTATCAAAGCAAATACGATATAAAAGCTATTGGCTTAGCATGCTTTGGCCCAATTGATATTAATAACAAGTCTAAAACTTATGGCTATATCACTAATACACCTAAAATAGCTTGGCAAAACTTTGATATTGTTAGCTCTATAAGATCTATATATGATGGCCCTATAGGATTTAATACAGATGTAAATGCTGCTGCTATTTGTGAACAACTTTGGGGTTGTGCTCAAGACTTAGAAAATCTACTTTACTTAACAGTTGGTACAGGTGTTGGTGGAGGTGTTATATGTAATAACAAATTAGTTCAAGGAGCTATGCATCCTGAAATTGGTCATTTGTTTATCCCTCAAAATCCTGAAGATACATTTGAAGGTTGCTGCCCTTTTCATGGTACATGTATAGAAGGCTTAGCCTCTGGTACTGCAATAAATAAAAGATGGAAGATTGCACATGCTGGAGCTCTAAATGATGATCACATTGCATGGGTATTTGAAGCAGAATATCTTGCAAAAGCTTTGGTAAATTATATATGCTCCTTTTCTCCTGAAAAAGTTATTTTAGGTGGCGGTGTAATGCATAAAACTATTCTTTTTGATATGATTCGTAAAAATGTTACCAGATACTTAAATAACTATTTTGATTATCCAGCTTTAAAAGATATGGATAACTTCATCGTACCCGCATCTTTTGGTGATAATACTGGTGTTAAAGGTTCCTTAGCTTTAGCACTAGAAACTTACAACTGTTCAATTTAGTTAAATTAAAAACATTGCTTATATTATTTTTACATTACTGCTAAAATTTTGATTAAATCAACTAGGTAACATATAAATTGATAAACAAAATCCGCTCTAATCACATTTTATCAAAATCATTACAAACAATGATAGTACAAGCTCTAGGCCAAGGGTGTGCTTTTATCACAGCTATACTATTAGCTCGCCACCTTAGCATAAATGACTATGGTTACTACATATTTGGTGTAACAGTTGCAACTATCTTAGCAGTAATTGCCACAATGGGTGGTGGTGGTATACTTGCTCGCACATGGGGCAAATCTGATTTAAAAGATATTTTTGAAAGAAATAAAGAAACATATCTTGTACAAAACTGGTATTTCAAAAGAGGATTTGCCTTTGTCGTTATAGCTATAGCTGTCATAATTTTTTATAATTACTCTGAAAACAATGATAATTCTATAGAAAATTTTGCTCTACTATTTGCAGTACCATTTTTTATGGCAAATATCTTTCAGTCTTTTTTTGTAGCTAGAAGAGTTGTTGTTGTTGCAAATCTTTTACAACTTGGCCTACGAATCATTATGCTTTTGCTAACTGTTGCTTTTATGTTTCTGCATATGAGAAATACTGCTTTGCTAGTAGGTAGCATGATGATTTTTATGACAATTTACACCTCAACAATATGGCTTATAAAAACATCTAAGTATTCATTCGAAAGCTCAAAACCTGTTGGAAGCAACCTATCTTTCGCACTAATGCAGTGGGGACTGTTACTATTATCACAAGTAGATATTATAATACTTAAAGGTCTATCATCGCCATCCAGTGTTGCATTATATGGTGTCGCTCTACAACTAGGGGCACTTGTTAGCTTTGTACTAAATGCAGTTAATTCAAATGTTTTATCACAAATCGCAGATGATTATAAAAACTGCTCTAGAGATGAGTTTCAAAAGAAAATCACATCATATACAAAGATTATTTTTCTCCTATCTATTATTGCTATATTTGGCTTAATTATTTGTGGTTATCCAATAACTCTTCTTTATGGTGAGAAATATACAACTTCATATTTCATATTCTGTATTCTAATGATCGGACAAATAGTAAATGTATTATCAGGCTGTGTCGCTACAATTCTAAATATGGCTGGCTTTGAGAAAACAACATGCTTTGCTTTTTATATAGCATTAGCAATAAATATAACTTTAGGGATAATATTTACTATTTATTGGGGAGTATATGGACTTGCTATTGCATCAAGTCTATCAATGATATATTGGAATATTCATCTTCTTTACAAAGTAGTTACTAATATAAAGATCAATCCAACAATATTTATAATTTAAATAGAAAAATTCCGAAGAATACAATGCTTAAAATCAATAATTGTATTTTCAGAGTATTAAGAGAAAACTACTGATCGCTTCCGTCAGCAACACCTTGCTTGAAATTACTTGCAGCATCTTGTGCATTATCAGCCATATCACCCATAGCATCTGTTGCTTGATCTGCTTTATCAGCAGCCGCATCTTGCATTGCATCAGCTTTGTCTGCCATTGTATCTGCTGCATCTGATGTAGCATCTTGTGCATTATCAGCCATATCACTCATAGCATCTGTTGCTTGATCTGCTTTATCAGCAGCCGCATCTTGCATTGCATCAGCTTTGTCTGCCATTGTATCTGCTGCATCTGATGTAGCATCTTGAACATTATCAGCGGCTTGCCCAACTTCTTGGCCTGCTTCATATGAAGAGCCTTGTGCCTTTGATGAGGACATTGCATTAACTAATAATGGTGATCCAGACAAACCTAATGCTACCATAGCCATACATATTTTTTTCATAGTTTTTCTCCTCTTATTTTAACTATATGGATATCTGTTAAAATTTTCATTTCTTAACAGCCTATGTATAACAACCTAACATAAAATATAGTCATTAACTACCCTTAGGACCAACTAATTTTAATAAATTTAAAAGCTATAAACATTTTAAATAAGAGAAAATATAGTTTATGAGTTTGATTATTCTACAGAGTTACTATTATTTTCAGCGGCATTATTAAGAGTTTTAGAGACATTATTAACTGTGTTATTTACAGTTGCTTTCGCTTCTTGAACTTTTTCATTCTTCATATTAAATACAACAATCACTGACCCGACTATCAAGAGAAAAATAATAAGTGGAATATTTATACCACCAACAATTTTTTTTATTATTTTTTTCATAATTCTATTATTTTTTTAAAATACCATTTTTTTATCCCCTGCTTCAAAACCTTTTTTAAAGTTTTTTGCAGAATCTTGAACATTTTTAGCCGTTGCCTTCATAGATTCAGATGTTTTATCAAAATCTTTTGAAATTTGACTCCCAATTTCCTTAGCTTTGAGCTTAGTCTCATCACTAGCATTATCTATATTTTGTTTTGTTTGATCAGCTACTTTATCCATAGATGCTGATATATTATCTTTTTGATCATCAAGTTTATCTTGCATCTTATTTAATGATTGACCAAAATTTTTACCTGCCTGGTAAGCTTGATCCTGCTCGTCCACAGAAGCCGCATTAACCAGTATAGGAGCTCCTATTAATATTGCTACGACAAATTTTAAAGATATTTTTCTCATAATCGATGACCTCTTGATAAAATTCAACTTTGCATTCCATTAGCTGCTGTATTAACATTAGCAACTTCATGTTGACCTTCTTGTGCTTTATCAACCGAATTTGCTTCAGCTATATCTTTCTCAGCTTGAACATCTTCTACAACTTCAGCATTATTAGATTGACCTTGGTCTAAATTAGCGTTATGGCTAACATCTTCCGCAGGGACATCCATTGCTGTTGACTCTGATGCGGCTATAGATAAACCAGGAATACTTATAATTAAACACATTATTAGGTAAAAAAATTTTTTCTTCACACTATATCTCCCAATAATAACAAATCCCCTGTATGGTAAAAATTATCATAAAATCTAGTTTTTTGCCATATATTAGAAGCAATTCAGTTGAGTTTGTAAAAGCTTCGATATCTGAATATGGTATAATTTTGAAAAGGAAAATCTTCAAAAAAATATTCTATATGCTATCCGATGCCTCTAAGGAAGACAAAAAAATCGCACGAAAATGGCTTAAAGATATAGCAAGTCCAGCAAAGAAATGGATCAAGCTAACTGTTATGATTGCTTTTATAAGTGGTTTATTGCTTATTGGCCAACTATATTTGCTTGCTCATATCTCTTATGATGCTTATTTACAAAACTCTACCCTAGCTCAACTTAGTACTTATTTCATTATGATAATTGTTATCGTAGTAATTAGGGCTGGACTAAGCTGGCTTAGAGAGATTATTAGTTATAAGACTGCAACTATTGTCAAAAAACAAATCCGTGAAGATATACTTACTCATATAAATAATCTTGGTCCAGTTCAGCTAAACAAAACTTCTCAAGCAAACTTAATATCAAGTACTATGGAACAAGTTGAAGGCTTAACTAATTTTCTAACAAAATTCCTTCCACAAGTGACTCTTTCTGGACTAGTTCCATTAGCGATATTGGTATTTATATTTCCTCAAAGTATTGTATGTGGTGTACTTTTATTAATTTGTGCACCATTAATTCCACTATTTATGATAATAGTTGGTTTAGGTGCAGAATCAGAAAGCCAAAAGCATTTCAAAACGCTTGCAAGAATGAGCACAACATTTTTGGACACTCTAAAAGGTTTAACTACTCTTAAATTCTTCAATAAAAGTAAATCTCATAGCGAAAAAATTTATGAGGCTTCTGATGAATTTAGAATCCGTACGATGAAAGTGCTTAAAATTGCATTTCTATCTTCTGCTGTTTTAGAGCTGTTCTCAGCTGCATCAATCGCACTAGTCGCAATATATCTAGGTATGGGCTTTATAAATACTGGTGCAGATAATAATATTTGGTGGTCATTCCACAATATTACTCTTCAAGGTGGTTTATTTATATTACTACTTGCTCCTGAATTTTTTATGCCACTTAGAGAACTTAGTACACATTATCATGCGAAAGCCGAGGCTGTTGGTGCTGCTCTAGAGATTGCAAAAATCTTTGAAATGCAACCATCTCATAATGAAAGAAATACAGTATTTAATGACAAGATAAATAATATCAAGCTACAAAATTTAGTAGTTAAATACGATGATAAAACTGCTATTGATAATATTAGCCTTGAGATAAATAATAATGAAAAAATAGCTATTGTTGGTGCTAGTGGTGCTGGTAAAACTACATTGATAAATACACTACTTGGTTTTATTGATTATCAAGGAAATATCCTAATCAATAATGATACAGAGCTTAAAAATTTAGAAGAAAAATCTTGGCTAAAAAATATCTCATGGCTTGGACAAAACTCTTCATTATTTAAAGGTTCAATCAAAGACAATCTATTACTGGCAAATGCTAATGCTACAGACGAGCAAATTAACCAAGCTTTGCAAGATGCTGATTTAAAAGATTTTATAGACTCTCTATCAAATGGCTTAGATACTCAAGTTGGTGAGCAAAATACTGGTGTGTCTGGTGGCCAAGCTCAAAGACTTGCTTTAGCTAGAGCATATCTAAAACCTCATGATATTTTGATACTTGATGAGCCAACAGCAAGTCTTGATAAATCTAGTGAAGATAAAATTGTGAACTCACTAATTTCAAATTGGGAAAACAAAACTGTATTAATGCTAACTCATAAATTAAGCTTCTTAGAATGTGTTGATAAAATAGTCGTTTTAGCTGATGGTAAAATAGCTGAGATAGGAACATTCAAAGAGCTAGTAGATAATCAAAGTAGTGAGTTTTATCGTTTTTATAAAAATGAGGTGACAGCATGAGAAATTTGATACCTTTTATAAAACTCTTTAAAAACCAAACTCAATGGATGCTTTTAGGTACGCTACTTGCATGGTCTGCAATACTTATGGGTATTGGACTTATGTCATTATCTGGTTGGTTTATTTCATTTACAGGATATTTAGCAACGACAACTTATGCTGTTGCGAGTTCATTTAACTATTTTTACCCTGCTGCTGGCGTTAGATCTTTTTCACTTGGTAGAATTGTAACTAGATATGGCGAGAGGGTTTTAACTCACCAAGCTACTTTTAAGATTCTTACAGACATTCGTGTTTGGTTCTACAAAAAGCTTGAACCTCTTGCTCCATCTCACTTATACAAATATAAAAGTGGTGATTTACTTACACGCCTAATCAATGATATTGGTGCTTTAGATAACTTATATATCCGTATACTTTCTCCAACCGTTGTATTTGTTTTAGCAAGTATCACTATAGCTCTATTATTTTGCTTTTTCAGCTTTACTCTAGCTATTTTGACATTTGTTGCTTTGCTATTTATCGGTTTTGTAATACCTCTAATTAGTAGCTTATTAGCAATGAAAAAGACTCATGAACTAAATACGACAAGTGCTGAGCTAAAGACAAATATTACCGAGCATGTAAACTCACTTGCTGAGCTGAAAATATTTGATTTAGAAGGAAAACATTTCGAAAATATTAGAGCTCAAAACTCTACGCTTTTGAAACAAGAAGAAAAAATAAGTATTATAAGTGGTTTTGGTAGTGCTTTAATGACTTTAGCTCTTGGCTTAACTATCGTTATGGTTACAGCTTTCGCAGTTAAACTTACGCAAAATGGTAATATTAATGGTGCTTTTATTGCGTTAATATTCTTAGCAATTATGGCGATGTTTGAATCAATTATGCCATTACCTTTAGCATATCAATATTTAGGTAAAACACTCTCTGCATCTAAACGTATTTTGAATATTACAAATGCAAAGCCAGATGTTGAATATCCTGCAGAATCACAAGCTAAGCCTGACAACTTCGCAATCAAGTTTGATAATATAAACTTTGGTTATGATACTGAGCATCAAATACTTAAAGACTTCTCTTTAGATATACAACAGAATGAAAAAATCGCTCTATTTGCACCTACAGGTAGTGGTAAATCTACGATTATTAACCTACTTGCTAGATTCTGGGATGTAAATTCTGGAGAGATTACTATTGGTAATAACAACATTAAAGAGTTTGATGAAAACCAGCTTAGAAATTTAATGGCTATAATCAACCAAGCTCCACACATTTTTAATACAACAATTAGAGAAAATTTGCTACTTGCAAAGACTGATGCTACTGATGAAGAATTGCTTTTAGCTTTAGAAAAAGTTGAGCTAAAAGATCATGTTGAATCTTTACCAAAAGGCCTAGATACTTGGACTGGTGAGCTTGGTAGACAATTATCTGGTGGTCAACAAAAACGCCTAGCTTTAGCACGTGCATTCCTACAAGATAAGCCTATACTTATCCTAGATGAACCAACCGAAGGACTTGATAAAGAAACTGAAAGATTAGTTTTTGAAAATTTAGTTGAGCTTATACAAAATAAAACTGTAATTTTCATTACTCATAATGCTAAGCTTTTGGAAAAGTTTGATAGAGTTATTAGGTTTTAGCTAAAAACTCATACTTGCTAACTTAGCAAGCTTCTTATGTACCATATTTGTTGGATGCAGGTTATCATGAAATATATATTTACTTTCATTTTTCTTGCATGACTTTCTTTTGTCATAAGAGATTAAAAAATTTAACTTATCAGTTTTGATAGGTATTTCTAAGCACGACTTATCTTTGATATATTTCTTCTTATCTAAGAGATTATTTAATAATCCATAAAAGTTGATTACTTTTATATCAATTCCTTGCTTTTTAAAAGAATAAGCAACTCCAAATATCTGCTTATTAATATTGACTACCTTTTCATGAACTTTCTTTCTCTTAAAATCACTAGATTTAAAATATCTAGGAGCTTTACTAAAATCTGGCAAATTTAAGATAATGAAATGCTGAGCCTTATCTTTCTTAACAAGGAGATCAATCGCTTTTTTGATATTATTAGCAATATTTTTATAATCATCTTTTAGGTCCATAATATCATTCCCACCTATATCCATCACATAAAGGGTCGTAGCTGGATTGTATTTTTTGTTAGTAGCTGTGAAATTTTCGACTTGCTGTAAGAAGTTAGTAACTACTTTAAAGACTGTTTTGCCATTAATATCAAATTTTTGATAGCCATCTTTACTATAGGCTCCACCATAAGCATTATCGATTAATTTACAGCTTTTATCATTGCTGTATTGACACAAATACTCTACCCATACTTTTGAATTAGAAAAACGTCCATCATACCAAGTTTCATGGTCAGGGAGCATCTCTAAAGATTTCTTATAGGTGTTGCCATTGTCACTAAGGCTGTCTCCAAAAACTACTATATTAGCTATTTTTTTGCCAGCAATACCATCGACTCTTTTTGAAGAGTATGATGCTACCCCCACCACGGCTAAAAAAATTAGTATAATTAAGCTAATAAGCTTTTTTTTATTTTTCATGATGGTAAGTATTTATTTAAAAGGAAATATAGATGCTTATAATAGTTTAGATTGATATAAAATACTAGCATTACAAAGCTTCTGGTTTTAGCTATTAAGCCTATGTATAAATTTTAATATAATTCCTATTCTTATAGTAAGCAAACCTGTGCTAAATACTATTATTTTCCAATCTCCTCTCTATTTAGAAAATTATTTTCACTTTAGAAGCTATTCTTTATAAAATTCAATAACTAAAATAAACAATATATAAGAGATTTCTGGAGATAAAATGACAAAACAACAAAAAGGTGTATTCTATGGATTATCCATAGGAATTATTTTATCAGTTGCTATTATTTTCGTTGGGTCTATGTGCGATTTTTTTCATCTTAGCAATGTTGATAACAAACTCTCAATAGCCTTCAAAGCTTTACTTGCTCCTGGTATATGCTTAATGGTTGCAATTGCCAGATTAGCAAAACACCGTTTCTTTAGTGCTGAAGATATAAATGGTAGTGGACTCACTCAGGGAACACAAAAAGCTAAAGTGCTACAAGCATTAATACAAAATACATTAGAGCAGCTAGTTATTGCTTTTGTAGCATATTCTTCATGGTCTATAATAATGCCTTCACTAACCATGTCGACTATATTTTTTGCTGGGATTGTATTTGTCATTGGTAGGATACTATTTTTCACGAATTATAATAAAGGTGCTGGAGCTAGAGCACTAGGTTTCACTCTGACATTTTATCCCTCTGTAATTATGATAATAGTAGCTTTGATATATCTTATTGTATAAAATAGAGCTAATTTATTTTTTAATATTTAAAATCTTAAATGAAAAAAACTTCTCTAATTATAGCAACCACTATCACATTAGGTAGCTGTAGCTGCTCTTACTTTAATGATTCTTTAACTAAAAATCACATTCAAAAGCCAAAAAGCTCTATTGTCTATCAAGTGACCCCAGAAAAACCAGATATAAGCCCTAATGCCATATCACCTCTTTCAAATAGAAACGTTGGTAATATTCAAGGAATTGCTGATTATTTATCATCGGCTTTTCTAACTCGTCATAAAGACGAAAATAGTGAAGATGGTTATCTAACAGCTTATCAAATTACTTATGTAACCAATACTCCTAAATCTTTTGGTACCTATATTCGCTGCAACCATGATGAACAAGGCATATATCACTGTAACCCTAGAGATACCTATACTTGTAAAGAACAAATCTGTAAAGGAAAAGATGATTATTCACAATGTATGAAGAACTGCCCAGCAATAGGAAGTTCAGATCAAATTGGTGCTGGTTGGATTAATAAAGACCTTGATGACCCTGTAATGTATTTCTCATTACCACAACAAGCAGAATGTAGTGAAAATCAACATATTGGTAATGATAACTGTACTTGGAAAGTCACTAAAGACTTAGGTAGCATAGGGTTAAAAGAAATTTTAGATAAAGGCCTAATCTTGAAACCTAAAACAAAAGAATCTAGTGATGAGAAACAACTAAGAGTTGAGAAAAATACAGAAATATTAAAAGAGATTTTAAAATCTCACAATATTAATTAGCTATAGCTATAGCCTCTATTTCAATACGTACATTTCTTGGTAATCTAGAAACTTCAACACATGAACGAGCTGGATAGTTTCCATCAAAAAAGCCATTATATACTTCATCGATAACTTTAAACTCAGCCATATCTTTGATAAAAATAGTCGCCTTAACTACTTTATCCAAACCTGAGTCAGCGGCTTCTAAAACTGCTTTTAAATTTTGCATAACTTGAGTAGTTTGTTCTTTAATACATTCTCCAGCCATTGTACCGTCAGCTTTTAAGCCTATTTGACCAGAGGTATAAACCATATTACCTACTTTTATAGCTTGTTCATAAGAGCCTATTGCTTGTGGTGCATTTGTTGTATTAATCTTTACTTTTTCCATTTTTAAGCATCCCTCGCTACTTTATAAGTTGGATCAATTTCCTCAAACACACAGTATGGTCCAGCATTTTTTAATACTTTACGACAATCTTCACTTAGATGTTTGAGTATTACCTTTTTACCTAAATCTAAATATTTTTTAGTAATATCATCAATAGCCTCAGCTCCTGATATATCCATAACTCTAGAATTAGCAAAATCTAAAACCACATTATCAGGATCAAACTTACTATCAAATAGGCTCTTAAAAGAGTTTGTTGACCCAAAGAATAATGGTCCAAAAAATTCATAAACTTTAGTATTCTCATCTTCTCTATGAGTTCTAGCGTGTACTTGAGAGCTCTTCCATGCAAATACTAAAGCTGAAATTATCACACCAGAGATCACAGCAATTGCTAAGTCAGAATAAACAGTAATAGCAGTTACAGCAACAAGTACAAACTTATCAGAGTTAGGCATATAGCGGATACGATTCATACTTTCCCACTCAAAAGTATTGATACACACCATAAACATAATACCTGCAAGCACCGCAACTGGAATATACGAAATATACCCAGATAATGCTACAACAAAAGATATTAATAAAAGAGCTGCCGTAAGTGATGACAATCTACCTCTACCGCCATTTGTGAAGTTGATGATAGACTGACCAATCATAGTACACCCTGCCATACCACCAAAGAAGCCACAAGTAATATTACCAACACCTTGAGCTATACATTCTTGATTACCACTACCACGCTTATTATCCATCTCATCAAGAACAGATAGTGTAAGTAATGACTCAATTAAACCAACTAATGCAACAATCACAGCATACGGTAATACAACAAGAAAAGACTCTATAGTTAGATGTATGTGAGGTATTGCAAAACTTGGGAAAGCTCCTGAAATATCAGCTAAATCACCAACATTCTTTGTATCAACTTTGAAAATTACCACAATTGCTGTAATAGTTATAATAGCAACTAAACCAGACGGTACTTTATCTGTAAACTTAGGCAAAAAGTAAACAATTAGCATTGTAAACCCAACAAGTGCATACATTGTCACACCTTCTCCTTTAAACAAAGGAATTTGTGCCAATGCAATCACTATCGCAAGACCATTTACAAACCCATACATCGCTGGTTGCGGAACTAATCTGATTAACTTACCTAAGCGAAGAAGTCCAATACAAATTTGTATCACACCAGCCATAATCGCACATAACAATATATACTGCAGAATATAGCTACTTAACTCGCCTGAAGCAGTTAACGAGTGAAGCATCTCTGGAGAGAGAGACTGTTTGACCTGTATTCCAAGCCCAACCAAAACAACTGCTACGGCACCTGTCGCTCCTGAAATCATACCTGGTTTACCACCAATCAAAGCTGTGATTAAACCAAGTATAAATGCTGTATATAAACCAACTGTGGGCGATACTCCAGCAATAACTGAAAAGCCAATAGCTTCAGGAATAAGTGCTACTGCAACGACAAAACCTGATAGAACATCAGCTTTGATATTTTTTCCAACAAAGTTTTCTTTGTAGTTTAACAATTGAAACCCTATTTTTTTGTATATATAAACTAAGGCTATAAAGATAACATAAAAGTAAAGACTATTTAAGTAGAATTAAAAGTTTATAAAGCAATATAAAATAGTTGTGTCAATAACATATTTAACATAAACTAAATAAATGATTTTTCTTCCAGGAAAAGACAAGCCAATATGAACTTTCTAAAACCAGCAAAAGCACTACCATTACTTGCAAAAGAACAGATACAAAAAAAATACCCGCATTGGCGACTACGAATGTTTTTGGTCGCTTATATTGGCTATTTTACTTATTACTTTGGTAGAAGTAGTTTTGATGTTTCAAAACAATATATAACAACTCTTAATCCAGATCAGTTAGGGTTAATTGGTGCAGGTCTTGGTGTAGCTTATGGTTTTAGTAAGTTCCTAATGGGAAATATCTCTGATAGAAGTAATGCTAAAATATTTCTAGCTATAGGGCTATTTATAACAGGATTAATAAACTTATTATTACCAAGCTTATTATCTATGGGCGTGCTAATAATGTTTATAGCTATGTTTATTAATGGCTGGGTTCAAGGTATGGGCTGGCCTGCTTGTGCACGTATTATGACACATTGGTTTTGTGTCAATGAGCGCGGTACTAAGATGGGAATTTGGAATACCGCTCATAATGTGGGTGCTGGATTCCTAGCTATTGCGGTTGTTCCTATTGGATTGTTTTTATTTCACGATAATTGGCATGGTCTTTTTTATGTTGCTGGAGCAATGTGTATAGTTATAGCTATCCTAACATTGATCTTTGGAGCAGATACACCACAATCAGTTGGTTTGCCAGCAATAGAGGTTTATAAAGGATATGCAACTGCCGATGAGTATCATGAGAAAGAGTTTTCTGCAAAAGAAATATTCTTTAAGTATGTACTAAATAATAAATGGGTTTGGATGATTGCTACGGCAAATGCTTTTGTTTATTGTGCTAGATATGGAATGTTAAGCTGGTCTACATACTACTTAGTACAGGTCAAACACATGTCTGCTACTACGGGGCTTCTTGGTTTTGCTTTATTTGAGCTACCAGCTATCCCAGGTACTATAATTATAGGTTGGCTAACAGATAAATACTTCGGCAGCAAAAGAGCTCCTATGAGTGTAATCTGTATGGCTCTTTTTGTTGTTGCTCTGATCATATATTTTCATAGTAATACTGGATGGGTATTGTTATTGTCACTATCTGCTATGGGGATTCTTATTTATGGTCCAGTAGCTTTGATTGGAATATTAGCATTAGATCTAGTTCCTAAAAAAGCAGGCGGCACAGCTGCTGGCTTTGTTGGATTATTTGGTTATTTATTTGGTACAGTTGGAGCACAAGCAGTTATCGGAATTATTGCAACATATTTTGGTTGGAATGCCGTGTTTGTATTTCTTCTAAGCTCATGTATTATTGCAACTATACTACTTGCAATATGTTGGAACCTCAAAAATACAAATGTCTATAACTAAAAACATCTTAATCACAGGAGCAAATGGTGGCATAGGTTCTGCAATTGCTCTTGAGGCTGCTAAAGCTGGATATAATGTTGGCCTACATTACCACTCAAATAATGAAAATGTCCTAAAGCTTCAACAACAAATCATCAAAAACAATGGTAAAGCAGTATTACTAAAAGCAGACATCTCAAAAGAGTCTGATATTACTGCAATGTTTGATAAATTTACGCAAGATTTTGGATCTTTAGATGGATTGATAAATAATGCTAGCACTATTTTTCCTAGTTCTCGCTTAGAAGATATGAGCACTGAACGGCTGGAGATAATATTCAAGATTAATGCGATAGGGAATATCCTTTGTGCTAAACATGCGATCAAATATATGTCCAAAAAGCATGGACATGATGGTGGTAAGATTATAAATATTTCATCAGCAGCATCAAGAATAGGTTCTGGTAATGAATATGTTGATTATGCTTGTACAAAAGGAGCTATTGATACTCTCACAAGAGGGTTGGCTATTGAGTTAGCAGATGATGGAATCTTAGTTAATTGTATTCGCCCAGGTTTTATATATACAGATATTCATAAATTATCTGGAGATCCAAATAGAGTTGATAAAATCAAAGATAAAATTCCTCTAAAACGTGGAGGCTATCCAGAAGAAATTGCTAGTGCCGTTATATGGCTTCTATCTAAAGGCGCTAATTATTGCACAGGAACCTTTATAGATATTGCAGGCGGTCGATAATAGTAAATGACATTTACTATATCTTAACTCAATAACTAATAATATTACTGAAAGCTGGTTAATATAAACAGTGTATACCATAGCTTTTTAAATCCAACATTACAACGATAATATACATCATAGATAAGAATGTAGTAATTTAACCTACAGCCTCCCCTTAATAAATACTTTAGATAATTTTTTAATTTGCACTTTTTTATACCCTTTTATGAGAAGAAAGAACCTTTATGATATAAGCTGTTATAAACCTATTAATTCTATAAGAAATATTTATCTACCTAATAACTAATTACTATTTGACTCAACTTATATTTATAAAATAGAATGACGTATAAGCCTTAAACTATGTAAATGGCTTAAAGGTTCATACATGGATCATTTTATTCGATCTTAGTATGAAACTGGTCTAACTTATACAGAGGAAATTATTATAATGCTGAAAAAAATAGTTACAGCTTTAGGAATGTCTAGTATGCTTCTAGCAACAAATAGTGCTATGGCTGATGACAAAACAACGGAAACTGCTACACCTCAAAGTGTAGATTTATCTCCATTACGTAATCTAAATAAATTAGATAGCCCAATGGGACCTAACTATAGCTATCATGAAGCTTTTAAAAAGCTTGATACTGAACAGCTTAAAAAAGATATGCAAGATCTTTTAACACAATCTCAAGATTGGTGGCCTGCTGACTTTGGTAATTATGGTCCATTCTTTATTAGACTATCTTGGCATGATTCAGGAACTTATAGAATATTTGATGGTAGAGGTGGTGCAAACCGTGGTCAACAAAGATTCTCTCCTCTAAACAGCTGGCCTGATAACGTTAACCTTGATAAAGCAAGACAGCTTCTATGGCCGATTAAGCAAAAATATGGTAATGCAGTATCTTGGTCTGACTTGATTGTATTAGCTGGTACAGTTTCTCTTGAATCTATGGGTATGAAGCCAATTGGTTTTGCATTTGGTAGAGTAGATGACTGGCAAGGTGATGATACAAACTGGGGATTATCTCCTGAAGAATTAATGTCAAGTAACGTAAGAAATGGTAAGTTAGAAACTCCATATTCTGCAACACAAATGGGCTTAATCTATGTAAACCCAGAAGGTCCAGATGGTAAACCAGATGTTAAAAAAGCTGGTGATGCAATTCGTCAAGCATTCGATGGTATGGGTATGACTGATAAAGAAACAGTTGCCCTAATTGCTGGTGGTCATACATTTGGTAAGACTCATGGTGCTGTTCCTGCTGATAAGATAAAAGAAGATGTTGGCCCTGCTCCGGATAAAGCTCCAATTGAACAACAAGGTTTTGGCTGGCACAATACTTATGGTACTGGTAATGGTGATGATACCATGGGTAGTGGTCTTGAAGGTTCTTGGACTGCTTCTCCTACTTACTGGAATCATGATTTCCTAACTAATTTATATAACTTAAATTATGAAAAAACTCTATCTCCAGCAGGCGCGCATCAATGGGAAGCTACTAATGCTAAAGAAGATAATATGGTTCCTGATGCTCAGAAACCTGGAGTTAAACATAAGCCTATAATGTTTACTACAGATTTAGCATTAAAAGCTGATCCTAAATTTAACAAATATGCTGAAGAGTTCTATAAGAATCCTAAAGAATTCAAAGAAGAGTTTGCTAAAGCTTGGTTTAAACTAACTCATAGAGATATGGGTCCTAAATCAAGATATATGGGTCCTTGGATTCCTAAGCAAAACTTTATCTGGCAAGATCCTGTACCAGCTGCTGACTACAAGCAGGTATCTACTCAAGATATAGCTCAACTTAAACAGAGTATCATCGATTCTGGTTTAACAAATCAAGAGCTTATCAGAACAGCTTGGGATGCGGCATCTACATTCCGTAAAACAGACTACAGAGGTGGTGCTAATGGTGCGAGAATTGCTCTAGCTCCAGAGAAAGATTGGCAGATGAATGAGCCGGCTAAACTTGAAAAAGTAATAGCTAAGCTTAAAGAAATCCAAGCTAACTTCAACAACGTTAAAACTGATGGTACTAAAGTATCATTAGCTGACCTAATCGTATTAGGTGGTAATGTTGGTGTTGAGCAAGCTGCTAAAGAAGCTGGTTACGATATAGAAATACCATTTGTACCAGGCAGAACAGATGCTACTCAAGAGCAAACTGATGTTGACTCTATCAACTACTTAAAAACTAAGAATGATGGTTTCATAAACTACACAGATGGTAGCCTAGCTTCTGATAAACTACCTCAAGCATTAGTAGAAAAATCTAGTATGCTTAAGCTAAACATACCTGAAATGACTGTATTAGTTGGTGGTCTTCGTGCTCTAAATGTGAACTATGATGATTCTCAAGAAGGTGTATTAACAGCCACTCCTGGCCAGCTTAATAACAACTTCTTTGTAAACTTACTAGACATGTCTACAGAGTGGAAAAAAGGTGATAATGGTGAGTATATCGGTGTAGATAGAAAATCAGGTGATCAAAAATGGACTGCATCTTCTGTAGATCTAATCTTTGGTTCAAACTCTGAGCTTAAAGCTGTAGCTCAAGTTTATGCTGAAAATGGCAATGAACAGAAGTTTGTAAACGATTTTGCTAAAGCATGGCATAAAGTTATGATGCTTGGCAGATTTGATGTTCAAAAATAATTATTTCTTTTCAACCTAATCTCATTAAGAGAATTAATTTCTATAAATCATTATACCTTCTAAAAAGATTAAACATTATAAATTGAATACTGATTATTTTGATAAATAACATTATAATTTAAAGCAATTTATAAACATATATCCAAGCTATGTCAAATCAAGATATCGAATATGATTTACAACAACTTATACTAAGTAAAGAATTCTCTTCCCAAAATGATATGTGTAATATCCTATATCAACTTGGTTATAAAGTAAGCCAGTCAAAAGTAAATAGACTACTAAAAAAAGTTGGGGCAATTAAGGTAAAAAACAGCAAAGGAATTCTTGTTTATAAAATCCCTAATGAACCGGCACCTCCAATGATAACAGACAATATAGGCTCCTTAATAACAAGCATAAAAGCTAATGAAGTTATGGTAACTATTGAAACAGCTCCTGGTTCAGCACAACTTATAGCAAGAGTACTAGATTACAATAAAAAAAGTTTTGAGATAATTGGTATAGTCGCTGGTGATGATACTTTATTTATATCACCATCAAGCATTAAGAATATAAATAAATTACAAAAAAATATAGAGAACTTTCTACTTTCAAAATAACTTAGCTAGTGATGTTTTATTTATCTTTTTCTTTACTACCACATAAGCATCTCGAAAAGACAAGCCGTCTTCAACTAGCTTATAAACTTCTTCTGTAACATATAAGTCTGAAGTCATAGCTTCATTTAATTTATCAGAATGAACTTGTAAATTCGCCACAACAATACTAAATAATAAAGTAGTATCTTCTATAAGCTCTATTGCTTCAAAAAAAGGAGCTTTTGTTAATTGGTAATCACGATTATATCCACTAGGCACCCCATCAATAATATTAGTAATCTGCTGTAAGTAACCCTGATATAACTTTGCATTACCACGCATAATTTCAAATAAATCATAATTACGCTTCTGTGGCATTATTGAAGAGCCAGTTGTAAATGAATTACCTAAGCTAAAATAACCAAACTCTGACATCGTAAACAGCATCATATCATTAGCAAACCTAGAATAAATATTCATTGAGTTTGATAAAGATTGTAATACTAGTTTTTCAAAATATCCTCTTGAGAAAGCACAGTATATCGGATTATCTTGAGATTTCCCAAAACCTAATTTTTCAGTTGTATAACCTCTATCATGCTTAAAATTTTCGATACCAAATCCTGATGCAGACCCTAGAGGATTTTGATCAATAATTTTGGTAGTTGCAGATATTAAAAGCAGAGAGTCTTCTAATCCATCAGCAAAAGAACTTAACCAAGTTGAGACAGTCGTTGGCATTGCTTTTTGCATATGAGTGTATCCTGGCATAGGAATATTTGAATTCTCACTAGCTTTTAGTCTTAAACATGAAACATTATCTTTAATAGATTTTTCTATCTCATGAATCTTTTCTTTCATAAAAAGACGTAGCATTACTAATGATTGATCGTTTCTACTTCTGCCAGTATGTATCTTTTTACCAACATCACCATAGTGAGTACAAAGATATTGTTCAATAGCTGTATGCCCATCTTCTTGATCTTGAGTTATTTCAAATTGACTTTTTTCTAATAGATCATTTATCTCAGTAAGACCTTGTTGTAATAACGCAAGCTCATCTTCACTAAGTATATTGACTTTATGCAACATCTCAGCATGAGCTAGACTAGCTTGTAAATCATATTTTAAAAGCTTTTGATCAAGTATATAATCCTGGCCAACAGTGTATTTTTCAACTATTGGTAAGAGTTTATCAGTAGACGTTTGCCAAAGTTTTTTACTCATAATATTACTAGTTTTTAGTTTTTTGAATTGAATAAGCAGTACGTTGAGCCAAACTATGAAGCTCTATAAATCCAGCTGAAGCATTATGATTAAATAAATCATCTCCTGCATCAAATGTTGCTAGTTCAGGCTTAAGCATAGAAAAAGGCGATTCTACTGCAACTACTTCTATATTACCCTTATATAAAGTCACTGTCACTTTTCCAGAAACTTTTTTATTTTGCTCTTCTATAAAAGCAAAAATATTATTCATGACTGGATTATACCATTGAGCTTCATAAGCAAGATATGCCCATTTATTATCAATAAAAGATTTTAATTCATTTTCTTGACGAGTTGAAACCAACTGCTCTAACTTCTTATGCGCAGCTATTATAATACTAGCTCCAGGATTTTCATAAATCCCTCTAACCTTTAAACCAATTAATCTATCCTCTATTAAGTTAAATACACCAACACCATGCTTGCTACCTATTTCATTACATTTCATTATAAGTTTAGCTAGAGGCATAATCTCACTATCTAACTGAGTAGGTACACCTTTTTTAAAATCTAAAGTAATTGTCTGGGACTCTGCTAGTGCATTTTCTGGGGTCTTACACCATTGTAATATATCTTCTTTTGGTGCAATAAGTTCTGAATGTTCAATTTCACCACCCTCACCAGTGTTACCCCACATATTTTCATCATACGAATAAGGTTTATCCTTTTGCTGTTTCACTGGGATTCCATGCTTTTGGGCATATTCTAATTCTTGTTCTCTTCCCATTCCCCATTCTCTCACAGGAGCAATAATTTTTAAATCTTCATCCAAAGTTGTTATATAACTCTCAAAACGAACTTGATCATTACCTTTACCCGTACAACCATGAGCGACTACTTGGCAATTATATTTTTTAGCCATTTCCACTGCTATTTCAGAAATTATAACTCTACCAAGTGGAGTAGATAGAGCGTAACCTCCTTGATAGTCTGCATTTGCTTTAATAGCCTTACTTATAATCTCATCTGCAAACAGATCTTTGGCATCATAAACAACGGCATCAACAGCTCCTAAAGTTATTGCTTTTTGCTTTATTTGTTCTAGATTATCAGCTACTTGTCCGATATCAATTGTCAAAGCAACTACTTCAACTTCATACTCCTCTTGTATCCATTTCAACATTACAGATGTATCTAACCCACCAGAATATAGTAATAAACAACGCTTAAAATCTCCTTTTTTAGCTTCATGACTTGCAACTTTTTGATACTCTTTAGACATATATCACCATATCATTTTTAGAATAATTATTCATAATATCAGCAAAATAATCATATATAAATACTTAAATATCATATTTTTGAATAATTATTCAAAAATATAGCCTCAAACACATCAGTAATACTATTGCATATAAAATCATTTGATCTAATATGTAACTATATAAGTATTTATTTTATTAAGTTTCATATGCCTATTAATCTATATCATGAGAATGACTACCTAAGACAAAATAACAACATTGCAAAAAAAGAAAACTTCTCGCCTTTTAGAAGAGACTATGCAAGAGTTGTACACTCTTCATCTTTTCGCAGACTGCAAGCAAAAACACAGATTTTTCCAAGCTTTGAAAATGACTTTTTTAGAAATAGGCTTACACACTCACTAGAGGTTGCTCAGATTGCAAAATCCATCGCTGTAAAGCTTAATGCTGAAAATGAACTAAATCTTGACTATGATTTAATTGAAACAGCCGCACTTTGTCATGATATTGGGCACCCTCCTTTTGGGCATAATGGTGAAGTCGCTCTTAATAAAAAAATGCGAGAATTCGGTGGCTTTGAAAGCAATGCTCAAACTCTACGACTAATATCTCATACTGCAAAAAAAGATGTCGATCAAAAACAAAGCTTTGGACTTAATCTTACCTACAGAACACTTGCAGCAACTATTAAATACGATAACCTAATTCCCCCTATCAGTGATCTGGGTAAACTAACCAAAGGCTACTATCATGAAGAGTCAAACCTCATTAATGATATTAAACAAAAGCTCTTAAAACCTTATAATGCAACGACTTCAACAGAAGATTTTAAAACTATCGAATGCTATATAATGGATGTTGCTGATGATATTGCTTATTCAACTTATGATGTTGAAGATGCCCTCAAGGGTGGTTTTATAGATCCACTATCAATGGCTAGTATAGATGATGGACTTTTGAGTAAAATCTACAATGCTATGCCCTCTGATTTAGATATCACAAAAGATGATATTAAAAACATCCTGAAGGATATTTTTTCTGATTATATAGATTTTAATAGTGATTGTCGTGATATTTATAAAATATCCAAAAACATTGCTAACAATAGTCTGCTACGTACAAAACTTACTTCTAAACTTGTAAACAGCTGCATCCAAAATATTGAAATAGATATAAATCAAGACATCCCAATAATTTCAAAAGTATATCTTAACAATGAGATCCGCAAGCAGGTAGAAGTTCTAAAAAAATATATTTTATTTAAGATTATCAAATCGCCAAAACTAAATGTACTTAGATATCGTGGTCGTGAAATAATTTCTGAAATTTTTGATATCTTAATTAGCTCAAATCCGAATGAAAGTCTCCTACCTGACGATATTGGTGCTATCTTTTATAATACATATAGCGCTCAAGGCAAAGCTAGAATTATTAGTGACTATATTTCATCAATGACCGATAGATATATTATCGAATTATATAATCAGTTTAAGTCTGACCCGTCGTCTATGATATTCAAACCTTTTTCATAAACCAACTGGATGCTGCTATTCCAGCAAGAGAAATTGCTCCTGCAAATATAATCATATATGCAGGAATCAGTAAACTACCTGTCTCTCTAATTAAAAGTATTGTTAATGCTGGCACACCTGCTGAAAATACCAAATACCCAAGATTATAAGCTATTCCATATCCTCTACATCTATATTCTAATTTAAAAAAGTTAGTAATAATCACATTATATGTTGATGCAAAGAAACCCATAATTATAGACAATATAATAAAACAAACAAATACATGCGTACCAATTATCAGGTTTTTATAAAATATAGGAGCTATAGATATACTAATAAGTATTAACAATGCCATCATCTTAGGCTTAGAAACATAATCACTGATAAATCCACCTACTAGACAGCTTATAGCCATTATAATTGATCCTATCAAAAGTAAATCTGAAACATCAAAACTTGAAACAATATACGTCTGATGAAAAGCTGGTAAAAACATATATAACTGTGTCGTAAGCATTGCTATGCAAGCAACTAGAGCTATGCCTATTAGAATTTTAACTATTACTGTTGAGTTTTGTGAACGAGATTTTTCCAATGTTTCTGTTACTTGAGGAAGATCTACAATATTCTTACGTAAGAAAAATAATATAAATGTAAAACATGCTCCAATTAAATAGCCAATTCTCCAACCATATTCACTAACAAACTCTTGACTAGTAAAATGATTTAAAACAAATAAAACTAGAGATGTCATCATTATTCCAATACTAAGACAACAAAAAACCAAACTTGTTACTAGACCTTGCCTTTTCGGATAATTCTCTACAATATAGACAACCGAAACAGGAATTTCAGCACCTACAGCTAACGACTGTATACAACGTAAACCAACAAAAAGTAATGTTGCAGCAACACCTATAGTTTCTATAGATGGTAAAAATGCTAAAACAATAGTAGAAAAAAATAGTAACATCATGTTTAAGCGCAACACAAATGCTCTACCCTTTTTATCTGCAATATAGCCAAATCCCCAAGCCCCTAAAGGACGAATCAGGTAACCTACTATATAAACTAAAAACACCAATAAGGTATTACTAACAGAACTGCTTTCATCAAAAAATTTATTACCAATAGTTACAGCAAATACAGAATATATTGCCAAGTCATAATACTCAAAAGCTGCTCCTAGAGTAGAAAAAAGAAGTCTTTGATATTTTTTCATTTATAAATAGTTCTGTTAAAGTTTGTATATATGTTATTTAAATCAGCAATATAATCAAATATTAATTAGCATATGCTGACGATAACTCTATCATTTCTAAGGTTAAATTATATTTTGATATATCAACATTTTTGTCAAGTAAACTTGTAAGTTCTAGCTTTAATTTATGTACCAAATCATTTAAATGCTCTTGTGTACGTCCAGCTAAAACTTTTATCTGCAAATGGATAATTTCTTTATCTAAATCACCTCCTACACTACAAGCAATATATCTATAAATTCTGCTTTTAAATGTTTCTAACTTAGTTGGCAACTTTTCCACTAAAAAAACTTGTGATTCATCAATGATCTTTTTAGCTATATTTATATCAAAAGTATCTGATATTTCTAAAGTTATTTGAGGCACTATAATTCCTTATATCAACTTACTAAACCTAAATTGTATAACTTATCACAAGATCATACAAACCGATATTCTAGCTATCAATTTTTAACTATAGCTATCAATTTTTGAATATCCTCATATTCACAAAACCCTGTTATATTTCTCTTAAACATTTTAACAACCTAACTTATATAACTTAAAACTCAAATTACTCAAGGAGAAAATATGAAAAGAAAACTAAAATTAGCATCAGTTGTCACTTGTGCACTAATGGGAGTAGGAACATTCACAATAGCAGATGCTGCTAGCTGGGATTCTGGCGCAGTTTATACAGCTGGAGATACTGTTACGCACAATGGTAAAGAATATACTGCTAAGTATTGGACTCAAAACAATAATCCAGAAAACTCTGGTGAATGGGGCCCTTGGAGCCTATCAAATGGCGGATCTAGCTCTGATGATGATAATGGTGGTGGCTCCTCTGAACAATCTGCTGAAGAATGGAGCTCTAGCAAAACATATACTGAAGGTGATACAGTTACATACAATGGTGGATCATATACAGCTAAGTGGTGGACTCAAGGAGAAACTCCTAACCCTGAGTCAAAATGGGGAGTTTGGCAATATAATGGTGAAGCTGAACAAGGCACAGGAACTGTATCTATAGTTCTACCAGCTAAGCCTGATTTTGTAAGCTCAAATACTAAAGCAGATGTACAGATTTTCAAAAATGGTGTAATGGTAGCTGAATCTAAAGATGCAAATTGGGGATCAACTACTAGCTTTGACATATCAGTTGGCAGCGGTGCAGATTTAACAGTTAGTGTTCCTAGCCTTGATGGTGCTACAGGTTCTGCTACTCCAGCATCTTTCAATCTTGCAAAAGATGCTTCACAAACAGTTTCTGTAGAATATACAGCTCCTAAACCAGCTGAAGAAGGTTCTATTAATATTAACGCAAAAGCTGATGTGATAGGCAATCCTACTACAACTTATACACTAACTAATTCAGATGGAGTAGTTGTTTTTCATGGTGACCTTAATGTAAATAACACGACTTCTTTAAATAGTGTCCCTGCATCAGAAGATGGTGTTAAATATACTCTTGAAGTAGCAGGATTTACTACTAATGGATATAACTATACTCCTAGCAAGACTTATAGTGTAACGGTTTATAATTATAACTCCTCAAACGTTAATGTTAATTTTGATAAAAAAGCAATTCCAACTGAAAATGTAACTTTCTCAGTAGATGGTCTTCCTAGTGGCAAATCCACTACTTTAACATTAACTAATGGCTCTGAAACTAAGGAAGTAGATCTAACAGGTAACTCAGCTTCTATAGATATAGCTAAAGATGGCAGTATTTGGACGATAACAGCTGCTGCTATGTCTGGATATAAGATAGCTGTTTCACCTAGCTCATTTACAGCTGATCAAAGTAACCAAAATGTAAATGTTAAAATAACTGAAAACGCAGCTCCTAGCACAAACTGGCCAGACAGAGCAGTTGTTGGATACGTAAGAGGATATGATGCACCATGGTATAGCCAACCTGATACTACTAACGAAATGATTCAGACAGCTATGGACCACGGTTACAACGTTATTGTTTACGCTTTTGCAGGTCAAGATTCTAACGGTACAGTAACTCTACCTAAGTGGACTGATGAAATGAAATCAAGAGTCCCTGCTCAGCTAGATATTATCCATAGCAGCGGAGGTATTGCTCTATTATCTATCGGTGGTGCTGTAAACTACTTTGATCCTAACATGAGCGGTGATAATGCAATTGTTACAGGTAAAGCTATGGGTAAATTCTTAGCAGAAAATGGTTATGATGGTCTAGATATAGATGTTGAGCACCCAAATGCATCTTCTTCTGTTGAGTCAAACTTTATTAGATATATTGATGCTGCTAGAGCTGAATTCAAATCCATATCTGGCAAAGATATGTATTTAGCTGCTGCTCCTCAAATTAGTGGTAATACAGGTAGCTGGGATGGAGGTAATGCAAAATTTGCTGAACCAATGTATACACAGGACTTCTTAAATGATGCTCACTTTGATGCAATTTTCATACAAACATATAACCAATATGGTGGAGCTGCTTTCTTTGGTAAAAAAGGTTTTGATGTAGGATTCTTATCTAATGTATTCAAACTACTTTCTGAAGAAACTAGACCAGATATGGAGCAATATTTAGTAGATAACAATCTATATGTTCCAGAAGGTACTAAGATTGTACTAGGTGTACCTGACTTCAAAGATCCTTCTGTCTCTGAAGCTGCATATAAGCAAGGTACTTGTTTAGCAGATGCTAGCTGTTCAGGTGCTGGTCTATATGACCCTAAAGATATCTCTACAGATATTACAAACGGTGGTCTTGGTGCATATAATCAATACGGTGGTGTAATGACTTGGATTCTTAACTCTGATTCTTATCAAGGTTGGACTTGGGTTGATGGAGTTAAAGGTGTTGCTTATAACTAACCTCATATCTATAAATCTATAAATCTATAAATCTAACTATAATTAGTAGCAATCATTCTCCTTATAGTGGTTGCTACTTTTTTGTATCTATCTAATAAATATCCCCTTATAAAATTTAAATAACTAGTTAGATAACTTTTTTTTAATTTTTAATTATCACTTCTATCATAAACTTATTTTTTTAAACTTCCTGTTTGCTTTAGTATTTTTTCCGGGCATATAATAAAAATGTAGGCACTTTGCTTACTTTGTTAAAAACTTATAGGAGAGATCTCTATGAACACTAAAATAAAACTACTCTCAGCAGTAACTTTAATACTTATGGGTTCTTCAGTATTTGCAAATAATGAAGGAGAATGGTCAGCAAGTAATCTTAAAAACTATGATGGTGGTGACATTGTAACGGTTGGTAACAAGAAATATCAGTGTACAACGGATATACATGCATCTAAATGGTGTCAATTAGCTGCTTACAAACCAAACGGTATCTATGGTGATGATGCTTGGAACGAAATATCTAACTCAGATCCTGATCCAGATCCTCAACCGAATCCTGACCCAACACCTACTCCAGATCCTCAACCGAATCCTGACCCAAGCAGTTGTGATACCCCTCCTGAAGATGTAGCAGAATTTATCCCTCAAGGACCAAAAAACTGGAGCGGCTATGCTAAAGATGCTTTTATTAAATTTGAAGGCGCTATTTATCAATTAACAGACTGGTGGACTGCTTCATCACCTAAACAAGACTCTGACTGGAAACTATGTAGTGCAGATGTTAATAATGAAGTTGCCTTTTTAAGTATTAAAATTCCTGAACGTCCTAATTATATTTCAGAAGATGAAAAACCCGATATCGTTATATTTAAACATGATGGTAATAACAGGGTTGAAGTAGCAGAAAAAACTGATGCTAATTGGGGCGAAACACTAAGCTTACAAGTTGTTCCTGGTGAGTTGGAAGTATATATTCCAAATATTGATGGAAATATAGGTAGTGCAAACCCTGCAAATATATCAATAGAAAAAGATCAGACTAAAGATGTTAAAATTTCTTTCCAAGCTGCAGCTCCTGCAGAAGAAGGATCTTTAACCATCAAATTCAACAGTTCTACCAGTCCAAACTCACTTGTGCGTTTTACTGTTTTCGATGAAGATAACAATATTGTTAAAAGTGATTTTACAGACTTTAGTTCACCGATCATCTTTGATGACTTGCCAGCTCAAGAAAATGGAACTAAGTATAAAGTTGTAGTAGATAGCTACACTCAAGGTAACTTTAAGTATTCAGCTGAAGCTCAAGAAACTACAGTGTATAGACATAACAATAGCAATGTAGAGTTTAATTTTGAAAGTACTCCTTTGGAGACTAATTCTGTTAAATTTAATACTTCAGGCTTACCAGAAGGTAAAAAACTAATACTCAATATATCTTCATCAGATGGTGATAGCCAAGAGTTTATTATTGATGCTAACGGTGAAAATAATTTTGAAGTACCGCAAAATGGTAAAACATATACTATCACTGCTACCCATTTATCAGGTCTTTTAGTAAAAATCTCAGACACTACATTTACAGCTGATGGCTCTGATAAAGTTATCAATGTTAATATCCAAGAAAGTGGACCAGCATCAGACACTATTGCAGCTACATATTTCTCACTATGGGGCGGTAATACTTCATATAGTGTTGACGGTAAACAAATAGTTACAAAACCTGTTAGTATTGATCTACAAAAATACCCTGACTACTGCCAAAATACTAGCAATCCAGATAGAGGCTTATGTGACTACAATGTACTAATCATGGCATTTATTATTACTGGAGATGATGGAAAGATGAAACTGGCTCTAGCCAATCCAGGTCCTGGTGGTAGTAGTGATACTTATAATGATGCGAACATTAAAGCATTTATAAGTTATATGAAAAACCAAGGAAAACATGTCTTGGTATCTATTGGTGGTCAATATTTCCATATGAACTGGGATACATTCAACTCTTCTGGTAAAAAAGAAATTATGGATATTATTGACAAGTATGGTTTTGACGGTTTAGATATTGATTTAGAAGGTCACGCTATACCTAATAACACAGCTGACTTACAAAGTGCAATTGCTGGCTTTAAAGACATTGTAAACCACTATAGAAATGAAGGTATTGATTTCTGGCTTACTGCAGCTCCTGAATGGCCTTATATCATTCCTTACACATACGGTACAGGTCAATATGCCTCTCATAGTTATGCTAACGGTGGATATATAGAACTTATGAATGGTATAGGCATGGATAAGTTCAATTATGTATGGCCACAAATGTATAACCAAGGCCCTGCCAATGGTATAACAGGTTATGAAAAAGATGCTAATGGCTACTATAAAAAAGTTGTCCCTAGTGATGGCATGGCTAAATTCTTAGCAAGTATGGCTTGGCAAGCTACAGATGAAGGTTTTGCTGCTAATGCTGGTGATTTAGATCGTCAAGTTAGAATACCACTTAATAAGTTTGTATTAGGTATTCCTGCTACAGGAGGTGCTGCCGGTGGTAATGACATATATGTTGCTACACCTTCAGATATAGCTAAAGCTTGGGATCTAATGCAACAACAAAACTCTGTTGCTGCAGGATTTATGGACTGGAGTGCTGACTTTGATGCTATGACTATTAATGATGGCGATCTAAAAGCTGGCTACTCTCATACACCATGGTCAACTGTCAAAGCTATAATTAGTAAATAATCTATCTTTTTATTCTTCGCTTTCTCTTATGTTTTCTTATTTTTAAATATTCTTATATCTTTTGTAACTGGGTAATTATTATTTAAAGAATAAGAAATAAATAGTAGCTTATATTATGATTGATTTAACTATTTTGTACCAAATATTTTGTCTCCAGCATCACCAAGACCAGGGATAATATACTTATGTTCATCTAAATGACTATCAACTGAAGCTGTATATAGTTCGACATCAGGATGAGCTTGCATAAGAGCCTCAACTCCTTCTGGAGCTGATACAATTGTAATAATTTTAATATCTTTTGACCCTGATTTTTTAAGTAATGAAACAGTTTCAATCATTGATCCACCTGTTGCTAGCATAGGGTCTACAATAAGAGCCATTCTCTCATCAAGCTTATCACAAAGTTTTGCAAAGTATGGAACTGGCTTCGCAGTCTCTTCATCACGGTACATACCAACCATACTAACTTTTGCAGCAGGTACATGTTCAAAAACACCATCCATCATACCAAGACCCGCTCGAAGAATAGGCACTACAGTTAGCTTTTTCCCTTTGATTTGTTCTACTTCAATATTAGTATCTTGCCAACCTAAAAGCTGAGTTTTTTCTAATTCAAAACCAGCAGTAACTTCATAAGTCAAAAGACTTGTTATCTCTTTGGTTAATCTTCTAAATTCTTGTGTGCTTATTTCTTTTGCTCTCATAAGCCCTAGCTTATGCTGAACCATTGGATGCTTAACTTCAATTACATTCATTAATATCTCCTAACTTATTGCCTAACTAAAATAATTAACTTGTCCAAGTATAACCTTATCTTTTGCTCCTGTAGCAGATGGTGCATTATTATAATTTCTATGTAATGTTTCATTACCTAATACTGCAAAAGCAATAGCTTCTTTAGCATCGCTATTTTCACCAACATCTTCAAATGTCAAAACATTCACGTTTAATAAATCAGTAATAGTGCTTATCAAAAATTTATTATACGCTCCACCACCAGTAAAGATTATTTGGTCTAATTTAACCTTATCAAGAACAAAATCTTTATATGCTCCTGCTATACTTTCTGCTGTAAATATAGTCAAAGTATGAATTATATCTTCAGCAAGATTCTCTTTATACTTATCAAGTATAAAATCAGTATACTCAACCCCAAAAAGCTCTCTACCTGTAGATTTAGGTGGTTTTTGTTTTAAGTATGAATTTTCTAATAGCTCAGCTAACATTTCAGGAATAATTCTACCACTTGCAGCAATATCGCCATTCTCATCATAGTCTTTGTTATAAAGAACTTCTACTGCTCTATTTATCATCATATTACCTGGACCAGTATCAAAAGCATAGATATCTTCAATCTCTGAGTTTTTAGGAATAATCGTAGTATTAGCTATCCCTCCAATATTATGTAAAGCTCGAGATTTTTTCTCATCTCTATACAAAATATAATCAACATAAGGAACTAATGGAGCTCCATCACCACCAGCTACGATATCTCCAGCTCGAAAGTTTGACACAACTGTTGTTTGGCACTCATACGCAATAGTTGCAGCATCTCCCAATTGCAGCGAAGACTTAATGAAATCACCTTCACATATCGCTTGATGATAAATCGTCTGCCCGTGATTAGCTATGAACTCTATATCCTCTAGTTTTAAATTAAAATTTTTAACTAGTTTTTTTACAGCTGCTGCATATTCTGTCCCCAGCTTAAAATTAAGACTACATAACAGCTGTGCATTACTATGTTTGAGACTAAGTGACTTCTTGATATCACTTAAAGTCTCTTTTGAGTAAGGATATGTTTCAAAATTAATTAATTTAATATCAGTATCTAAACCACATCCTTTGATTTTACATAATGCCACATCAACACCATCCAAAGATGTCCCAGACATGACTCCTATGCAATACTTATAATCATTCATAACAACTCTCTAACCACATATAAGTTTCAGCTTAACTTGTATGATATACATTGTTTTTTTTAAAAGCTATATGCTTTAATACCATTAATAATAACTTGTCTTAACTTACAACTTTGTTTACTCTTAAATTATAAGTAAAAAACTCATTTTTAAAAATGAAAAACTTCCAACTAAAACTATCTCTATTTTTAATATTTTTTATCAGTGCAATCTTATTAAATAGTGTTGGGATTGTTATTTTACAATCTGTTATACACTATCATGTAACTGAAGTACAAGCCAGTATTTTAGAAGCATGTAAAGACCTTACAATTGCTATAGTATCTTTTTCAATATGTTCATTCATTCCTCGTTTTGGCTACAAAAATGCAATGCTAACTGGCTTAGCAATAATTACCACTGGTTGTATAACTATGGCAACGTTAGATAGCTTCCTTACCACAAAGATTCTATTTATTTTGATTGGAGTTGCTTTTGCTTTGATTAAAGTTTCTGTTTATTCAACAGTTGGTTTAATAACAAAAGATTCCAAGGAACATGCTAGTTTAATGAGCATACTAGAAGGTATCTTTCAAATTGGTGTAGTTTTATGCTTTTTTATATTTAGTCTATTTATGCATTTTGGTAACTGGCTTGGCACATATTGGCTACTTGCTAGCTTATGTATTATTGCTTTTATATTACTACTGTTTACAAAACTTGATGAATCAGCAGTTAAACACTCAAAAGAATCAGGCTTTCTTAAAGATACTCTTAGTATGTTACAACTTATAAAGCTACCTATTGTTATGCTATTTATTATTAGTGTTTTCTTTTATGTCTTTATAGAGCAAGGTGTCCAATCTTGGTTACCTACTTTTAATACAAAAGTTCTACATCTTTCAGCATCTACGAGCGTATTTATGGCAAGTGTATTTGCTTTAAGTATTGCTGCTGGAAGAATTATATTTGGTGTTATCATGAAAAAAATCAGTTGGCAAAAAATAATACTGACTGGACTTATATGCTGTGCTGTACTAATTATCTTTACTCTTCAATTATCAAAATTAATAGATCCTGAACAATCTGATACACTAATAGCTATAGTTGTTGCAATGATATTCCCAATGATTGGCTTCTTTATGGCTCCAATATACCCTACACTATGTTCAAGTGTACTTAGTAGCCAACCAGAACATCTTCAAAGTGCTATGGCTGGCTTAATAATTATATTCTCAGCTTTAGGTGGAACCATTGGCTCAAGAATAATTAGTGAAATTTTTGCACATTTTGGTGGAGTTACTGCATTTTATTGTGTACTTATACCTATAGCTCTTTTAGTATTACTAATACCTCCTTATGCAAAACTACACGGAAATAAATAAATGGCTGAAAAGCAATTAATACAACTATCTGGAGAGCTTTTTGAAGCAGTTCAATTAAAACCATGTTTTGATGACTCAAAATATTTTGTCGATATGACTCCTAAAAGATCTCCTAATGAAATTCTTAATGATTATAAAAGCTTAAAAGATTTGAAGAATTTTGATCTTAAGGCTTTTGTTGAAGATAATTTTCACCCTCCTGTAGCAGAAAAAACTTTTGATAATGGTAAAGAAATATCTCTACAACAATATATCAAACAAATGTGGCATTTCTTACATCAATCATTAGATGAAAAAGACTCACTAAGCTCTCTTATAGCACTTCCAAAGCCATATATAATTCCAGGAGGACGCTTTAGAGAAGTTTATTATTGGGATTGTTATTTCACTTGTGAAGGCTTACGAGTTGATGGTGAAATTCAAATGATTAAAGATATCGCAGATAACTTCGCATATCTCATAGAAACTGTTGGCTTTGTACCCAATGCAAATAGAAAGTACTATCTAACTCGTTCTCAACCACCTTTATTTTACCTAATTGTAAATATCCTATATCAAGAACTAGGTATTTCAGCTATTAAAAAATATTTACCAGCTTTAGAAAAAGAGTATTCATTTTGGATGAACACTCAAAGAAATGTAAATGGTTTAAATAGGTACTGGGATGAGTCTGCCACTCCTAGACCAGAATCATATCGTGAAGATATTGAACATGCTAAGAATATAGAAGATAAGCCTAATTTTTATCGTAATATCCGAGCAGCTTGTGAATCCGGATGGGATTTTTCTAGTCGCTGGTTTGCTGATACAAACGATTTTAGCACTATTCAAACAACCGATATTCTACCTATTGATTTAAACAGCTATTTATATGGCTTAGAAAATCTATTAAGTAAGTGGTTCACAGAAGTTTCAGAGCAAGAAAAAACATCTAAATATTTAGAGTTAGCTAAAAAAAGGAAAAAACTTATCCAAGATAATTTTTGGGATAATGATAAAGAGTTCTTCTGTGATATAAATAACAAAACAAATAAAGTTACGAGCATTACAAGCTTAGCAGGAGTAACACCATTATTCTTAAATATAGCGACTAAAGAACAAGCTCAAAAAGTAGCTAAGGTTATAGAAGATCAATTTTTAACAGGTCATGGACTTATTACAACACCGATAAATACTTCTCAACAATGGGATTCTCCAAATGGTTGGGCTCCTTTACACTATGAAGCTGTTATAGGTCTAAAAAATTATGGATTTGATAAGCTTGCAAAAACTATTGCTCAAAGATTTGTAAATACAGTTAATGAAAAATTTAAAGAGACTGGAAAAATCCGTGAAAAATATGATGTAGTCAATCCAAAAGCAAATGCTGGTGGTGGCGAATATGTCGTACAAGATGGCTTTGGCTGGACGAATGGTGTTGTCACAAGTTTTGTCAAAATGTATAACTTATAAATCATAAAAAATAAAATACTCTCAACTTAGTAAGAGCATTAGCTTAGATCGAAAAATTTCATTAAATATTTGTTTTGATAAAATTCTAGAAGAAAATTTAAAAGAAATATTATTTTACGATTGGATCTAATTCACCAGCTTCATATTTTTGGAACATTGTCTCAAGAGAGATTGGCTTAATTTTACTAGCCATACCAGCCGAACCAAATGCTTCGTATCTAGCTTTACAAATTTCAGACATTGCCGCTTTTGCAACTGCATTATACTTACGAGGATCAAATTCTGCAGGATTCTCTTTTAAGAATTTTCTTACAGCACCAGTTGCAGCCATACGTAAGTCAGTATCAATATTTACTTTACGCACACCGTACTTGATAGCTTCAACAATTTCTTCAACTGGCACACCATAAGTCTCACCCATAGCGCCGCCATACTCGTTAATTACTTTTAACCAGTCTTGAGGTACAGAAGAAGAACCATGCATAACTAAATGTGTATCAGGAATTCTTGCATGAATTTCTTTTACTCTTTTTATTGATAAAATATCACCTGTTGGTGGCTTAGTGAATTTATATGCTCCATGAGATGTGCCAATAGCAATAGCTAAAGCATCTACTTTAGTTTTTTTGACAAAATCTGCTGCCTCTTCAGGATCTGTAAGCATTTGATCCATAGATAGAGTACCTTCTGCTCCAACTCCATCTTCTTCACCGGCTTGACCAGTTTCCAATGAACCTAAACAGCCTAATTCACCCTCTACAGAGACACCACAAGCGTGAGCCATATCAGTAACAGTTTTTGTTACATCAACATTATACTCATAGCTCGCCGGTGTTTTACCATCAGACATAAGAGAACCATCCATCATTACTGAAGAAAAGCCTAACTGAATAGATCTTTGACAAACAGATGGAGATGTACCATGATCTTGATGCATACATACTGGGATATGTGGATACTCTTCTATTGCAGCTAAAACTAGATGTCTAATAAAAGGAGCTCCTGCATATTTTCTAGCACCTGCAGAACCTTGTAAAATTACTGGTGAATTTACTTTATCAGCAGCTTCCATAACAGCTCTAACCTGCTCAAGGTTATTAACATTGAAAGCTGGAATACCATAACCATGCTCAGCTGCATGATCTAGTAATTGTCTTAATGAAACTAAAGCCATTGTATATCTCCTTATCTTACTTGACCTGCGATTATTACTTTAATCTTGTTTGTACTACCATGAACACCCATACTATCACCACTAGTAAGTACTAACATATCACCATCTTTAACTAGTTTTCTGCTTTCTAATTCCATAGATGCTGATCTATTTACATATAATTTAGACATTCTAGTAGAATCAAAATGTATAGGAACAACACCTCTAAATAGTGTCATTGCACCAAGAGTTGTTGCATTACGAGATAATGCATAAATAGGTAGTTCTGAATTTATACGTGACATCCAACGAGATGTATTACCACCTTCTGTTAATACAATTAAACCTTTAGCACCAATATCATTTGCTATTTTAACAGCTGCTATTGATACTGCTTGGTCTACTCGGCTACACTTAGCTATCTTAGCTTTTTTAACCATATGGTTATATTTACTATGTTCAGCTGAATCACAAATTCTAGACATAGCTTCAATAGTCTCAACAGGATAACTTCCAACAGCTGTTTCAGCTGAAAGCATTACAGCATCAGTACCATCAAATACTGCATTTGCAACATCTGAAGCCTCTGCACGAGTTGGAGAAGAATTTTCAATCATCGACTCCATCATCTGAGTAGCCGTAATAGAACCTTTCTCATTTTCACGAGCAGTCTGTATTATTAACTTTTGAGCAGCTGGGACATTCTCATCGCCAATCTCTACGGCTAAATCGCCTCGAGCTACCATTACTAGATCAGAAGCATCTACAATACCTTTTAGATTTTCCTCTATAACAGCTTCGGCTCTTTCAATCTTAGCAACCATTGCTGGCTTCCATCCAGCTTCATTAACAAGCTGGCGTGCATACTCCATATCTTTACCATCCCTAACGAATGAAACAGCTAAGAAATCTACTTGAAGCATTGCGGCTATTTTTATGTCTTCTTTATCTTTGTCTGTCAAAGCAGGTGCTGTTAAGCCGCCACCTTTTTTATTGATACCTTTATTATTAGAAACTTTGCCACCGACTAAAACATTTGTAACTGCTTTAGAACCTTTTACAGAATCAACTTCTAAAACTATTTTGCCATCATCTACTAATAAGATATCGCCTTTTTTAACATCATTGATAAGCTCTTTATAATCGATACTTACAGCTTTATCATCTCCATCTTCCACACCAAGCTCTGCATCTAGTGTAAATTTCTGGCCTTTTTTAAGCATTTCTGAACCTTTCTTAAACTTAGAAAGTCTAATTTTAGGCCCTTGTAAATCTGCTAAAATACCAACGTATGTATCTTGCTCTTTAGCAATACTACGAATTAAATCTACTCGTTTACGATGATCTTCTGCAGAGCCATGTGAAAAGTTACATCTCACAGCATTTACACCTGCTTTGATCATAGCGGTCAAAGCTTCTCTTGATTCACTAGCAGGACCAAGAGTTGCTAATATTTTTGTTCTTCTCATATATTAATAACCTTAAGTTACTTATGTGCTTTTTCTTTCAATATTTCTACAGCAGGTAGTTTCTTACCTTCTAGGAATTCTAGGAAAGCACCACCAGCAGTTGAGATATAAGAAACTTTATCTTTAATATCAAATTTTTCAATAGCTGCGATAGTATCACCACCACCAGCAACAGAGAAAGCATCTGATTCAGCTATCGCTAAAGATAAAGCTTTTGTACCTTCTGCAAAATTATCAAACTCAAAAACACCTACAGGTCCATTCCACAAGATTGTATTTGCAGATTTTAAAAGTTCTGAAATCATCTTTTCAGATTCTGGACCTATATCTAAAATCATCTCATCATCTGCAACATCAGATACTTTTTTAACAACTGCTTCTGCACTTTCACTAAACTCTTTAGCTACTCTTACATCTACAGGCACAGGGATATTAACTCCATGAGCCTTAGCTTTTGCTAAAATATCTTTAGCTTCTTCAACAAGATCTGCTTCAGATAGCGAGCTACCAACATCATAACCTTCTGCTTTAATGAAAGTATTCGCAATGCCTCCACCTACTACAAGAATTTCAACCTTATCTAAAAGGTTATGTAGTACAGATAGCTTAGTTGAAACCTTTGAACCGCCAACTATTGCTGCCATTGGTTTTTTAGGTGCTTTTAGAGCTTTTTCTAGAGCTTCTATTTCATTAGCTAAAAGTGTGCCTGCACATGCAACAGGCATGTACTCAGCAATACCATAAGTTGAAGCTTGTGCTCTATGAGATGTTGCAAAAGCATCCATAACAAATACATCACCTAACTTAGCCATTTGTTGAGCTAATTCAGCATTGTTTTTCTTTTCGCCTTTATTAAAACGAACATTATCACAAAGAACTATTTCACCTTTGCTTACTTCAACACCATCTAACCAGTTTTTTGCAAAGTTAACAGGTTTGTTAATGATTTTTTCTAAAGATTTAGCAACAGGCTCTAATGAAAATTCTGGATTGTATTCTCCTTCAGTAGGTCTACCAAGGTGAGATAAAAGTATAACTGCTCCACCATTATCAAGAATATAGTTAATAGTAGGTACAGCAGCTTCGATTCTAACTGTACTCGTTACTTCACCATTCTTAACTGGAACATTAAAGTCTACTCTTATAACAGCCTTCTTCCCATTAAAGTCTACATCCTTTAAAGTAAGAAAACTCATAATTTACTCCAAGTTATAAAGATTTGATTAACTTGATTACTTTAACCATTTGGTTTGTGTAAGACATTTCATTGTCATACCAAGATACTACTTTAACTAAAGATTTATCACCTAAGTCTGTAACTTTAGTTTGAGTTGCGTCAAATAAAGAACCTTCATCAATTCCAATAACATCACTTGAAACTAACTCTTCTTCAGTATATCCAAAAGAAGGATTTGAAGCTGCTTTCATAGCTGCATTTACTTCTTCAGCTGTTACTTTTTTAGATACTACAGCTACTAACTCTGTTAATGAACCAGTACATACTGGAACACGCTGAGCTGCACCATCTAATTTACCAGCTAATTCAGGTATTACAAGACCAATAGCCTTAGCAGCACCAGTTGAGTTAGGTACGATATTTACAGCCGCTGCACGAGCACGACGCATATCATTTTTACGATGAGGACCATCTAATGTATTTTGATCACCTGTATAAGCGTGAATAGTTGTCATAAATCCTTTTTCAATCTTAGCAAGATTATGTAAAGCATTTGCCATAGGAGCAAGACAGTTAGTAGTACATGATGCAGCAGATACGATTTTATCTTCTGCAGTTAAAATATCTTCGTTTACACCAAACACAACTGTTGGAAGGTCATTACCAGCAGGAGCAGAAATTACAACTTTTTTAGCACCTGCATCAATATGTGCTTGAGACTTTTCTTTAGATGCATAAAAACCAGTACACTCTAGTACCACATCTACATCTAGCTCATCCCATGGTAATTTAGAAGCATCTGCTTCAGCATAGATCTTAATTTCTTTACCACCAACAACAATTGAATTTTCCTTAGCTTCTACTTCTTTTGCTCTATCATATCTTCCTTGAGCAGAATCATACTTTAATAAATGTGCTAACATTTTTGGATTTGTTAAATCGTTAATAGCAACAATCTCAAAGCCATCTTTATCAAACATTTGTCTAAATGCTAAACGACCAATTCTACCAAAACCATTAATTGCAACTCTCATATCAATCTCCTTAAGATATTATTTCTCGAAAGTTATTACACATATTTAGCAACGATGTTACTAATATTTTCTTCAGTAAAGCCAAAGTGTTTAAATAACTCTTCAGCAGGTGCTGATTCACCAAAACTATGAATCCCTTTTACTTCACCACCAGCTTTTGGCATATATTTATACCAACCATCTGGCTGAGCCATTTCTACAAAAATAGCAGGAATATTATTTTTTATTACAGACTTTTTATAATCTTTATCTTGCATGTCAAAAATTTCCACACATGGAATTGATGCAACATTTATTTTTACACCCTCATCTTCAAACTTTTTAGCTACTTTTATAGCTAATTCAACTTCTGATCCTGTTGCAACAATCGTTGCTTTAGCATCAGAGTGTTCTCTAACTAGATAACCACCTTTTGAAACTTTTTCTACTTGCTCTTGAGTTTCAACCACAGGCTCTAATCCTTGACGAGTTAGCACCATAACACTAGGCGTATCTTTTGACCTAACAGCCTCATGCCAAGCAACCATAGTTTCAACTGTATCAGCTGGGCGCCAAACATTAAGATTTGGAATCAACCTTAAACTAGGAACATGCTCGATAGGTTGATGTGTAGGACCATCTTCACCTAACCCAATAGAATCATGAGACATTACATGAACTACAGGCTGTTTCATAAGAGCAGACATTCTAATGGCATTTCTCGAATAGTCACTAAACACTAAGAAAGTACCGCCATAAGGCTTAAGACCACCATATAAGCTCAAACCATTCATGATAGCTGCCATACCAAACTCTCTAACACCATAAGAAAGATAGTTAGCACCTTCATCAGTATTATTCAACCAAACCGAACCACTCCAGTTGGTATTGTTAGAACTAGTTAAATCTGCAGAACCACCAAACATCTCTGGCATTTCTTTGCACAATACATCTAAAGCCATTTGTGATGCTTTTCGCGTTGCAACTTTAACAGGATTTTGTAATTGAGAAGAAATATACTCTTTTACTGATTTTTCCATATCAGCTGGTAACTCTTTAGCTAACACTCTCTCCAATTCAGCTTTTTTAGGACCAGCATAACCAGCCCACTGTTTTTGCCAGTTAGCTTCTAATGCTTCTCCCTTACTTCTAGCATCCCAATATTTATATACATCAGTAGGAATCTCAAATGCGCCATAGTCCCAATTAAGTTCTTTTGCAGCGGATTCTCTTTCTTGTTCATTTAAAGGAGAACCATGAACAGATGCTGTTCCTGCTTTCTCAGGAGAACCAAATCCAATAACTGTTTTGCAACAGATTAAAGTTGGTTTATTTTTTTCAGTGTGTGCATGATTTATTGCATTTTCTATAGACTTAGAATCATGGCCATCAACACCCTCTATAACATGCCAGCCATATGCTCTAAATCTTTCAACAGTATTATCAGTAAACCAACCCTTAGTGTCACCATCAATCGAGATACTATTATCATCCCAGAACGCGACTAGTTTATTCAATCCTAACGTACCAGCTAAAGAACATGCCTCATGAGAAACACCTTCCATTAAACATCCATCACCTAAAAACACATAAGTATGATGATCGATTATCTTTGAATCTGAAGTATTATATCTATCTGATAGAAGCTTTTCACCTAAAGCCATCCCTACTGCATTTGCAACACCTTGACCAAGCGGTCCAGTTGTAGTTTCAACTCCAGCTGTATATCCATATTCCGGATGGCCTGGAGTTTTAGAATTTAGCTGTCTAAAACTCTTAAGATCATCAATAGAAACATCATATCCTGATAAATGCAACAGAGAGTATAAAAGCATAGAACCATGACCATTTGAAAGCACAAATCTATCTCTATTTATCCAACTTGGATTTTTAGGATTATGTTTAAGAAACTTTGTCCATAAAACTGTTGCTATATCAGCCATACCCATAGGCATACCTGGATGACCAGATTTAGCTTTTAAAACAGCATCTATAGATAAAAATCTGATTGCATTTGAAACTTGTTGAGGAATAGGTAAAGACATTAGTATTTGATCCTTTATTATTGATTATTAATTTACAAGAACATAACTACTTAGATAATACAATAGAGGCTTTAATAAAACAAGAAACCCAGCTAGAATATTACCTATAAATAAATACTTGAGCTTTAGAAATTTGAAAAGCAATTACTATAAAATAAATTACTCTATTTATGCTAAACAAAAAAGAGAATTATATAACTTTGAAATAGTGTTAGAAGATTTAACTAAAATATCAGAGTTTATTCAAGACACTCCGCATGTTCTGCTATGCGATTTTTCTTTTTTTGAAGAAAAAGGCCGTCCCTGTATCAAATATCATATTAAAGGAAATCTTAAACTAACATGTCAAGATTCTTTAGAGGTTTTTGACTATGTTCTAGACACTTCTAATAGCATTGTGATTGCAGAGGATGATAGACTTGTAGAGGATAGTTTACATGAACCTTTCATATGCAAAGAATCGATCATTGATTTAAGGGATATAGTTAAAGAAGAGATTATCTTAGATCTACCCTTAGCTCCAAAAAAAGATGCTAAGACTTGTAAAAAAGTAAAAAAACATTCATACTATAGCGAACAAGAAAATGTTATAGAAGAGAAAAAGAATCCTTTTGAGATTCTAAAAACACTCAAATAACATGCTTTTAAACGCTTTAAAAACTAAACAAAATACTAAGAGGTTACTATAAAATGGCTGTACAACAAGTTAAAAAAAGCAGATCAAAAAGAGATATGAGAAGATCTCACGATTCTTTAACAGCTCCTACTTTGTCTACTGACAAGTCAACTGGAGAATTACACTTAAGACATCACGTATCTCCTAACGGCTTTTATAAAGGCAAAAAAGTAGTGGAAACTAAATCTGAAGACTAATTCTCTTACAATTCCTTCTAAGCAGTTTACTTGATTGATTTTGGCAATAAACACAGATAATTAGCAATATAGGAAGTTTTATCTATCATGAGTTACAAAATATCTATAGATGCAATGGGTGGAGATAATGGTTTAAATACTACCATCCCTGCAGCACTTGAAGCAGTTAAGAAAGATTCTAACTTACAAATAGTACTAGTTGGTGATCACCACAAGGTTAAAAGAGCCCTAGACAGATACTCTAAGGTAAAAAAAATAAAGCTCCCAGTACTTCAAAGAATTGCTATACATCACGCTAGTGAAACAGTCGCAATGGACGAATCTCCAGCAGATGCTGTCAGAAAGAAAAAAGATTCTTCAATGAGAGTTGCCATAAATTTAGTTAAAGAAGGCTCTGTTGATGCTTGTGTTAGTGCGGGCAATACAGGCGCTTTAATGGCAACATCAAAGTTTGTTCTAAAAACTGTAAATGGTGTTGATCGCCCTGCTATCGTATATGCTCTACCTGCATATAATAGAGAAACAAAGCAACTTAGCAAAACCTACATGCTTGACCTTGGTGCAAATGTGGTCTGTTCATCTGAGCAACTTTTCCAATTTGCAATTATGGGATCAATATTAGCAGCTAGCTCAAAAGGCATTGCTGAACCAAGAGTATCTTTACTAAATATTGGTGAAGAAGAAATGAAAGGCCTAGATAACATTAAAAATGCATCAAAGCTTTTACAAAACTGTGATTTCATCAATTACAATGGTTACATAGAAGGGAAATACATCTTCGATGATTCAACAGACGTTATCGTTTGCGATGGTTTTGTTGGTAATGTATCTCTTAAAACAATGGAAGGAACTCTAAGACTAATAGAGTCATTAATCAAAAAAGCTGTTGCTGAAGGATCTTGGCTTATGAAGATCCCTACAGTCATGGCTCTACCAATTTTCAGAAGAATGAAAAAAGGTATGAACCTTGATAGTTTCAATGGCGCATCCTTACTTGGGCTAACTGGCATAGTTGTTAAAAGTCATGGTAGCGCAAGCGCAAATGCTTTTGAGACTGCAATTTACGAAGCTATAAAAGAAGTTAAACACAACATCCCTAAAACAATTCAAGAATCTCTAGAAAAAGTTCTTTAATCTTTTTATTCATGGTACAATAAAATTCAACTTCTAAAGTTCTTATGTGTAAACATATAGGCTTTAGGTTTTTGTTGTTAATCCAATTAAAATAGGTATAACTGATAAATGTTTGCACAAATACTAGGCACAGGGAGCTATTTACCTGAGAAAATCTTAACAAATGAAGATATAAGTAAGTTTGTAGATACCTCTGACGAGTGGATCAAACAAAGAGTAGGAATAGAGAGACGTCATTGCGCAAATGAAACAGAAACCACAAGTTTCATGGCTACTGAAGCAGCTAAAAAAGCGCTTGAGGCTGCAAATTTAAACGCCAATGACATTGATACAATAATCGTAGCGACAAGCACAGCCGATTTCATAATGCCTTCAACAGCCTCTATAGTTCAAAAAAATCTAGCTATTGAAGGTTTTAAAGTTCGTTGTTTTGATGTCTCCGCTGCTTGTAGTGGTTTTGTTTACGCACTAGATATAGCTAAACAATATATCGAAACTGAAATATCAAAAAACATATTAGTTATTGGTGCAGAAAAAATGACGCGTGTGCTTGACTGGAAAGACAGATCAACATGTGTACTTTTCGGTGATGGAGCTGGGGCTGTTGTCGTATCATCAAGCCAAAAGAAAAAAATCCTTTCATCACTACTATTCACTGATGGATCATGCTTGGATATGCTTAATGTTCCTAACAACCTTCCTACTACTAGAGGTCAAGCAATTAGTATAGACCCTTATCTACATATGGAGGGCAACAAGGTTTTCAAGTTTGCTGTATCAAGGCTAGCATCACTTGCTGATGATCTAATAAAAGAAGCTAACATCACAGCAGATGATATAGACTGGCTTGTCCCTCATCAAGCTAATTTCAGAATATTAAATTCAACTGCCAATAAAATAAATATGCCAATGTCTAAGGTTGTAACAACATTACAAGACCATGGCAACACATCTGCAGCGTCAATTCCATTAGCTTTAGATCACGCTGTAAGAACCAATCAGATAAAACCAGGTGAAACAATAATCTCTGAAGCTTTTGGAGCTGGTTTTGTCTGGGGCGGTTTTATCGCAGAAATATAGAACGTTTTTAAAATAAATATTTAATTGTAATATCAAAGAGGAGTACTGATATGTCAAAAACTGCTATAGTTTTTCCTGGCCAAGGATCACAGAAACTAGGAATGCTTCAAGACTATTATGAAAATTTTGAAACTTTTAAAAAAATTGTAGATGAAGCAAAAGATCATCTTGGTTATGACTTATGGGATATTATCCAAAACGATCAAGATACTCTAAATAAAACAGAATATACCCAGCCAGCGCTACTTGCAACAAGCTACGCTATCTTCAAAGTACTACAAGAACAAAAACCTTCTCTTGAAATAAGCCATCTTGCTGGTCATAGCTTGGGCGAATACACAGCACTTCTAGCTGCTGGGTGTATATCATATAAAGATGCCTTACAGCTAGTATCTACTAGAGGTAAACTAATGCAAAATGCTGTAACGGATAAAGATTGTGCAATGAGTGCTATCCTAGGATTATCAAATGAAGATGTTATCAAAAGTTGTGAAGAAGCATCTGATGCTGGAATCGTTGAAGCAGCAAATTTCAACTCGACAGGTCAGGTCGTAATATCTGGTGAAAAAATCGCAGTTGAAAAAGCTAATACAATTGCTAAAGAAAAAGGCGCTAAAAGAGCACAAATATTAGCAGTTAGCGTTCCATCTCACTGCTCTCTAATGAAAGATGCTGCAGATAAGTTCGAAGCAGAATTAAATAAAGTGGAATTTAAAGAACCTTCCACTGCTGTTGTACAAAATTTTGATGCAAAATCACATTCAAACCCAACTGAGGTTAAAGCTACAGTTATCAAACAACTTTATAAGCCAGTATTATGGACACAGTCTGTAGAAGAGCTAGTAAAACTTGGGGTTGAGGAAGTTATAGAATGTGGACCGAACAAAGTATTATGTGGGCTTATTAAAAGAATTGATAAATCGCTAACTATTAAAGATACAAATACAGTAGAAAGTTTAGAAAACATTTAAATAGGAGATTATAAATGTCTTTAAATGAAAAAGTAGTTTTAGTTACAGGTGCTAGCCGTGGAATTGGCTTTGAAGTTGCTAATGTTCTAGCGAGCAAAGGTGCTACCATAATTGGCACTGCTACAAGCCAAGGCTCTGCTGAGAAGTTTGAAACCTCTATGACAGAAAAAGGGTTTAAAGCTAAGGGTATGGTTTTAAACATTTCAGATATTGATAGTATTAAAGATTTTTTTACTCAAATCAAAGCTGAAAAGCTAGTTATTGACGTACTAGTAAATAATGCAGGCATTACACGTGATAACCTAATGATGAGAATGTCTGATGAAGAATGGGAAGCTGTTATAAACACAAACCTTAGCTCTATTTTTCGTATGACTAAAGAATGCATTCGCGGTATGATGAAAAAAAGATGGGGGAGAATCATCTCTATTGGTTCGGTAGTTGCTTCAGCTGGTAACCCTGGTCAATCTAACTACTGTGCTGCAAAAGCTGGTGTAATAGGGTTTTCTAAATCGTTAGCCTATGAAGTTGCTAGCCGCAATATTACAGTTAACGTCGTAGCTCCTGGCTTTATTGCTACAGATATGACAGATAAACTTACAGATGAACAAAAATCTTTCATTGCAACTAAGATTCCATCTGGACAAATGGGTGAACCAAAAGATATAGCTACAACGGTTGCTTTCTTGGCTTCTGACGATGCTAGATATATAACTGGGCAAACTTTACATGTCAATGGAGGCATGTATATGGCTTAATTTTTGCAAAAATATTGCAAAAATGAATAAAAAATAATATTATTGGATACGAATAAAGTTTTTAATTTTCAAAACAAAATAAAAAGGAAAAAAAAATGAGCGCAAATGAAGTATATGCTAAAGTAAACTCAATCATCGTTGAACAACTTGGTGTTAAAGAAGAAGATCTTAAACCAGAAGCTTCTTTCATTGATGACTTAGGAGCTGATTCTTTAGATACAGTTGAATTAGTTATGGCTCTAGAAGAAGAATTTGATACAGAAATTCCTGATGAAGATGCTGAAAAAATCAGAACAGTAAAAGACGTTTACGACTATATTGATTCTAAAGTAAACTAATCAAAATTAATCTCAAAGTCAGTATGGCTCTGCCATACTTTTTTCTTAAATAGTATACAAACAGGTTAATTTGAATTATGAAATCTAATCGTAGAGTAGTAGTTACTGGCTTAGGTATGGTAACGCCTTTAGGGAATGATGTCCCTACGACTTGGGCTAATATCCTAGCAGGTAAAAGCGGTATTGAAACTATTACAGGATTTGATACTCCAGCTCCAGATGTTAGCGAATTCAAAGTTAGATTTGCAGGAAGAATCAAAAATTTTGATGTAAATGCACTTGTAGGAAGAAAAGATGCTAAAAGAGTTGATCCTTTCTGTTACTACGGTATCGCAGCTGCTAATGAAGCTTTAAAAGATGCTGGTATAGATAAAGTATCTGAAGAAGATTCATATAAGTTTGGTGTATGTGTTAGCTCAGGTATTGGCGGTATTGAAACTCTAGAAACTACTAAAGCAACTATAGATGAGAAAGGTCCTTCAAAGATATCCCCTTTCTGTATTCCTTCATCAATAATCAATATATTATCTGGTGTAATATCAATAAACCATGGCCTACGTGGTCCAAATGTACCAATTGTTACAGCTTGTACAACAGGTACTCATAATATTGGTATGGCAGCAAGATTAATCGCAAGTGGTGATGCTGATGCTATGCTTGCAGGTGGTTCAGAAAAAGCTAGTAATGCTATTGGTATCGGTGGTTTTGCTGCTGCTAGAGCATTATCAACGCGTAATGACGACCCTCAAGGAGCTTCTCGCCCATGGGATAAAGACAGAGATGGATTTGTTCTTGGTGATGGAGCTGGTGTAGTTGTTCTTGAAGAGTATGAAAAAGCAAAAGCTCGTGGTGCTAAAATTTACGCTGAGGTTGTTGGATTTGGTATGTCTGCAGATGGGTATCACATGACTATGCCTTATGCTGCTGGCCAAGAAAGATGCGTTCAAAATGCTCTTGCTGACGCAGATCTTGATAAAAATCCTGATGCTATAGATTATGTTAATGCTCATGGTACATCCACTCCTTTGGGAGATGTACAAGAGTCTCAAGTAGTTGAGAAGATGATTGGTCAATACAGAAAAGATCTTGTAATGAGCTCTACTAAATCTATGACAGGCCATTTATTAGGTGCTGCTGGTGCAATTGAGTCAATCTTTAGTGTGCTTGCAATTAGAGACCAAATCGCTCCGCCAACTATTAATTTAGATAACTTAGATGATGGTTGTAACTTAGACTATGCTGCTAACGCTGCTAAGAAAATGAAAATTGACTATGTACTTAATAACTCTTTTGGTTTTGGTGGTACAAATGGATCAGTAATTTTCAAAAAAGTCTAATCATAATAATAAATTTATTCAAATCAAAATATAAAAGCCACAAATGTGGCTTTTTTTATATATGAGTTTAGGAGAAAAAAATGCAAATACATATCATAGACCTGCATTATTTAGTTGAAGAAAATGAAGTAGCTAAAATTAGGCCTGCACATCGTGATTTCCTCGACATCGGTTATAAAGAAGGTGTTTTTTTAGCTTCAGGGCCTAAAATACCCAAAACTGGTGGAATTATTTTAGCATTAGGTAGTATAGAAACCATTAAGAAATTCATCAAAAAAGACCCTTTTTATCTCCATGAAATCGCAAAATATAGTTTTAAAACATTTGATGCTGTTAAACATGCTGATGTTCTAACTAACCTATAAAACTACCATACATCATTTCTCTTTTTTTACCAAATCCAGTATCTTTTTTAACTTCAAAATCATTTCTTTGTAAAGCTTTCCTAACTAAAGAACTCGCTGTAAATGTTGCAAAGCTACTACCTTTTTTTGATAGAAGTTTCATATTAGTAAACAGATTCTCATTCCACATTGCACTATTTTTTGCTGGAGCAAAACCATCAAGAAACCAAGCATCAATTTTTGGAAGCTCATAACTACTCATATTATTAATATCATCAATAATCAACCTAAGCTTTATTTTTTCAAACTGATAATTATTTTCACCCTGTATAGGACAATAAACTCTCAATAAATCTTTATAAGAAACTAGATTGCTAAATTTTTGTGATATTTTTAAAAGATCACTATGCCTAATAGGATATTTTTCAAAAGAAATAAATTCTAAGTGAGTAGTATTTAAAATATTTGAAACATACTTCCTCCATAAATTCATCGTAAGTATAAAATTTAAGCCCGCTCCAAAACCACTTTCAAAAATTGTAAATTTCTGATTACTTTTTCCTAACTCTCTAAATTTAGTAGCTAAAAAATTATGTTCTAAAAAATTATAACTGCTCTCTGTAACAGCTGCGTCACTTGAAAAATAAAAATCATCAAAAAATAATGATTTAGGAGTATCATTTTCCCAGATTAATTTTGTAAATTTCATATTTTAGCTCTATTACACATTTTTAATAATTTCTTTTATAAAATAACAAATATCAACCTTGCTAAAAAGCCCTCTATATGCAAAAATATGGTTTTGATATACTCGCTATGTTTTAAACTCATGATACAAAGTCCCATTAAAAACTCTACAACCCTATTAAAAAATAAAATACTTATAACTTTTATTTGCTACTTATGCTATTTTTACACTGCAAACGTTGTTTTGGTAACAGGTGCTGTAATGCAACCTTTATCAGAATACTTTGGTGATGCAAATATAGGATTTGCGTTCACATTTATTAATGTAGCTATGTGGTTTGCAATATTATTCATTGGTCTACTGATGAATAAGTTCTCAATTAAAAAACTTCTTATTGTGGCAGTTATAGTTGGTATTGCTTCTGCACTAATCACAAATATATCGCCTTCAATACTAACGTTAAAAATACTATTAACCTGTGTAGGTATTACTAGCGGGCTTTTTATGGCAATAGCAAGTTACCTAATTGTAAATATTTATAATCATCATAAAGTTAGAGCTATGAATGTCATTTTCACTGACTTTTTCTTTAGCTTTGGTGGGGCTCTAATTCCAATATTTTCTGCTTACCTAATTACGCAACATTTCCAGTGGTATACAATATATCTTATTTTACAAATTACTGCCGCTATCATCCTACTTTTAACTCTTTTAACAGATTTTTCTTTTGTTGCTAAAAATAAACAAGAAAGTTTAAAGCTCCATAAGCCAGGAGCTATGTTTAAAGAATGGAACTTCAGTTTATATTGCATTGCTTTTGGGGCTTTTTTATTTCTACTAGCTCAGCTAACTATGACTAGCTATGCCCAATCATATTTTCAAAATATACTAGGCTGGGGAGCTGTGGATGCTAACAAACCTCTTTCATATTTTTGGACTGCCCAATGTGTTGGATTATTTATAAGCCCTCTTGTGACAAGAATAATTCCTCTAAAATATATACTTCCAACCTTTATGTTAATTGGATTAATTGCTCTTTCTTGCATCTTATATGTTCCTGATATGAGCATTGTCTTGAAATCAGCAGTAGTATTTGGACTATTTAACTGCTATATTTATGCTGGTTTATTAGCATACGGTACATTCCAAATTGAACCAACACCTCCAACTTTAATTACTACTATACTTTTATTTGGAACTACAGGTACAGCTCTTTCAACAACAACAGGTGCTTTTATAAATAAATATTTTGGCTTGACTAGCATAATGCATGCCATCATGATCTTTTATATAGTCTCTTTTATTCTTGTTATACTTGCAGTTATTTTCTCAGAAGAAAAAGAGATCTAAATATATTAGTTTTTCTGATAAGGCATATAAATTATTTTTGCTATAAAGTCTAATTTTTTTCATGTATAGTTGTACAAAATTTATCAAATAACCCAACGTTAAAAATGAAAAAACATTTTACTCAACCAATGATTTGTGGTGTGCTTTTAGTGGCTGTTCTTGCTGGCATAGCATACTTCATTGCTAAGATCCCTGCCATTTCAGATTTAGGAATTAGTCCATTAATCATAGGTATTGTTCTTGGTATGGCTTTAACTCATACCCCTGCTAGCAAACTAATCCATCAGTGGAAAGATGGTGTAGTGTTCAGTGCTAAGAAAATACTTAGATTCGCTATAATTTTTTATGGTTTTAACTTAACATTCCAATTAATTGCTTCTGTAGGCTTAGCTGGCTTATCTGTATCTATAATTATGCTAGTTTCTACTTTATTAATTGGTATATTTTTAGGAACCAGGGTCTTTGGCTTAGATAGAGATAGCTCTATTTTAGTAGCATCTGGTAGTGCTGTATGTGGTGCAGCTGCCGTTCTTGCAACTGAAGGTACTCTAAAGTCTGAACCATACAAAGCTGCTATGGCTGTAGGCACTGTTGTATTATTTGGTACTACTGCGATGTTTTTATACCCAATCTTGATGAAAGCTGGTCTTCTTGGTCAAATGAGCGATGCTCAATATGGTATATTTGCTGGCGGCTCGATTCATGAAGTAGCACAAGTGGTTGCAGCTGGTAGTGGTGTAAGCGCACATGCTGAAGAAATTGCTGTAACAGTTAAGATGATTCGTGTAATGATGCTTGCTCCAATGCTAATTGTAATTGGTATTTGGTTAGCAAAATCTGCGGCATCTGCAACAGGAAAAGCAGGTACCTCTCCAGAAAAAGGCTCTATCAAGAAAATTATCCCATGGTTTGCTATAGGATTTATCGTAGTAGCAGGATTTAATTCATTAGATTTAGTGCCTGTAGAAGCAGTTAATCACATTAGAGTAGCTGACCAATTCTTATTAGCTATGGCTATGACAGCTCTTGGTTTAGAAACTCATGTATCTAAGTTTATTCAAGCAGGTATTAAACCTCTGCTGCTTGCATTAATTTTATTTGCATGGTTATTCTTTGGTGGCCTAGCTATTACCTATGGAATAACTAGCATAATCTAACCCTTATTTAGCTAAATCTATCCTATTTTGATACTAAATAAGGTATCATATACATAAATTCAAATGCTCATATTCAAAACATTAAAAAAATGAAGCCTATTCTAAATACTACTACAACGATCGCAAGAAAAGCAGGTAAACTAATACTACAAGCTCAAAATGATCTAGGATCAATTAAAGTCTCTAAAAAAGCGGACAATACTACTGTTACAAATGTCGACGTTGCGGTAGAAAATTTTATTATTGATAATATTAAAAAATCTGGATTCAATGACTATTTTATAACAGAAGAAGCTGGTCAGTTTGGTAATAAAGATAGCCGTTTCACTTGGATTATTGATCCTATTGATGGCACTAATAACTTTGTACACGGTTTACCACATTGCTGTATATCAATTGCAATAAAAAAAGATAATGATATCGTAGCTGGTGTTATTTATAATCCCTTCCTAGATCTAATGTTTAGTGCATATAAAGGAGAAGGAGCTCAACTAAATGGCCAAAGAATACGCGTATCACAAAAGACAGATCTAAAAGATAATCTAATTTCAGCATCTTTAAAATACTCTCGAAAAGTTTTCAACGATAGTTATGTTGCTGAACTTTTAATGTTACAAAAGACTATTTCTGGTTACAGATATTCAGGAAGTATTGCTATGGATATGGCATATCTTGCGGCTGGTTATTTGGATGGCTTATGGGCTTGTGGCGATGTAAAGATTTGGGATTTAGCTGCAGGATATATAATCATGAAAGAAGCTGGTGCTATTGTTACAGATATCCATGGCACTAATAATCTTGACTCTAGTCTAATTATTGCTGGTAACAAAAAGATTCAACCTAAACTTATTAAACTCTTAGCAAAGCATATTAAGTAATGAATACCAGAGCTCTAGCAGCTAAATCTATTTTAGATATTCTCGAAAAGAAATATTCTCTTCTAACCTTAGATTCTAAACTCTGTAAGCTTAATATTTCGGATCAAGATAAATCTTTTGTTAAACTATTATGTTATGAATTTTTTAGGAATTTTTATTCACTAAAAAAAATAATTGATAGCTTAATTTCCAAAAAAACAAAATTCAAAGCTAAAGTTTTAATAATGCTTGGTGCTTTACAAATTTTTGAGATAAACCAGCCTTTATATGCAAGTATTAATGAAACTGTTTCAGCTTGTAAAAGTCTAAAAATACTTTGGGCGAAAAAATTAGTAAATGGAGTACTTAGAGAAATTTCTAGAGATATCGATTTATTAACACAAAACTATAACAATTATAAAAAAATTGATATGCCTAACTGGCTTGTTGATATGCTAAAAAAACAATATCACGACAATTACTTTGATATTATAAAAGCTAGCAATTCAAAAGCTAATATGTTCATTCGTCTCAATGAATCTAAAGATACCAAAGTTGTTTTAGATTATTTTGAAAAAAACCAGATAGTCTATGCAGATACAGAATTAAAAAATTGTTTGAAACTTGACAAAGCCATTGATGTAAAGAGTAATAAACTATTTCAACAAGGTTACTTCACTATTCAGGATTTATCAGCTCAATATATGGGACACATTATAAAACCAAGTAATAATGATAAAATCCTAGATGCTTGTGCTGCCCCAGGTGGTAAAACAACTCAAGTTCTAGAGTTGGCTCCAAAAGCACAAATTACAGCTATTGATGTAATTGATAAAAGACTAGAACTACTTAAAGATAATGTAAATAGAATATCTCCGAATAAATCAATAGATATTTTAAAACATGATTTAACCGAAGCTTTTACTGGAAAGTTTGATAAAATTATTTTAGATGCTCCCTGTTCAGCTCTTGGTACAATTAAAAGAAACCCTGATATAAAAATTTTAAGAACAGTTAAAGATATTGAAGATATCCAAGCTTTGCAAAATAAAATACTACAAAACCTTTGGAATAATAACCTTGAAGGTAATGGTTACCTTTTATACATCACTTGCTCAATTTTAAAACAAGAGAATCAAGATCAAATTAAATCCTTTATTGAGAAAAATCAAAACGCTGAAATAGCTAAAATAGAGATCCTAAAAAAATATAAAATAGATATTGGATATCAAATCCCACCTTCTATAAATAAAGGTGACGGATTCTATTATTGTCTACTTAAAAAGGTGTCTTACCCTTAGCAGCTATTTTATCTGCTGCCTCAACTGGAGAAATTAAAAGCTTTAACTTATTAATTTCATAAGGGTTATCAAAGAATATATCCTCAATTTTATCTTCGACAACAAAACCTAGTGCAGTATAAAACGCTAGAGAATGCATATCAGAACTATAAACATATGTTGTATCAATTCCATGCTCTCTAAATAAGAATTCAATCATCTTCTCTCCTAAACCTTTACCGAATAATCTAGGATCAACAGGAGAAAATAAAAGATCTTTACCTTTTATACAAGCAAAACCAAAAACTTCTCCATCCACAGCTTGAACAAAATACTGAATTTCTGGGTCTACCAGATGCTTTTCTTCAAATATTTTTTCAAGTTTTTTAATCTCAGATGTTGTAAGAAAATGACACGTAGCAGATATACACTCTGACCATATAAATAACATTTTCTCAAAATCTTGCGGAGTCGCTTTTCTTATTTCCATTAGCACCCTTTCGTAAAATTATTTTAAACAAATATATTGAATCATAATTATACGTTAAAAAATATTAGTTTTCCAACAATTAAGAAATAAAGACCTTCTTTATAAACTTTTCGTCTAAAGATAGGTTATTTGGATGTGAACCTGATTTTCCTTGAGGCACTTTTAAACCATGTTTACCATAAAAATCTATCCAATACTGAGAAACTTCCAAATCATTTGGAGCTATATAGTTCAGTTTATGTTGTGCAAAATATTCACCATCACTTACTTGGTTAAAAGCCTCATGTATCAGCTCAGAACAGTAGAGCTTATTTTTAGTAAATGGTAAGAATAAATCATTATAGCCATAACCTAAAAACTCTTTAGCTTGTAATACAACTCTATCTAAAAAATCTTTTGTTTCATCGACTCTTCCAGTTAACATTTTATAATTAACATATTTAGACAAGCTATTTTGTATTACTCCGTGTGAAGATACAGCCTCGATAACTTCACCATCACCAATATATAAAGCACAATGATAATAGCTATAACCACCATAACCTACAGACAGTTCAGAGATATTTTTCTCAGTATTATCAACTATAAATATAATATCGCCTTTTCTAAGCATTATTTAACTCTAAATATAGGATCGGGAACGGATTGCCTTGATGATCTACTTCTGATCGAGACTTAACCACAAAGCCATACTTCTGATAAAAATTTAATGCTCTAGGATTTTGCTCATTTACCTCAACTTTTGTACATTTCTTATCTCTAATAGCATGAACAAGTAAATATTTACCAATTCCTTTGCCAAAATAGCTTGGAGCTATAAATAACATTTCTATATTATTATTTGCTGTACCGATAAATCCAAGTATTTCATTACCCTTTTCAAATACTTTTATATCAATATCACCTAAATAAAAAATTTCAGATCTTATTAGTTTCCTTAAGCTCAATATATCTTTTTCTGTTAAGAAATCATGCGTTGCTCGAACTGATGCTTCCCATACATCTATCATCTGGTCAAAGTCTTTTTCATAGGCTCCTCGAAGTATCATTTTATAATAGCTCCTTTAAATCTTCTTCTAAAATGACTTCTACACCTAGGTCTTGCGCCTTTGTAAGTTTACTACCAGCATTATCGCCACAAATTACTATATCTGTTTTTTTAGAAACGCTTGATGTAACTTTTGCTCCTAGTGATTTTAGAAGTTGTGTGAGCTCTGTACGGTTAAACTGATCAAAAGTTCCTGTAATAACTACAGTCTTATCTGTGAAACTGTCATGATGTGCTTGCTCAACTTTCTCAGGATTTTGAATTTCAATACCTACTGCTAAAAGATCTTCAACTATCTGAATATTTAAATCATCTTGCCAAAAAGAGACTATATTATTTGCCATAATCTCACCAATATCATTAATCTCAATAAGTTCCTCAAACTTGGCTTGTCGAAAACTATCTAAACTACCAAAATGATTTGCTAAAGCTTCTGATGAAACCTCTCCAATATCCTTAATACCAATAGAAAATATAAACCTAGCTAAACTCGGAGTTTTACTTTTAACTATTGAATCTAAAACATTCTGCGATGATTTAGCCCCCATTCTCTCAAGATTAATTAGCTGCTCAAAATTAAGCTTATAAATATCAGCTGGGTATTTAATTAAATTAGCTGCAACCAACTGCTCAATCAGTTTAGCTCCTAACTTATCAGTATCCATAGCCTTACGCGAGACAAAGTGCTTCAGTCGCTCAGTAGTTTGTGCCTGACAATGCCAACCTCCTGTACATCGGTATATAGCTTGGTCATTGATATTTTCAATAGGAGAGTCGCATACTGGACAGTTTGTTGGCATTTGGACTACTGGTAAATCTGTATTACGATACTGTTTTAAGCTTTTAACTACTTCTGGAATCACATCACCAGCTCTTCGTACAATCACTCTATCACCTATACGAATATCTTTTCGCATGATTTCATTAATATTATGCAATGTAGCATTTGAAACTATAACACCTCCAACTGCGATAGGCTTAAGTCTAGCAACAGGAGTGACTGCTCCTGTTCTACCAACTTGGAACTCAATATTTAAAACTTCTGACTCAACTTCTTCGGCTGGAAACTTATATGCTATAGCCCACTTAGGCCCTCTTGCTGTATAACCAATAGTATCTTGAAGCTTGATATTATTAACCTTAAAAACTAAGCCATCGATATCATAGGCTAAATCAGCACGATGGTGAGACATCTTGCTATGATATGCTTCAACATCATCAAACGTTTTTGCTAAAAACATATTATCACTAATTGTAAAGCCAAACTCTTTTAGTAAATTCATCAAATCAAACTGGGATTCTGGATAAACAAAATCTTGTGAAAAATAGCCAATACCATAGCTATATAATTTCAAAGGTCGCTTAGCTACAACCTTTGAATCTAGCATACGAATACTACCTGCTGCTGCATTACGAGGATTTGCAAAAGTTTTATTTTCATTAGTTTGCATATACTCATTTAGAGCAAGAAAACTTTTTTTATCTAAAATAATTTCCCCACGAACTTCTAGCTCTTGTGGTGGATTTTGAGTGTTTAGCTTGAGCGGAATATTACGTATAGTTTTAACATTTTCTGTAACCTTTTCACCTTGAATACCATCACCTCTTGTAACAGCATAATCTAACTCACCATTTTTATAAAAAATGCTAATTGCAAGACCATCCATCTTTGGTTCACATTCAAGTTCAATATCATATTCAATTTTATCGTAAAAATCTCTAAGTTCCTCTATGCTAAATACATTAGCTAATGAGGTCATTTTCTTTTTATGCTTGATAGTCTCAAAACCAGCTAAAACTTCTCCACCGACCCTATCCAACACTGAGTTTGCTGGTTTAAATTGTGGATTAGCATCTACCAAATCTTGAAGTTTTTTGAATAATAAATCATAATCCGAATCAGCTATTACTGGCTTATCTAAAGTATGGTATAGATAACTTTGCTCATTAAGATAGTCTGCTAATTTAGTTATCTCAACTTGTAAATCATTAAGTTCTAAAGCTGTATAATCTTTATTTAAAAAATGCTTTGGATTCATAGGTTTTGCTATTTATATAAATATCTTTTGATTGCTTGTGGATATTTTATACTATTGTGTGCGATATAGAAAAGCTGTTAGGATATTTGTTCCAACATATCATAGCATTTCTAAAAGTAGTACTTGAGCAACTAGCTTATAACAAGCTAGTTGTTAGATTGTGTGGTCAAGCACATTCGACTTCGCTCAGTGACCACCTGACACAATGACGCACTACTTTTATTTTACTTTAGTTATGCTGCTGAGTTAGTTTGACTAACCTAAACATTATACTCGCCAAAACCTAGCTTACCTTCTTTAAGGATAATTTTCTTCTGGAGCTTTTCAATATATGATAGCTCTCTTTGACTGATAATAAGCACGCTGTTACCTTTCTTACCCATACGTCCTGTTCTACCTGCTCTGTGCTGATAATCTTCGTATTTAGTAGGTATATCGTAATTTACTACAAAATCTACATTATCAATATCTAAACCTCTTGCAGCAACATCTGATGCTACCAGAACTTGAATTTCACCTTTTTTGAATTTCCTAATAGTATTTGCTCTATCAATCTTATTTTGCTCACCATGTAATGAACCAACATTTATTTTTGCAGCATTAAGCTTTTTGGTCACAAAATTAACATCATTGTTTTTATGTAAAAAAACTATAGTTTTAGCTGGTGTTACAGCCTTGATCAAGCTTCTTAGTGTTTCATTTTTACGATTACCTTCAGCAACTATATAACTGTGAACTATTGTCTCTTTTTCAGTAGAATTATCAAGAAGCTCAATATCATCTATAAAGTTACTAGCTACATCTAATGCATGGTTTTTGATAGTTGCTGAGCCAAGTATATATTGTAGATTATTAGCTTTTTCGATGATTTTACGAAGCGTTTTTAAGCTATCATCCTCTAGCATTCTATCAGCTTCATCAATTATGCAATATTTGAAGTGATTCGCTTTTAATTTTTTTATTTCTACTAACTCAAGTATTCTACCAACTGAGCCTACAACTATTTGCGGTTTTTTCTTTAGCTTTTCTTTTTGTCTTTCTATAGATACTTTACCTATCAAAGCTAACGATTTAACTCCAATACTAGAAAATGTCTCATTTATAAAATTGCTAATTTGTATAGCTAATTCATGTGTAGGTGTAAAAAATATCACTTGTGTTAAAGATTGCTTTTCTTGTAGGAGTTTCTCAATAATTGGTAACAAATAAGCTAAAGTTTTACCACTACCTGTTGGCGATTTTAACCATACATTTTTACCATTATAAATACTCTCAAAACTTAGTTTTTGGGCATTTGCTGGTGTTGTAATATTTTTATCTTCTAAAGATTGGATTATCTCTAAACTTATTTTAAAATCTTGAAATGTCATGAGTTATCTTATAAATTTGTATCTAATAGTATAATATCATAAAGACTCTAAGCTACGATAATAACCTAGCTATATTAGAGTTTCTTTGCAGATCTTTTTTTATAACTGTTTTGAAAATTTTCTGTGCAGATATAACATCTAATTTTGTTTTTGCTCTGGTTATTCCAGTATATAAAAGTTGTTTTGTTAAAGCCTCATTATCTTCTGGCGGTAAAATTATTGCTACTTCATCAAACTCCAAGCCTTGTGTTTTATGAATTGTCATAGCATAAACACTCTCATATTGTGGCAACATATTTAAGCTAAATGCTCGATCTTCTTTACCATCAAAATACGCTCTTAGAGCCCCTGTGTTATCTGGCCAAATAATCCCCACATCGCCATTAAACAATCCTAATGAATAACTATTTTGAGTTATCATTATAGGCTTACCTTTATAGATAGTATCTTTTGCTCTACCAAGTAACTGCTCAATTTTTTGATTTAATCTATCAGTACCTATTTCAAGGTTTTTATTGGCTACTAATACTCTAAATTTATTAAGTTGATGTAACGCTTCTTTATGGCTTTCTGATAATTGTAACTCTTTGTATTTATCTGCATAAACCTGCAGTTGTTTATCTAACCATTTAAAATCATAAAAACTGATATTTTCATTTTGGTGTTTGGCTATATCAACATCTCCTAATAAAACATCACTAGCAAGATTATTAATATTTTGTTGCGAACGATAATTTTTAATAAGCTTAGCTGTAAACTTAGAAATACTACCATCTATACTTGTTGTAAAGTTAGCTAATAAACTGCCTGCCTCTACAGAAGGAAGCTGGTTAACATCACCAAGTAGGATTAGCTTTGTATCTTCACCAACAGCTCTAATTAGCTTGATAAAAATATTAACATCCAACATCGATGCTTCATCAACAATTATCACATCAAAAGGTGCTTTTGTTTTCTCTCCATATTTAACAAATTTTGAGTTTGGTCTTAGCCCTAAGAATCTATGAATTGTTTGTGCTTCTAGGTTTTGTAAATAGTTATCCGACGAAGCATTATGGACTAGATCACTGAGCGGAGTCGAAGTGTAGTTCATAATCTCATTTTCCTGCATTATAGATTCCATGGTCAAGCCTGACGGAATGGTATTTGCTAAAGTTTTTCTCAAAGACTCTGTCATTCTCTGAGCTGCTTTGCCAGTTGGGGCTAGAAGAGCTATCTTTTGTTGCTTACACTCCATTATTTGCATAGCTAATAGAAGCTTAGCTACTGTAGTTGTTTTTCCCGTTCCAGGACCACCTGAAATAATGCTAAAATCATAACTTAAACTTTTAATAACAGCTTGCTTTTGCCAATCAATTTCATCACTTGACTCAAATAGTTCGTACACAATCTCTTCAATGCGTCTATTTTCTTTAATTTTTTCAACAGTCTTTAGCTTTATGAAATCCGCTATTTCTTTTTCATACATGCATAACTTTTTGATATATAAAGAATCGAAGTCTTTAGTAAAATAAATAGGTAAATTATCATAATTTAGTTGTGTTAATACACTTAATAGTTGCTTATGTTCTGGTAGTTTAAAACCTTCCTTTGGTTCATCATCTGCTATATCAGAAGCAAAAACAGTTGTATCAGCAACCTCTTTTAATCTTATACAGCTATGACCATGCCCATATTCTGACATTAACTTCATTAACAAATGTAACAATATATTTGCTGAAGTTTGTTCTATTTTATATCTCACTTTTATCTCTTCTAACACTTCTTTAGCAAAGAAAAAATCTACTGGTCTAATATCTAGACTTTGGCTAGCTTCTTTAAAAGTCTTATACATTTGCCTTACCTCCATCAAACAGCTTTGATAGCTTAGATATTATTTCTAGTGAAGGTCTTGCACTATATACACCAAAACCATTTTTCATACCTCGAAGATAGAAATAATAGACTCCTCCAAAGTGTTGTTCAAAGTCATAATCTGCTATATTTTGCTGAAGGTACTTATCTAGAGCAACACTATAAATAAGATACTGCAAATCATAAAAGCTACTTCGATTCTTCTCTTGCATTGATTGTTGATTATAGTTTTCTAATTTATCACCAAGATAGTTTGATTTGTAATCAGCTACATAGTATTTACCATCATACTCAAAGATTAAATCTATAAAGCCATGAAGCATACCAAAAACTTTCTGATTATCAAACTCACTATAATTAACTGGCAAATTACGATAATTTTCTAAAAAACTAATGATATTCGTCTTAAAAAGTTTCTTATTTGTGATAGGAAAATAAAACTCTGCTTCCTTTAATGTTTTTGTATTTGGAATATCTTTTAGACAGAAACTATTATCTAAACTACCGTTATCTAAAAACAAGTCTGTTTGTGGACATTTTTCAGTTCTACTCTGTGATATTTTTTTGATTGGGGCTTCTAAGCACTCTTCTAACCACCTTTTGATATTCTCAAAATCTTCTGCAGCAACTACTTTATATCTATCTATTTGCTCTTGCAAAAGAGTTTCTTCAATCGGACCTGTACTAAAATCTGTATGCTCTAGAGCATTATGCAAGATATTACCTAAATCTGCTCCTTTTGGTGCTGTAAACCTATACTCTAAACTCTGCTTTAATTCTTGCACATTCTCGTCTTCCGACTCATCATTTTCTTTTTCTAAAGCTATATTTTGAGATTTAGATTTTGAGATTTTTGAAAAAGATAGCATTTCCCAATTGTCGTTTTTTAGGGTTATGTTTTTTGATTTTAACTCGTCGTAGCACGGCACTTCAACTACGTGGTTGCTGAGCGGAGTCGAAGTACTCAGTGACCTTTGCTTGCTTGGTTTATGACAACTGCTAATATCTATAAACATACTCTGATTAACAGGATTCGCTGTAATTTTTTGAACTTTATCTAGCCAATCATCGTCTTTTTTATATTTCAAAAATTGAGCTAATGGAGAATTCTCACACCCTTTATATTTAGAACCCCCTATATAACATCTATGCTCGGCTCTAGTAACTGCTACATAAAGCAATCTCATTAATTCTTCAACAGTTTCTTTTTCAATTAAGTTTTTTGCTATATCACATTCTCCTATCTTATAAACTATTTGACCTAGTTTACTATCGTAGTACTTATTAATTTTTTGTGTTTGTATTTTTTTACTATTAAATGAGCTTGCAAAGGGAACAAAAACTACTGGATACTCAAGTCCTTTTGAGCCATGAATTGTGATAATTTTGATAAGGTTATCATCGCTTTCTAGCCTAAGCTCACCCTCTGCTGTTGCGGCAACTTTGATTTGCTGGCGATACCATTTGATAAGCTGGTTTGGATGTTTATATTTATTCTCTGCTACCTTTATAAGCTCTGCTAAATGCAAGATATTAGTAATCGTTCTCTCTTTTGATTCTCCTCTTTGAGTGAACCTATCATGCAAAACAGCCATTATAAAAGACATAAAACCATACTTTTGCCATTGTTTTCGTAATGATTTTGCCTTTTCTATCTCATTGTCCCATGCTGAGATGTCATTCTCATCTGTATACTCAATAAACTTCTCAGCTGTGCCACCAAGTAAGCTAGTTGATAAAGCTCTTTTAAGTAATGATTTATTCTCAAGTTCATTTATACCTTCCATGACTGTCAAAATCTCGCTAGCCTCTTGACTATGATAGACATTATCTCGTTGACTTAGATATACTGAACTAAGATTATTTTTTGCCAAGGCTTGCTGAACAGAAGTTGCCTGTGTACGATTCTCAACTAATATTGCTATATCATTCTCGGCAACTTTTCCTGAATTTAGAAGTCTGCTAATCTCATTTGCAGTCCAAGTTGATAGTTGAGTATCAATATCACCTTTTTTATCCTCTTCCTTAACAGCATAATAGAAATAATTGATAGGCTTGAGATTATCACCAAAATCTTTTATTTTTTCATCTGCTTTTGGAGATGCTTTAACAATTTGATAGCCAATACCCTCACTAAAAATATTATCACCAACTTTTGTTTCAGCTCCTGGGTTATAATCCTCTTTATAAAAAAGACGATTGTAGGCTTTTATCATCTGACTAGTTGAGCGCCAGTTAGTATCCATGCTCCATTGATTATCATTTGGACAACTAGCTTTAGCTTTTAGATATGTAAAGATATCTCCACCTCTAAAACCATAGATTGCTTGCTTCGGATCACCTATCATTAATAATAACAAATCATCTCTATTCATAGGATATACTGTATCTAATATCTCATACTGCTGTGCATCCGTATCTTGAAACTCATCAATCAGAGCAACGGGATATTGCTGTTGCAAGGTTTTAACTAAATCTGGAGATTTTTTGACACTTTGGCATAGTTTAGAAATCAGATCATCAAAATCTAATACTCCTTTTTGCTCTTTAGCTTTTGTAAAATCTTCACTGATTTTTAAACAAGATTGTTTGATGAATTGGGCTGCATCAAACTGTTTCTTATACTCATCTAAATCTTTGATTTTTAAATACTTATCTTTTAAATCTTTAATCTCTTCAAATACCTCAGCAATGTCCTCTCTACCACGATATCGATTACCATTAATAAAAGCAGAGACCTCTTTAGGTATTAAGCTAAATTGACTGTCGTTAAACCAACTTTCTATAACTTGCCACTCTATAATTCTTGCTTGCTCTTTGTCTATAGATGCTTTCTTCTTGTCTTTTGCTAATATCAAATTATCAAATATAAAAGATTTATTCACTTCTAAATTTACAAAAACCTGCTGTTTTTCTTTCGCTAATTTTTCTATTTCTTGCTCAAAAGTATCTGCCAATATCTCATAATTAGCTCTAACAACATTCCTTAACTTATCCAAAAACTTCTCTGGTGTATGTAGACTATATGCTTTTAAATATTCAAAATTAGTTTCACTTTTATTAATATTCTTCCTGAAAAAATCCTCTACAACCTTTTGTAAAATATCAGAAGTATCAACTTCCATAGAGACATCCATCTCCATACCTGAAGCAAAAGCTTGCTCACTCAAAACTTTTTTACAGAAGCCATGTATAGTAAAAATAGCTGCTTCATCTATTTCAAGTAGCGCTCTTTTTAGATGTTTGTAATTTTCTTTATTAGACTCTTTTTTTTCTTCGGTATAACTATTTAATACATCACGAATTTTTGCCTCTACTCTACCTATAATCTCTTGGGTCGCATCTTTGGTGAATGTCATTACAAGAATATTACTTGGTAATAATTTTTTCTCTAATAAAAGTCGAATATACAACTCTGTAATATTATAAGTCTTACCAGTACCTGCACTAGCCTCAATTATATGTCGACCTTGTAAAGATATTGTTTTTGCATCTAGATTTTTCATTCGTCAGTTCTTACCTTAAAAATCCTACTTATGAATATAAAAAATAAAGCTATCGCAGTACCACTAAATGTCTCTATCAAACGTAAACCTGTATTTACAAAAGGTGAATAAGTTGGTTGATATAAACCTAAGGCTACTATCACACCCGCATTAGCACTACTCATTTTCACAGCATTCTCAAGACCAATGCTTGCAGTAATAAATACACTAATAGCCACAGCAAAAATCATAACTAAATAATGATAACCAAAGGTAAGCGTAAAAATAAATGCTGTAACACCTCCAACTACAGAACCAACTAATATTTGAAAAGCAGCTAAATAAGAATCTTTAACACTTAATTGTAATATTGTTGAAACCGTAATCAAGCACCAAAATCCACCTATGATAGATTGACCTTTATGTATCCATCCTGACACATAAAATCCAAGCAAGAAACATAAACAAGCAGCTATAGCTATTTCAAAACTTATATAAATATTTTTGTATAATCCCAACGTATTATTTCTCACACAAACTCAGATATTTTATGATTTTTTACTTATGCTCTTATTAATTTCCCAAATAGCTTCTCAAGATATCACTAATCTTATCGCCATCAAATTGAGTTTTAAACTCTACATTTATTTCACTATTTGAAAATAATTGCTGCGCATGTCTAATTTTTTGCTCCTCATCTTTAAACAATGTTCTTTTTGCCTTGTTCTTTGTTTCAACAATTAAACTTAGACTTTTCTCACCGTATTTATCTTTAAAAATGTATGCGAAATCAGGCGAATATGTATCTCCTCCAGCTACTGGAATTTTGATTGAGTTCTTTGGAATTTTAGTAAATACAATTACTTCATCAATGTTCGTCATTATATTTTGTTTTTCTAGTTCAGAATCATAAAACATCTCATTGAATAAATATTCATCTGCTGTTTTATCATTACTAGAAACAACCCCTAAATCCATAGCAGATATTTCACTTAAACATGATCCCTTATCATCTGTGAATTTAGTAGGATGAATCGTGTTTGATACTTTATTATATCCAATTTCATACTTATCAATAGCATTATCTAACATGTACTTGCTAAACCCACTTTTTATTAATCTAATAGTTTGATTATTCATAAACTTTGTAATATCAATGCTATCTTTTAATTCTGCAAATACATAATGTAATGTTTTGATATTTACATTAATCGCTATAGCTAATTGTCGAATAAAATCTCTATATGACATTGTAGATATTTGTAAAGACTGCATATTTAAACTAGTAAACTCTTGAATAGAAGCCAAATCATTCTCAAAAACTAGTTTTTTATTTTTAGAGATAATTTCTTGAGTCTTGAATAAATAGCTATTTTCTTGAAAATATTTAAGTAGTATTTGCTTGAATTGCTCTTCACTCTCGATTTTGTATTCCAATATTACTTTTTGATTTATCTTTTCCCACAAATCTTTTAGCTCTTCATATTTACCTTGTCTAATAGTTGCTTTTGGTTTCTTATCATTGGCATTTTTAACTTTACCAGTTTTCAGTGTTTCTGAAAGGATTCTAGGGTATAGCTCTTTTAATCTAGCATATCCTCCATCTTTAAAGTCATTACTTCTTTTTATAACATTTTCATTATCTAAATGTTCTAATAGATCATCTTCGCTAATATCATATAGTTTGACAATCTCAGCTATCATCTCATCAGTTAGTTTTGTTGGATTATCGACAAATAGTGCCTGTGATTTTTGATTAATCTCGCCTACTAATTGTTCTGTAAAATCTTTTTCTGTGAAGTCTACATAATAATGTAACTCATAGTTTTTACCTTTCTCTCTAGCCATAAACTCATTAACAGGTATTCGCAAACCACGACCTACTTCTTGTAGTTTAGATGTAACACTTCCACTACTTCTTAGCTTACAGATTTGAAAAACATTAGGATTATCCCACCCCTCTCTCAAAGTCCATTTTGAAAATATAAATCTACGGGTATTATCAAGACTTAGAAGTTTTTCTTTATCATGTAATATTTCATTTACTTCCTTTTCAATCTTATCATCTTTATCAGTATTATCTTTCGAGAAATAACCACCATGAATCTGTGATATATCATCTAAAGATTTTTGTAAATAATTTCTATAAAACTCATTTGTTTCATTTTCTAATGTGGTTTTTATAATATATTGAGTAGCTAATTCTTCAAACTCTTGTTTTAATGATCCTGATATATTGTCGCCATCACGATATCCTGCTATATCATCTATAAAAAATAGCGTAAGAGGTTTGATTTTAACATCTTGAGTTAGATATTCTTTCTCTAATTCAAAATGTCTTTTGATTGCGTTTTCAATCATCCTAGATTGTAAGCTTTGGTGATAAGAGTATGGATTTATTTTGTCCCCTTTCTTTAGCTCCAAGCCATTTGATAATACAACCTTTGTTTTATTGAGATTCTCAATGTTTAAATCGTGCATAGCATTGTGAATCTTGCTTAGACTAGCACCTTTTATCAGTTTGTAACTGCTCTTTTTACCATTTACATTTAGCTCAAATGTAGCTTCTTTACCATCTGTATTTGTAAGTGTTACCCAAGCATTTTCTTTTTGGTTGAAATCTTCTATATGTGTTACAACACCTTTTACCAAATCTTGGTTAAAAGCATCTATTGCTGTGAGTGTATATATTAGATTTTCATATTTATCATCAAATGTTGCACCATATCTAAAAATATATTGAGAGTTAAATTTTTGAATATTTTTCCAAGTTTTTTTGTCTGTACCAAACTTATGGGGCTCATCTATTATTGTAAATGGTTTAGTAGATGAAATTGCAGTAAATGGACTAGAAAACTTATCAAATAAATTTATATCAAAATTTGTAGCCATCGTATCCGAATTTATCATTCCTGCATTAATTATAAGTACATGAATTTTTTTAGTATCTGTTCTAGCCTCGACAAACTCTCGTACAGCCTGTGGCATATAGCTCTTTTTACTTTTCTTTGAGCCTGACTGACTCTCCACAATATAGGTTTTTATATCACAGTTATAATCTTGTCTAAAATGCTCTTTAGTAGCCTTTGCTTTGAGAAAGTTTACAGTACCTGCTTTGATAGATAATGTTGGGACAATCACAATAAACTTACCTACACCTAGATTGTTGTGTAATTTAAACATCATCTTTGTGTATGTGTAGGTTTTACCAGTACCTGTTTCCATAGATATATCAAAGACATTACTATTCTTATTTCTTTTTGATGTATCAATATTATTTTTTTGTTGTATCTTATTTAGATTTGTATATAAAAGATTACCACCTAGCTCTACTATAGGGTTAGATACACTTGCTATAGTTTTATCTTTATTATCAGAAACAGATACTCCTGAAAATGTTTCTAAAACTGCATTAACAGCGTTTGTTTGGTGATCTAAGTCTTTTTCAAAGTTAAATCCAGACATCGATTAGTACCTCACAATCATATCTATTTCTATAGATTTTTTGTTTGTATAAGATGTGATAGCTTCTTTTATTTCTCTTTGATGTTTGCTATCAAAATTATATCCAAAGATAACTAACTTAGTAGGTTTGAAAGATTTATCACTATCAATTTTTTCAATAAATGCTTTTAGAGCACTTGTAGTGAAATCTCTATTCATGAAATAGATTTTATCCTCTACCATATATGCTGTGTAGTTATCTAATTTAACTTCAGTAAAATCAGCATTTAATAAAGCTCCATCATGTACTTTATATGTTGTTAGAACAGCTTGTATCTCATCATCTGATAAATCATTTTCTAATAACTCAAATTGATTATAGTTTTCAATACAATCATTTAAACCATCTATAAGAGGTCTTGTTTCAAATACTTTGAAACCAAAATCTTGGTTTTTGATGTTTTCTAGTTTCTGCTCTAATTCAGCTAACTTTTCTTCACTAGGTTTCTTTTTAGAGTTTTCGGCATCAAATTCTTCTTTTGTATCTTTTTGAATTTTGTTAGCTGCTCTTATAAGCCTCTCTTGTGTAATTGATGAAATGACTGGTTTAAGATTATTTTCTATACAGAATTCATAAGCAGGTTTAGTTTCTTCAATAGTTTCATCTAATTGCACACAGATATATTTTCGTTTACCACCATCTTCTGCATTTAGTTGCATAACTGCATCGCCAGTTGTACCACTACCAGCAAAGAAGTCTAGGATTACATCATTTCTAGTCATGGCTATATTGATGCATTTACTTATCAAATCAGTAGATTTTGGAAAACTAAAAGGAACTTGATTTCCTGATAACTTAAAAATATCACCCAATCTCTCTTTACCATTTTCATGATTTATTGCTTTATCTAACCATATTGATTTTTCTTTTGTGAATGCTCCTCCTTCTGGGATATAATCTTTCCTAAACACTCTCCATATTCCTGTTGAAGCTAGATTTGCAACTAAGTCATTTACTTCAGCTTCAAATTTTTTGATACTCCATGTCCAACATCCGTCTTCCCCCTTAGAATTAATGGGCATAGCACATTCGTAAAATAAGTTAGATTTAGTTAAAGAAACTTCGTTATTTATTGGATTAATATAAATTGGGTAATATAAATTTGGACGATTAGATCTATTAAACTCAGGATTCCTATTTCTTAATTCTAGCAGCCTATACTTGCCTTTATTATCACTATACTTATATTCATTTAAAGCTTTATCTGTTTTAGGGATACCAAATATACTGCTAGAAATATCTACATTGAGAGCATAACATAAAATATATTCAAAAGTTTTAGCTACAAACTTATCTAATGATCTACCTCTAGGATTTGTCTGTGCTACAAACTTAGCAACAAAATTTGCTTCACCAAAAATCTCATCACATAGGATTCTAAGTTGTGCAACCTCATTATCATCTATAGAGATAAATATCACACCATCTTCTTTGAGTAGCTCTCTAGCTATATAAAGTCTAGGATACATAAATGTAAGCCAAGCACTATGACTATTTGATTTACTTTGAGTAAACTCTAAAATTCTACTAGCTTCATCTATAGAAATACCTGCTAGATCACTTAATTGCTCTTTTGTAAATTTCCTATCATCTTGGTATACAAAACCATCTCCACCAGTGTTATATGGAGGGTCTATATATATCATTTTTATAGACTCACTATAAGCATTTTTCAAATGTTTTAAAACTTCTAAATTATCCCCTTTGATAAGCATATTTTGAGAGTTTTTATTTTCATCTTTGTTATTATGCTCTCTATCTTCTGTGATAAGTGTAAGAGGAGTTTCATTTGCTAAAAGTCTTGCATAGGACTTGCCTAACCATGTGATTCCATAAGATTCCTTTGATATATCAGTGCCACTAGATTTGATGATATTATTTAGTTTTTCAGGTAGAAAGTTACCATTCTTATCAAAGCACTCAGGAAAGTTCTTTTTTAAAATTTCTAGCTGTTTACTATTAGATGTAATATTTGTATTATCATTTAGTTTTTCTATTTTCATCGTTTATATCTTCTTTGAACCACTTTCAATATTTTAACTTATTTTATTAATTGTTTAGAGGTTTATTATCTTTATTCAACATCTCAAAAAACTCTCTATAAACATCCTCGCCCTCAAACTCACTGACAGCTGGAGGTTTATTATAAAAAAGATTAAAGTACTCGTTCTTATCCAATGACTTGAAATTATTTTCATCTGAAATAACCTTATCCCAAGCTCCTTGAATTTGCCTAGCTGTTTTCTTGCCTTTTTTACCATCTGCAAATAAAGCTTCAGCCAAAGATAAATAAACAAGTTTAGGTTCACTAACTATTTCTATTGCCTGACAAACATAATGCTCTAGTTTCTCTTTTGCATTAGAATACCCAACTTGCGGTATTTCAAAAGTCTCTTGTTTATATGTCCCATCAGTTTTTTTATCTAAATAATGATACATCGCCGTGATATCTTTTTGCTCTTCGCATGCAACCAGTAATGCTACCAAATACAGCTCAAACTTATGCTTGATCCTAAAAGATGAAGTTGTATATAACATTATTTGGTTATCTCTTATGTAGCAGTCTGCCTCAAGTTCAAGCCCCAGTATTTCTTTTTGGAAGTATTTACTCTCATAACTAGGTAAATTCATTGCACCTAGTAGCTTTTGTATATTCTCAATCTCTGAATCTATACCGTCATCAGTAAGTACTGACTCTGGCAATTTAGCACTTAATTTTGCAGTTTTTCTTGTTTTACTTATATCCCCACCATCTTTTAGAACATCAAACAATTCTTGTTTTAAACTATGTTTCTCAAGGTTATCTATATCAAAAGGCTCACTATCTTCTAGTTCCTCAATATTATCTTCTAGGTACAGCTCTAAGCTATAATTTGCATAAGCTTTAATAGGATCATCAAATATTTTGATGAGCTTTGAGATAGATAGTTGTCGTGGTTGTTTACAATTTGTACTTAAATCAGATCTATTTACGATCGGCACTTCGACTCCGCTCAGCGACCTACAAGAGTCATAAAACTTCTGCGAATCAGCCTGCAATAACTTCAACCAAGCTTCATCATAACTTCTATAATTATCTGAATAACATTTAGGACTAAAGGCATGTAATGGATACTCTTTTATATCGTTATCCTGCCAACCATAATTAGCTTTCAAATAATTAATCAATTCTTGAAGTATCAAACTAGGTTGCTGCTCTGTATTTGTCTTAATACTTCTACCAATATAACTAATATATAAATACTCTCGAGCTGACAAAATTGCTTCTAAAAACAAATACCTATCATCATCTCTCCTAGTTCTATCACCTTTTTCTCGTCCTAACCTTGTCATAATATCAAAACTAATAGCGTTTTCTTGACGAGGGAATTTACCATTATTTAACCCAAGCATTGCAACTACCTTAAAAGGCACATTTCTCATTGGAGTCATTGAACAAAATGTAACCTTACCATTTAAAAAGTGGTTATTAATAATTGGCTCTGATAACTGACTAATCAGACAATATCTAATCGTATATAAATCAACTTTTATATCATCAACAATCTCTTTTGCATCAATCACAGTTTTAGCGATTATATCTTTAATTTTTTTGGCTATATATTGCTCTTCATTTGTAACATCGAATACATTCTCAAACATTTCTAAGAGATAAACTTGCCACTCATTAAAACTTCTTGATACTTGAAGCTCTTGTGAATATTCTGCTAGTAACTCCAGCAGTTCATACAAGCCACCAAGTTCGGCAACTTCACTTCCCTCAATGACAGGTACAGTCATAAATTCATCATTTACAATTTCATTCTCATCACTATAACTAAAGCCTAACATTAACCGCTTAAGCCCCCAGCTCCATGAGAAAGTTTTACCATCATTACTATGATGAATACATGACTCTTTTAACCAATAATGGATAGTTTCTAATTGCTCATCTGATATATTAAACTTCTGCTGAATTGCAGGCACCGATAAATAATCTAAAATCTTATTAACCTCAAAATTACTCTCTGGTAACTGCAACAAATCTATAAAACTCGCAGCTAAAGGTTCTGAGTCCAAGAGAGTTCTATCCGCTATAGAGCAAGGTAACTTTTTATCATCTGCAAATCTTGAGAAAACACTATCAATATATGGCGAGTAATCCTCAATATTTGGACACATTACTAAGATATCTCTAGGCTTAATATCAGGGTTCTCTTTTACCATGTCTAGAAGCTTATCATGCAATACTTGAACTTCACGAAGTGGACTATGGCAAGAGTTAATACTTATACTTAAATCTTTTTGGCTAGAGTGATTTTGAGTGTTTAGCTCGAGTAAATTTCTCTGTAGACTAACAAGCTGACACTGATTAGATTTCTCAAGTTTTTTAAAACTTAAATCTTCAAATATCTCTAACTCTTGCTTTTCTTGATTTTCTAACAATCGATTAAAAAATTCTTTCCCTTGCTGACCTAAATTTGCTAAAAGAGGCTGCTGTTCATAATCTTCACTATCCAACCATAATGAAACTTTATCTCTATGAAAATCATACCAATATTCACTACATGGATTTATATACAGAATATGAATATTAATATATTCAGCAAGCCTAAACACAAAGTCTAAATTCTTTGGAGAAACTGTATTAATACCAAAAAGATAGATATTTTCTGGAATATTAAGCTTTTGTATATTTGCTTTACTAAACATAGCTATTGCTTGTTCTTGAACTTTATATGGTGTATCTGGAACATCCTCCACAAGCTTTTGCCATAAAGTCATTTGCCAGCTTTCATCTTCTTCTGGCTTATTTTGATTGATACATTCGCCCTTCTCCCAGCCTTTTAAGCATTCGGTACGATAGGATAAATATTTTGAAAATGTTTCAGCAATTTTTATAGATAGTTGGTACTTCTTTAGATCACTGTCTTTATAGTATTCTTCAAGTTTAGAAATGCTTACAGAGTCTAAACTCTTAAAAATTCGCCATGTTAAGACATCTTTTGTATAGGCTTTTTTATGCTCTTGTTTACTCGTCAGTTCATAACAAATATCCAGAATATAGCCATTAATCATATCGTATTTAAGATTCATCGCAATACTACGACTCTCGGCTAACTGCATACTCAACCAATGTTGCATACCACGACTCCCAACTATCAATTGAGTCGGAGTAAATAAATTCTTTTTTTCAACATCTAAAAGCTTAGATAAAACTTGAACAAGATACTCAAGCTTATTTGATGGGTAAGTGTATAAAGCCATGTTTATTTAATATAAATATGTATAGATACTATTTTAGCAAAGTAATATTATAAAATTTAATGTTTATATAAGCTTTTAAAATAGAAATAATACTAATTAATAACTAATGCTTTCTGCCTAACACTAACATTAGTCTCTGAATCTGTTGCTGAAAACTGTTTTAGATTATAATCGATGCTCGTAGCACTACCTGTAGTTCCCCCTCCTTGATTACCCTCAGTAGTTGAATTACCGACTCCTAAACCACTATTACCTTCACTAGTTATATCTTGTTGAGAAAAGCTAAAACTACCAATGCTTGAGTCCTCAAAACTATTTGAAAGCATATACTCACTTACTCTTTGGTTTAACTCATTTGATAATCTAGATTTCTTTGTTAACAATGTAGATTTTGTCAGACTTCCTGATAATACATAAAAAAATACAAAGCTTACAAAAATTAATACTCCAACAGCAATTAATACCTCTATTAGACTAGCTGCTTTTATTAATTTTAAGAGCTTCATATATAACTCAAAATAATTACTAGTAATATAAACTCTAGCATAAAAGGTAAATAAATACTAATAAAGAGGTATAGGTATAATACAGACTTTGTAAAATATATTTGAATAATGGTGCCCGGGGCCGGACTCGAACCGGCACGAGAGTTAAGTCTCGAGGGATTTTAAGTCCCTTGTGTCTACCAATTTCACCACCCGGGCAGTTAGTGGAGGCTGAGGCCGGAATCGAACCGGCGTCCAAGGCTTTGCAGGCCTCTGCATAACCATTTTGCTACTCAGCCATACAAACCTAAGAGTATGGAGCGGGAAACGAGGCTCGAACTCGCGACCCCAACCTTGGCAAGGTTGTGCTCTACCACTGAGCTATTCCCGCTTTATGAGAGTATATATTACCTTATTTTAAAGCGTTGTCAATAGTCAGATACGCTTTAATTTATCAGAATTACTTTTTTTAGTAAATTTAGATTTCCCAACTAACCATTCACATCAAAATTAATATCAAACACCCTTTGCAAATCATCTAATAACTTGATATCTGGCTTCTTACTTAAATCCACTCTTCCACCTTTCATAGGGTTATGGTTTTGAAGTGTTTTCGCATCATCTAATATCATATTTAGTAAAGCAGTTTCATTCACTGGTTTCTTCGCTTTTACATCCACAGCTATATTCTTAGGATTTTGTAAAAACATAGCCAATGATGATAATGTTTTCTGTAAGAATCTATCATTTTGTTGTACAGCAAAAAGTTGTAATAATGCCCCATAAGATCCTAGTATTTGCTGTGGCGTAGTATTTGGATCTTGATTAGTATATCTTGCAGCTTTTTCAAGTAAGCCATTATTTGCAAATTTAAAATTAATATCAGTCAAACATAACTGATCTTTACAGTCATATAAATCAGTTTGCTGCTGTGCTCCAACACCCAGATAAGGAAGTAATTTCAATTTACCATCTACTTGTGCATTACTACTTACATTAAAGCTAGCTAAACCATACACTAAAATATTTAAATCCGTAGTGTAATCTGAACCTGTAAAATCACGATCAGAAGTTGCTGTTATATGCAACTTATCTTTTCCTAACGCTGACAAGATTTTTTGAGCAGGAGAATCTTTTGGAAAATCTTCTTTATCAAATTCAAGTTCAATTTTTGAGTCAGCTGTATTTTGCTCTACATAAGCATTTTTTAAAACATTCTTTGAACCATAGATAACATCTTTAACGCTAGCATTTTCTAAATCAATACCTGCCATAGAAATATTATATTTCAAATAACTTTGAGAACCTAGCTTGGCATCTAAATCTAATACAAACTTACCTGGTTGCTTGCCAAAATTACCTTTTAAATCCACATCAGGTGTCTGCTTATAGCCTTTACCAAAATATTGAGTTGTAATTTCTTTTAAGACCTCTGAAAAATTTGCGTCAAACTCAAACTCTTTAATCTTTGAATCTAGGGCTTTTCTTTCAAGATTAGCAAGAAAATCACCATTTACTTCTGTTCCTGATAAAGCAGTATCCGTTAATTCAAAATCTTCTGATATGAACGGCTTCTTATTAACTGTAGAATCAAGCTCAAATTTCAACTTACTATTACTATAGTCATATTTAAACTGGAAGTTATATAGCCCTTGACCAAGAGTATTCATTACAGCAGCAAAAAAACCTTTGTTATTTGCTAATTCTTTTGGATCCATTTTTGCGCTAACAACATTGCTATTTGCAACAGATGAAGCAAGATTTGTAACACTTAAACCTTCAACATTTATACTAAAGTCATCACTTACACTCTCATTTACTTTTAACCCATCAAGAGTTAGTTTGTTAATGGATATATTAGGATTCTTCGTACCGCCACTCATTATTAGAATATCAGAGGCAACAATATTGCCGTTACTATCTTGATTAATCTTACCTACTGATATCTGTGTTTGATAAGGAAATAGAGAGTCTAAATTAGAGATAATCAAATTTTTGACATCGTATTTTTCTTGACTAGTTAGTTGGTGTATAGGAGCTGTTGTACCAGCAGCATACAAGTTTGTCGTAGCTAATGTAGCTGTACAAACAGATGTTAATAACAGTATTTTTTTTAATTTCATCTTACTACCCTTTTTAGTTTATTTTTTCTAATTTTAAAAATTCTAGATCTTTTTTGCGTAATGAAAATGTACCACAATTAGTCTCAAAAGCTATTGGACCGCCCAATATAGATTTGTTTGTAATAGTCAACTCTTGACCTTCAATTACACCCATCGCTATTATTTTGTCTTTAAATGCTGTCGGGCAGCTTTCGTGAAAGCCTTTAACAACATATTTATCATTTTTCTTATAACGCATAACAAAACCCTATATATTTATATAACTATTAATTATAATCTTCTCTAGGATATAATAACAGATTAAACACTTAGTTAGTTTAAACAAATTTGTTACAAAATAGAGCTTATGAAAGACCTATCAAGATTTGATGCGCCAAAGAAAATAAAAAAAGAGACTCAACAAGAGCCTGAAAAGCCAAAAACCACCAAAAGAAAAAAGCTCTTAATAATTGCTGTAATCTGCCTATTAGGTATCGCTGTTGCTTCTAAAATTATCAATAAACACCTTAAAAAAATTAAAGCCGAAGAGCAAAAAGCAAAAGCTGAACTTCAAGCTGAGAAATCTAAGGTTAGTGATAGCAAAGAAGATGATAACGCAACCTCTGAGAAAAAAAATAGTGACCAAAATCCAGACTTCGCAGAGAAAACCCCAAGTGGAAAAATGGTATTCACATTCTATGATAACCTGAAACACGATACTGTTAAAGTTGACGTTGAACCTCAGGCTCAACGAGCTCAATATAAATATACTTATATTTACCAAATTGCTTCATTTAGAAATATGAATGAAACATCGTGGTACGTTAAGAAGATGAAAGAAGATGGTCTAAACCCTCAATTCAAGCGTGTTGGTAACTGGATTAGGATGTATATTGGTCCTTATGATAGTAAGCGAGCAATGGCTCCAGATATTATCAAGCTTCAAAGACTTGGTCTCAATGGCGGCTTCCCTAGAGAAATAAGCAGAACAAAGATCGAGCCAAAGGATGAAAAATCAAAAGATAACGCAGATAATGATAAAAAAGAAGATACTAAAAAAGAAAATTAAAACTTATTCTTCAACTCTCTAAGCTTAACAAACATTTCTCTACCAAGCTTACACTCTGGTAAAGCTTCCAAGAGTTTTTTATCATTCAAAGATCTAATAAAAATGTTGAATGTACTCTCTTCTGCCAGATCAACTATTGGCTTATCTTCCGCAGCTAGTTCTGCCACCTCATTTCTGTAACGTATCAAGACTTCATCATTAGGAAGAATACTAAGAGCAAAATCCAAATTACTCTGCCAATAATCATGAGCTGGATATGGCTTAATATTTCCATCAAGCTGAGAGATCTTAACTAGAGAGTCATAAAGCTCGTTTACATCTGCACTCTCTGCATGAACACCTCCGACACCGGCATTAAATAAAGCATCACCACAAAATAATGCGCGTTCTTTTTCGAATAAAAAACTTATATGATCGGATATGTGTCCAGGTGTATACATAGCTTTGAAGCTAGTAAATCCTAAATCTACATAATCTCCATCTTTAACATATACATCAGGTTTAAATAAGTCGTTATCAGTATAAGCATAAATTTTAGCATTTGGATAAATTTCAAGTAACTTCTTAACGCCAGCTATATGATCTCCATGTTTATGAGTTATTAAAATAGCTTTAAGTTGTAAACTTTTGCTTTTTATAAAGTCATCAAAAACATCAGCTTTTAAAGGATCAACAGCTATAGCATTACTTTCATCATACAAAAGGTACTGGTAATTTCTTAAACTATTATTTAAAAACCATCTTTTAATTTGCATATACTTCCCCTTTTCTAGTTATTTCTATATACAAGTCTTGCTTCAGATAGATCTAAACCAGAAACTTCACCATTTTTTATATAAAACTTACATAAGATATGTGAGTATTTCTCTAGCTCTATTATAGAGAGCTTATCCTTAAGACTTCTTTCAATATAGTCATAAATTATTCTAAAGCTATGACTATCTGATTTTACAACTGCTAGATTTAACAACTCTAACACACTAAAACGATCTTGGTTTGATTTATCTAAAACCTTTTCTATTAATCTACTAACAGGCATACCAAACGCATTTACATAAAGCTTAAGCATCTCAGCAGAGATATTTCCATGGGCAAGCTGCTTCTTAGCAAGCTTCTCTGCTACAGTCATTTCATCCAACTCAACTAACTGCTCAAGGTAAACTCTACTAAGCATATCTGTAGTATCTGATTTCTTATAGATATCTGATAACTTTGTAACATCTTTTGCTTTTCTCATAGCCAAAATTATTAACTTTTCTTCAAGATCTGTTTTTAAATAAGCATCATATTTCTCTAGTAATTTAAGAGCAAAAGCATCGTCCTTATCTGCTAAAGCAATTCTTGCTGCTAAATTAACAATACAAGGTAATAACCGAATATCTTTAGTTTCTAACAGTATTAAGATTTTTGTCTGTGCTTCACTAAGCTTTTGTACTAAATAAAGTTTATACACTACAAAATATTTATAACTAAATGATTTAGGATCAACTTGCTTTAAGGCTTTCTCCAGCTCTTTAATACCATTATTTTCCACAACAACACTTAGTTTCTTAAAAAGAATATAATCCTTTAAATACTTTGGTGTAATTTTAGATATGTTAGAAATATTGAGTCTGTCTATTAGTTTATTATTTTGTAGAGAGATGTCTGCTACCAAGTCAGCAAACTTTTCTTGCTTATTAATTGTAAACAACCCTATTAGCCAATTAAATAGCTGATATGGAAACGTAAACAAGAGTTTAATTATCCTAACACCAAAAATAAGTAAGAAAAGAAAAACTATTGCAGCAAAAACAAAAACCACAAGATTCATTTTAATAGTTTTATCTGCTAAAACTAGCATGATATAACCATGATATTTCGTCGCCCAAAGACCAATCATCGTAGCTAAAGCGACAACTATTACAAGCTTAAAAATCTTAATCATTTTTCACTTCCTTTTTCGCTTTCACTATTATTCATAGAAGCCGTATCTCTAGACAGAAGTTCATTTTGCTGTTTTGATAACTGGCTTACCACTTTACTTAAACTATCATCTAACTTCTCATCACTTTGAGCTTTAATATTTTTTAGTTCTTTTTCAACCGACTTTGCATTATCATTCTGTACAAAGTACTTTTTGATGATAGTTAAAAGATTATCTCTAGCACTATCTATTGCTGTTTGACTGTTTGTATACATAGCACTTTGAAGTGATATCAAAGCATTATATAACCCATCTGCCACTAACTGTTTTGATTGATTTGACGACACTAAAAGCTGATCTTTTGGTATATCTTGAATTTGAACAATCGAACCAAGTAGTTTCATATATTTATTTTTAGACTGCTTAGAACTAGCATTTTCTGAGGTTTCAGGCGTTATATATTCAAGTTTTTGTACTTGCTGCTGGATTAAAACAAAATCTTTAACAACATCATTTTTTGAAAGATAATTATTTAAAGCTTCTTTTATTGCTCGACGATCACTCGCACTAATATTTGCTACTTTACTAGCCTCTATTTTATCAAAAGCCATATCAGCAAGAGCTGTAGCTTTTGTAGTATCGCCTGTAAAAATAGCCACATCTTTAGCTAAAGTTAAATAGTCTATAGCAGACTGAATGTTAGCAACACCCATCTGTAAGTATATATCTTTTGCAGGTGTTGATACTTGACTGCTTACTGTACTAACCTGAGACTGAATTGCTTTAATACTGTTAGTTTGAGAATCACTCTGAGCACTAACATCATCCAAGATACCTTTTTGTTCATCTTGATTTAGTTTAAGTTTTTCAATTTGTTTTTCTAAAAGAGCATATTGTTTATCATCTTTAGTATTGTCTTTTAAAAAAGTTGAATCATTGGTAACGGCATATCCCGCTAAACCAACGGCTGCTAAAGATATAACTAGGCTTAATTTTGAGACTATTGACCCAGTAGTTTTTTTCCTAACATTTGCAGAAGACTGATCTTTTTTTTGACTAGCATTCTTATTAGCTTTTTCTTGTTGTTGAATGTTTTTTTCTGTCGACATCTTTAGCCTCTATAAGTTCCAATATTTGTTTACAAATATAGTTATTATTTAACCTTTCAAGCTTTAGAGTATTCTTAAAGCCCTCTTTATTTACAAATTCTAGCATTTTTGAGCTAGTTATGGTAATTATTGCTTGCTCTGATAATTGTGTTTTTTCTAAAATTCTATTTAAAGATTTAAATACGTCCAAACTAGTTGTAATAATCACATCAGGCTCAGCATCACTAAAAAGATTTTTATACTCTGTAGCTAAAAACTGTTCATCCTCAAATACTCTTTCATAAACTTCTAGTTTTTTACAGATAGTTTGTTTAGATAGTTCAGTTACTAATAAGTCATTTCCAGATACTCCTGAAACTACCAAAAATCTTTCTTTTGAAATATTATTTCTTTGAATTAATTGCACCAAAGCCTTTGAGTTATATTTAGCAGGATATATAGCATCTATCTCATATTTCTCTAAATATGCTGCTGTACTGGCTCCGACACTATATATTTTTTTACCCTTAAGAGATTTTACGGGAATAGAATTAAATAAACTTTCTACAGCATATTTACTAGTAAATATAATGCTTGTGTAAGCTTCCAGATTTATCTCAACATTAATTAGCTTAATTTTTATAGTTGGTAAACATACTGCTGCAACTCCATTTTTTTGGAGTTTTTCAGACAAATCTTTTGCATCTTTAGTAGGTCTACAAACTAAAACATTCATTTACTGATTTTCTTTTGCTGTTATATAAATATAATCAAGCATTGATTTAAGACCGTTTGCTCGAGTCGTACTTAAATTATTACCAAACCCTATCTGCTTAATAAAGTCTGTATTCGAATTAATTATCTCAACAGGCGTAGCATCATTATATACTCGTAAAAGCATGCCGATAAGTCCAGAGACTATAAGAGCATCACTAGTTGCCACAAAATGTAATTTTCCTTGCTCTAAATGGCTATCAAACCAAACCTGCGACTGACAACCTTTTACCAAATTATCTTCTGTTTTTTTATCTTCTGGAAATTTTGGCAACTGTTTTCCTAAAGATATAACATAATCATACTTATCTTCCCAATCATCAAAAAAAGACATTTCATCAATCAGCTCTTGCTGTCTCTCTACAACTTGATTTTCCATATTATTTTTTTAAGGTCTATATAGTAATTTTTAATTGCGAATATCTTAACATAAAGGCTGTAGTATATAAATGCTGATAAAATTCTATACATTTTTGTAAAAAGTGGTTGACACATAGCCAAACCCAACCTATAATACATCCCAAGTTCCCCGATAGCTCAGTCGGTAGAGCAGTTGACTGTTAATCAATTGGTCGGCGGTTCAAGTCCGTCTCGGGGAGCCACAGATTCCACAAAAACTTTTCATACTACAATAAAATTTTAGCTTAGGGTTATTTAGTAGTTTATATTTTTCTCCTCCTTTCTTATCTCTAAATTTATGAATTCTAAATAGCCCTAAGTATGTCCACGATACATATATCAGAATATCTTATATATTATTTACAAAATATCGATTTAACTTATTAAAAAACTTATAGTAATCTCTTAGTACATTACAAACTTAAGAGATTTCATCAAATGATTTTTTTAATTTTTTCAATAACATTTCTAAGCTTAGTTTTTGCAGTAACAGATAAATATAAGGTAGCAAAAATATTATTTTTCATCGCTTTAGGATTATTACTTATAGTATTTATCCCTCATACAATTAGATATATAAATATTCAACTATAAGGAGCTTTACAATGAGAAATAATATTTTAGATTTATTTGATTCTATTGCTATAATTGGAATATCCATAATTCTAGCTATGGCTTTTTATTATCAACTTTTCCTTCAAGAACTACCTTGCGCACTTTGTGTTTTTCAAAGAATGGCTCTTAGTCTACTGGCCTTTGGATTATTATTGAATTTAACTCATGGCAATAGATACAAACATTATCTTTTTGTTGTACTAGTAGCATTATTAAATGCTGCAATGGCTATCACACAAATACTTTTGCATATTGTTCCTGGCACTGGAAGTTATGGAGACGCAGTTTTTTCTTTACATATGTATACTTGGAATTTTGTTGTTAGCGTTGTATTTATTCTATATGCGACTATATGTGGTCTAACAACTCCAAATGAAACCAAAAAGAAAAAGTTAAATATAATAACTAAAGTGGCTATATTCTTAATTTTAGCATTAACATTAGCAAATACTTTAAATACTTTTGTAGAATGCGGCCCACACCTATGCCCATCAGATCCAAATAGCTATTGGCTTTTTAATCTATAAAACTTGCAATAAAACTCTTGACTTAAAATTTAACATAAATATAATACTTACTTCCAAACAAAGTCATTATTTTTTAGAAAAATTTTCTAATTGACTTTTTATCAAATAAAAGCTGACTCTAGATAGATAAAAACTCCTTAGTTTTTTCATATCTCCTTAACTTCCTTCTATCTAGAGTCATTTTTTATATCTTGTAATTGTTTTTTTGCTATAATTTACCTCACATTTTCACTTATAAAATTTATTAGCTTTATGAAAGCAACGCAAACACTTATAGCTACTACAAAAGAGCTACCTAAAGAAGCTGTTTTAGCAAGTCATCAATATATGCTAAAAGCTGGACTTATTAAGAAATTAGCATCTGGAATATACACATGGATGCCAATGGGTCTTAAAGTCTTACAGAAGATCCAAAATATTGTTCGCCAAGAGATGAATAAAGCTGGAGCAAGCGAATTATTGCTACCAAGTGTACTACCATCTGAACTTTTACAAGAGACTCACCGTTGGGATAAATTTGGTCCAGAACTTTTAAAATTAAAAGATAGACATGACAGAGATTTTTGTTATGGTCCCACTCATGAAGAGCCAATAGTTGATATGGCTAGAGATACTATCAAAAGTTATAAACAGCTACCTCTAAACCTTTATCAAATCCAAACAAAATTCAGAGATGAAATTCGTCCTCGTTTTGGTGTAATGCGTGCTCGTGAATTTATCATGAAGGATTCATACTCATTTCATGAGAATATCGATTGCTTACATAATACTTATGCAGTTATGTTTCAAACTTATTGTAATATTCTAAATAAAATTGGTTTAGAGTATCGCCCTGTAAAAGCAGATACAGGCGCAATTGGTGGTGATAATAGCCATGAATTTCAAGTATTAGCAAATGCTGGTGAAGATATTATCTGCTATAGCAATGGTAGTGATTATGCTGCTAATATTGAGCTTGCAACTTATGCAAAGCCTAATCTTAGCAAAAAAGAAGCTTCTGAAAATGTTATTGAGAAAATACACACTCCTAATATCAAAACTATCGAAAAACTTTGTAAGGAAATGAGTTTTGATATTAAGAAGACTATCAAAACTATGGTCATTAAAGATGCTGAAGGCAACTTCTTTGCCCTAGTCATCCGTGGCGATCATGAGCTTAATGAGACTAAGATCAACAAGCTAGAGCAGATCGTTACACCATATAGTTTAGCTACTAGAGATGAGATTTTTGAAATCTTCAAAGCAAATCCTGGTTCACTTGGTATCTACAACTGCCCTATTACAATAATTGCTGACTACAGTGCAGTTGAGCTTACAGATGTAGTTTGTGGTGCAAATGAAGATGATTATCATTTTACAAATGTAAATTGGGATAGAGATGTAACAGATTATCAAGTTGCTGACATTAGAAATGTAGTAACTGGCGATATCTCTCCTGATGGTAACGGTACCATAGAGCTAACAAATGGTGTCGAAGTTGGTCACATTTTTGAGCTTGAAGATGTTTACTCAAAACCTATGAATGCAACAATCATAGGGCAAGATGGTAAACCAAAACCTATGCTAATGGGTTGTTATGGCTTTGGTGTTTCTCGTGTAATGGCTGCAGCAATTGAGCAGTCTCATGATGATAACGGTATTATCTGGCCAGAGGCTATAGCACCATTTGAGGTTGCGATATTGCCTATCAATTATAACAAGTCTGAAAATGTCAAAAACACTGCCGACAAGCTTTATCAAGATCTACAGGCAAAAGGTATAGATGTTTTACTTGATGATAGAGGCAATCGCCCAGGTGTAATGTTCGCTGATGCTGATCTAGTTGGTTATACTCATCATATAGTAATTGGCGATAGACTACTTGAACAAGGCTTAGTTGAGTACAAAAATCGTAAGACTCAAGAGAAGCAAGAAATTACGGTTAATAAAATAGAAGAACTTTTAAGTATCTAAATATTTCAGTAACCCCTATTATTTTAACTTATTTAAAAGTAGATAATTTATTTTATCCTATCATAAAATATCACTTATATTTTTTTATACTGCTATAATTCAATTACTGCATATACTTTCCTCTATCTATATTGAGCTAAGCAATGCAGATAAATCAATCATAAGGAGCTATTTATGAAGATGACTAAAAAAATAATTGCCGCATCTTTTATATCTTTAATGCTTACAAGTTTAGCAACAGCTGAAGATGGTTCTAAGGTTACAAGTAACAATCAACAGAACACTCTAAATACGCAAACTAATATAAATAATAATGCTGATACCCAAAAAGTTAAAAAACATCACAGAGCCAAAAGAGGAAAACTAGTAAATTCAGTCACTCCATTTAGGGAAGATAGACTAAAAGATCGTCATGAAAGAAGAGATCACCGATTTAGAGCTAATGATAGTGCTCAATCGTAGTATATTTCTATAATTTCCTTGAATATTTTCTAAAGCTTTTGATTATTTCGTAAACTAGTGTCGCATTAATAGCAATATGTATTAAAGTTGCAAAACTCACTCCTTTAGAACCGTCTATAGGTAAAAATCGCGTAGATTTAAATGTCAAGTAATCAAAAATTTGATATGTAAATATACCAAGCTTTAATATTACATAGCTTATAATAATACTGAAGGTAAAATAAACCATCTTATTCAAAATACTACTATGTTTATCAAATGAAGATAAATACCCTATAAATATAGATAGTAAAAATAGACAAGTTGTAAATAGATATGGTTTTAACAGTGTCAGAACAACAAACATTATATTTATTAATACCAATGAAACTATGGATCTAAATATCGATGTTCCATAATTACTGACATATTTTTCAAACGCTAATATGAATTTATTAAAAAAATCTCGGCTATCCCATTTTAAGGTCTGATAATGGCTTTCACACTCGTCTTTATAGAATTCAACCGCTTTGATAGTATCATTCTTTTTTAGTGATTCATGCTTTAAGATTCTACAAGTTTCCTGTTTATCCTTTATACTTATCTGATAAGAATTTCCATTATTAACTTCAGCATCATGAAAGTCTAAAATAGCGGAATTGTTTATATTTACTCTTGCAAGATTTAAACCTTTAATAAAATGTGCAGCTCTAAGACTAGAATTTTCTTTAAATGTTGTATATTTAAAATCAACTAAATTACTAAATGTTGTTCCTTCAAATATACTATCTTTATGAAATTTTGTATTATCTGCAATCATTTTTTGGAATTTTGAGCTAGAAAAATCTACTACATTTAAAAACTCTGCATAAGAAATATCTATGTTATTCTTAAAAGCTACATTTTTAAAAATAACATTTTTTTCAAACATAGAATAACTAAGATTAGCTTTACCATAAAACTGAACATCGACAAAAACTAGTTTACCAAGAAACTTAGACACTACATCTAAATACACATCTTTTAAAAACTCAGTCTTTTGAAAAGAAATATCAAGCTCATATTCAAAATATTGCATTTTTACCATATCTTTGAATATACAACTTTCAACCGATAGTAAACTGTCTCTTGATAACTTCTTTAATTTTCCTGGAAATAAAGCACTCTTATTGAGCACACAATCATTAAACTGAATATTATAAATTTTGATTATCTTAAATTTAACAATACCAAGAAAGTCACTTAGCATAAAAGATAATCTTTTCAATTCTCCTGATAATTCTAACTGTCCTTTGAAATAACAATTACCAAACCAGATACTCTTTTTCTCATTATTAATATTAAATCTTATTACTCCCGAAAATATGAAAAAACAATGAACAAACCTTATGTCTTTATCTGAATATTTATCTAATATTTCATCTATAATATTTTGATTTCTAAAAACACAATAACTGATAATTTTGGGCGCACTGCTATCTTTATTTACTGGTATGTTATTTATGTATTTTTCCAATTGCTCAAGAAAACTAATAATATAATAATCCCCAGACAATGCCTTATAACAACAGTCAGGAATGGTTAGTTTGTTCCCATCCACTTTACCTATAACTGGAATGTCATCATTAACTTTAAAGATAGCTTCCTCAGAATCCTTGAAAGTAATATCTACCAAATGATTTCTAAATGCTTCATCGTTCATAAATAACATAGTAAAAGTATTCTATATAATTCAATTATACCCAAAATCAATATTAGTACCGTACCAAAATTTATACTATAATTTAACTAGTGTTTATTTTTCTTATCAAAGATTATGATTCAACCAAAACCTTATATCAGTACAGCGCCATCTGTATATGGCAAATTTGCTATGATGGCAGCTGAAGAAAAAGCTGTAAATTTTACACAAGGTGCTCCAGATTTTGATACCCCAGAATGGCTAATAGATCGTACGAACTTCTATATGCACCATGGCAAAAATCAATACGCCCCAATTCCTGGTGCTCCAGCACTTCGTAAGGCAATAGTTACTAAAACTAAATGCTGCTATGATGTAGATATAGATTTTGAAAATGTCGCAATAACTGCCGGTGCGCAAGAAGGACTTTTCTCAGCCATATCAACCTATGTTGGTAAAGATGATGAAGTAATTATGTTTGATCCAATATTTGATACTTATGCAGGTGTCACAAACTTTAATCAAGGTAAATGTGTAAGATTGAAGTTACTATCAAATGGCAATATTGATATTCAAGCTATTGCAAATGCAATAACAGATAGAACTAAAATTATAATATTAAACTCTCCGCATAACCCTATGGGCACAGTTATCTCAAAAGTCGAATATCAAGAGATAGCTAAGATTATAAAAGATAGAGATATCTTGGTAATATCTGATGAAGTGTATGAGCATATCTATGCTGGTGACAAATATGTAAGTGCAATACAAATACCTCAACTATGGGATAAGCTAATCGTGCTTCAATCGCTTGGTAAGACTTATAACCTAACAGGCTGGCGTCAAGGTGTGGCAATAGCCCCTGCTGAAATTATCAAAAATATCTTAGCAATCAAACAGTTTGCGACTTTCTCAGCTGCTCATCCTATGCAACTAGCTTTAGCTGAGGGTATTCTAGAATATCCAGAATACTACGAGAATTTACATAAACTCTATAAAAAACAAAACAGTTTACTTAGAGAAAACCTTAAAGGTTCAAGGTTTAAAATATTAGATTGGCAAGGCTCACCTTTTCAAGTTTTAGATTATAGTGAAATAAGTGATCTTGATGATGATACTTTTGCTACTAAACTTATCAAAGACTATGGTGTTGGCTTAGTACCAATATCATCATTATTTGAAAAACCACAAAATGGGCTTCTAAGACTATGCTTTGCTAAAAAAGATCAAGATATAATAAAAGGAGCTAAAATTTTAGCTGGCATTTAAATTTGGAAGTTACAGAATTCTTAAACTTTTTTAAAGATTACCATACTTAATATTACCATCAATAATATCTTCTAATGCCGAAGACCTAATAGAGTTCCCTTGAGAACCATATTTTATAGAAAGTCTCGTAAGCTTATCAGATTCTGGCTTGATAACAACTTCAAGATAGTCAGATCTATCTCTATTACTAAACGCTTCTATCACAGCTGCTTCATCTGTTTTTTTATTTAGTTTAATATCATATGTACTACCACTGGAGTCATAAGTTTCGCCAGTTTTAATTGCTTCTATAGTAGCGTCATAAACTTCATTATAGCTATGTTTCATAGTTGTACTATAGTAGCCATTTTCATAGCTAGTACCAGTATCATTACCAAACATTGCACAACTAGAAATCGTTGCTAACATGATAACCAAAAATACTGCATAAAATTTTCTCTTTAAAAGTTCCATAATTCTTTTATACACGGGATTAGAATAATCTTATTATCTTATCAGCCTATTTATTTGTCAATAAATAAAATATTCTTATGCAGTGATAATAAAACTTAAATATATGGCTAAACATTGCTAAACTTTTTTTAGATAAACTCTGTTAGGAGATAAGATGTCAAAGCTAAAAGTCAATATTATACAATCAGATATAGTTTGGGATAACAAACAGCAAAACTATACAAACTTAGAAAGCAAAATATCAAAAGTTTCATCCGGTACAGACCTAGTTGTTTTATGTGAAATGTTTAATACTGGTTTTATAATGAACCCTACTAATGAAGCCTGTTCACAAGAAGATATTGTTGAATGGATGTATAGCCAAGTTAAGGATAAAAATTTTGCAATTGTTGGAAGTGCTGCTACTTTTACAGATGATAAAATTGCAAATAGATTATATTTTGTAACTCCAGACAAACAAGTCTTCACTTATGATAAAAATCATCTATTTATCCACGCTGGAGAAAATAAGAAATACAGCGGTGGTAATCAGCGTAAAATCATAGAATACAAAGGTTTTAGAATTTTATTAACAGTGTGTTTTGATCTACGCTTCCCTGTATTTAACTGTAACAATAACGATTATGATATTTTATTAAATGTCGCTTGCTGGCCAGAATCCCGTCGCGAACATTGGAAAGCTCTTTTAAAAGCTAGAGCTATTGAAAATCAAACCTATGTAATAGCTTGTAATAGAGTGGGTAGTGATCCAAGTCTAGCTTATGCTGGAGATAGTATGATTATTGATTATAACGGAGATATTTTAGCTCATGAAGAATATAAAGAGAGTGTTTTAGCTGCAGAATTAGATAAAAATAAACAGGAAGAACATCGTGAGAAGTTTAACTTCTTAGCTTCTCAAGATAGTTTTACTCTTCACCTCTAATAGATTTTGCTAAATTCTGTAGTACAGCATTTACAAACTTATAGCCTTCTTCAGTACCCATACTATAGCCAATCTCAACATATTCTTTGATGATTACTTGATATGGGTTTTCTAAGCATTCAATAAGCTCTGCGATAGCTACTTGTAAAACCGCATAATCAACATAGTTTATAGAGTCTATACCATCTTTTGAATTAACTGCGATATACTCATCAATTGCATCATAGTTTGTATCTACTGCATCCATAAGTCTATAGAACAATTCCCAGTCAGTTTGATGTCTTTCGGCATTATCTGCATAATATTGTACTTTCAATTCTGCAATTGTATTATCAGCAACTTTTTTTTGATACAAAGCTTGCACTGCATAAAGCCTCGCATTATTTCTTGCTCTAGCTGTAGTTTTCATAAATTCCTTTGGTGTTTTTTGAGATAATTTAAGCTATCATTATTTTGCAAATAACTATTATAACCTATCAAGAAGAAATATGAACAAGTGGTGGCAAGAAATTGACCTAAAAGATATGTCAGCTGAACAGTGGGAGTCTATCTGTGATAGATGCGGATTGTGCTGCCTTAATAAACTGCAAGATGATGAAACTGATGAGGTGTACTATACCAAAGTTAGTTGTAAGCTTTTAGATACTGATAAATGCCAATGTAGTATGTATGAAAAAAGAAAACAAATTGTCCCTGAGTGTATAAACCTGACATACAAGCAACTTAAAAATCACGCTCATAAATGGCTGCCAAATAGCTGTAGCTATAAGCTTCTTCTTGAAGGTCAAGACTTACCAGAATGGCACCATTTAAATAATAATGGCTCCACAGAAGAAATGCATAAACAACAAAAATCTGCTAAACATTTTGCAATATCTGAATATGAATTAGATGTTGATGAGTACTTAGATGATTTTATAATAAAAATAGATAACTAGTTTTTAACTTTCTAGTATATAATTCGCTTACATATATTTCTTGGACATATAGATGTCTAATTTACCCCCTTCAAACTCTTTCTATGAAAAGATAATAGATAACTATCTTAATAAAGGTTTTTGTATCATTGATAATTGGCTAACTATTGATGAAACTATAAAACTAAGAGAAGAGTTAACAAACTTTTATCAAGCTGACTACTTTAGAAAATCTGCTATTGGTAATCGTTTAAATGAAAGTTTAGAACGTACTATTCGCAGTGATTTTATATGTTGGATAGATGAAACAAAATATGCAAAATCTTTTTTTGAGAAAATAAATGAATTTATAGAATATATTAATAAAACTTGTTTTGCAGGGATTGTTACTAAAGAGTTTCATTATGCAATGTATCCAAAAGGATCTTTCTATAAAAAGCATTTAGACACATTTCAAAATGATGATCGAAGAACTATTTCAATTGTTTGCTACTTAAATGAAAATTGGAATGACTCTTTTGGTGGACAACTCAAACTCTACCTAGATAACGAAAACCTGCAAATATTCCCAACAAATGGAAAGATAGTTTTATTTGACAGTAAAAAAATTGAGCACGAAGTTTTACCAGTACTCATAGAGAATCAGAGATTAAGCATCACTGGCTGGTTAAAAACTAATTAGTAAAATAAATAATACTTCCTAAGACTACCAGCATAATTGCAAAGATTATTTGTAATACTTTATCGTTTAGTTTTTTCTTAATTATATTTGCTAATAGCATACCCACGACCCCACCTATGATAAACATAATAGCTACATGCCAGTTCATACTTTCTGCATCATAATGTGAAGCAAAACCTGATATTGATATTACAAAAATCACTAATAATGATGTATTAATTGCTCTTTTAATAGGCATTGCCGTAATAAACACAAGTGCTGGTACTATTAGAAAACCTCCTCCAACACCAAAGAAACCTGTTAAAGTTCCAACAACACCTCCACTTATAAGCAAGGCCACAATACATTTAGGACCAACAGACTTACAAACAGAGTTATGTGAGTCTGACATTATTCTAGCTTTGATTAAGCTCCAAATACCTATAACTACCATAAGTATTGAGAAGCTAAGCATCAAAATTTTATCTGATAATGCTTGTGAGATATAACTACCAACAGGAGCAAAAATAACTCCTGTAATTATCATTACAATAGCAGCTAGATAATGTATATCTTGCTTTTTAAAGTTCACTAATAAACCAAACACTGCCGTAAAACCAACTACTAGTAAAGATATAGTCACAGCACTATGGAAGTCTAACCCCACTCCATAAGTTAGTAGAGGAACGGCTAAGATAGATCCACCACCTCCTGTAAGGCCTAAAGCGATACCACAGATAAAACCAAATATAACTAAGATCATTTTATTTTACTAGACCACATTTTAAGTTAGCTGGTACAGCAATATCCATATATTTAGGATTTGGCAGATTTAAGTTTGCCATAAGTTCAGCATATTCTTCTGCTGATTTTACTTGTAGCCTTGGATTAAACTTAATTTCTTCACCAATAGTACTAGAAGTAAAACCATTATAGTCATGACCTGGATATACGATTGTATCTTCTGGTAATTTGAACAGTTTATTTTTAATACTGTCATATTGTGCAAAAGAATCACCATGTTGAAAATCTGTTCTACCAGTACCTCTTATAAACAAAGTATCCCCCGTAAAAAGCTTATCACCAAGAATAAAGCTATACGAATCATCAGTATGACCAGGTGTATAGATAGCTTTCAACTTCAACCCATCAAAATCAACTGTTTCATCTTCTTTGATTTTCACAGAAACACATTCTGCTTTTGTATGAGCACCCATTATTGAATTACATTTAGTGTCATTTCTTAACTGTCCAATCGCTGTAATATGATCTGCATGTACATGAGTATCAATAGCAGCTACAAGTTTGATATCAAGCTCATTTAAAAGTTTGTGATACTTATCAATCTGTGTATCAACTGGATCAATAATAATTGCTTCTCTACCTTGTCCAGATGCGATTAAATAAGTATAAGTCCACGTATCGTAATCAAATAATTGTCTAAAAATCATAACTATCTCCTTTGTTTTTTCCACAAACTTATTAATTAAAGTTTGGTTTATTAAATGGTGATTTCTCACCTGTTAATCTCTCTAGGGTATCATAATAATATGAAATCATAATATACCCACCTGCGATGTTATATACATCAAAACCATGTTGCTGTAACATAAGAGCGACATTATAAGATCTCTGACCTGTATGACAATGCACATAAACTGGTTTAGACTTATCAAGTTCTGATAATCTATTTCTTATCTCTGACATTGGTATATTCTTAGAGTGATTCAATAGCCCTCTCTTAGTTTCAGCAACTTCCCTTACATCTATAACTTGAGCACTTTTGGTTACAAGGTCTGAGACTTTTGTAAAAGGTACTTGCTTAAACTCTCCATTTCGTAAGTTATTAGCCACATAACCTGTATGATTAACAACATCTTTACCAGTTGAATATGGAGGTGCATAACAAAGTTCAAGATCTTGCAAATCTTCAATTGTCATACCAGCCTTAATTGCTGTTGCGAACACATCAGCTCTTTTATCAACAATCCCCTTACCTACAACTTGTGCACCAAGCAACTTACCTGTGTTTCTTTCAAATAGAATTTTAGTAAATACATGCTCAGCATTTGGCATAATACTAACTCTATCAAATGGTGCAGTATAAGCAACTCCATAGTCAATATCTAAATTATGAAATTTAATCCAAGCTTCATTCAAACCAGTAGCTGCACCTGTATATTCAAAGATTTGAATAACTGATGAAGCAATATAGCCTTTGTTTACAGTCTTTTTACCATTTATATGATCTGCAATTAAACGCCCTTGTTTATTTGCTGGGCCTGCTAAAGGAAGATTAAAGTCCTGACCTGTAATAGCATTTTTTACTAAAATAGCATCGCCAGCTGCATAAATATCATTATCAGAAGTTTGATAATTTTCATTTACAAGAATATGACCACTTTTAGCCAGCTCAATACCTACATTTTTCAAGAAAGCAGTATCAGGTGCAACACCTATAGATAATACAACCAAATCAGTATCTATCTGTCTGCCAGATTCTAGCAATACTTTGTCAGATTCAAAACTAACAACCTTTTCAGATAGCATCAAATTAATATCATGATCTAATAGCTCTTTTTCTAAAGGTTTAACCATCTCATAATCAAAAGGACGCATAATTTGATTTGCCATCTCAACAATTGTTACATTAAAACCTCTTTCTTTAAGATTCTCTGCAACTTCGATACCAATAAATCCAGCACCGATTACTGTAACATTTTTAACAACTTTTTCTTTACTAAAAACAGCTTTATGGATTTTCTCAACATCAACAACATTTCTTAAGATAAAATGTTCTATAGAGTCTAAGCCTCCAAACGGCGGAACTATTGGCTTAGCTCCTACAGCAACTACTAGCTTGTCATAATTTTCTGTATACTTCTCACCAGTTGCATGGTTTAAAATTGTTACAAGCTTATTTGACTTATCAATATCTACAACTTCAGATAGAGTACGAGCATCAATATTATATTGCTTATCAAACTTCTCTGGTGTCATCAAAACCAACTTTTCTGATGGTTCTATATATCCGCCAAGATGATAAGGTAATCCACAATTTGAAAATGATACGTATGGACCTTTTTCAAACATTATAATTTCTGCTGATTCATCTAGTCTTCTTAATCTAGCAGCTGCAGAAGCTCCTGCAGCAACACCACCAATTATTAGATATTTTTTAGCCACTTTATAAGCTCCTTTTCTTAATGCCTTTCTACTTTCTTTTGTTGTATGGTAAGAACTCTAGCATTATAGCCATGCCACAAGTTCCAGTAAGACCCGCAAATAAAAGTCCTGCCCCAAAGAAACCACTTAATATTGCAAAGTATTGAGATACCGTAAATGAAAGCACCACTCCTAAAAGCACCATAAAACCAACTATAATTTGTACCTGACGCATAATTGGTAAAGGCTCTTTTACATTTTTTTGAGTTGGCTGTTTATGCTGTTTCCAAGCATTAAGACCACCTTCTAATAGATAAACTGCTTTTGCATTTAGATCTTTTACCTTACTAGCTGCTTGATTAGTTCTATTACCGGACTGACAATGAAGAACTACAATCTCATCTGGTTGAATATCCGCATCATAAATATCATCTACTATAATATTATGCGCACAATCAATACATTCTCTATTATGTTCACCAGCTGTTCTAATATCAATTAACTTAACTTTTTCTTTCTTTTGTAAATCAAGAAACTCTTTTACCGAAATATTTTTTACATTGTGCATTTCATTCTCCTTTTAGTACTTACTAATTTAGATTTTTCTAATATTTTAAATAAATTTTTTATCCGCAATATATTTTGTATAGTGCCTCTAATATTTGTTTCACAGCAGGATCTTTCAAACTATAAAAGACTGTCTGAGCTTCCTTTCTTGTTTGCACTAGCCCCTCTCTACGCAATACAGACAAATGTTGTGAAAATGCTGATTGACTAAGATCAGAGTATTCTGCTAATTCTCCTACTGTCATCTCTTTTCTTAGGAGCAAACATAGTATTAATAGCCTTGACTCATGAGATATTGCTTTTAATAAAGCTGATGCCTTACTTGCATTATCTTTCATCTGCATCAGATCCATATTTATTATCCTAATCAATCCTTATACTCAATATATTAGAATATTCTAATTTAGTTGTCAACAATATAAGTGGCTTATTTTAGATTTTATTTTAATAACTAAAAGACTTTGCTAAACTCTTCTGCATAAAATACAGTTTGATTTTTTAATAGATTTAATTTATTTGATAAATCTAATACCATAAAAACATCTACTGGCACATCATATTGACATTTAATCTGATAATCCTTCGTCGGTTTAAAACCAAATCTAGGATAATAATTTGGATGGCCCAAGACAAAAATTGCATCAATATTATTTTGCTTTGCCTCTTGTATAACAGCCTCAACAAGCTTTGTACCAATACCTTTACTTTGATATTCTGGAGCTACACACATTGGAGCTAAGCCATAAATTTCTAAGCCATTATCAGACTCTGTATTCATTTTTGACAAAATTATTTGCCCAACTATTTTATTATCAATCTCCGCGACCAATGAAATCAAACTTTGATGATCTGTATGTAAAAGTCTAACAAGTTTTTCTTCATCAGCAGTTTCAAATGCTTGGGAAATCAATCTATAAATTAATTCTTGGTCTTCTAATCTTTCATAACGAACATTAATATTCATAAGTTAGTCCTTTATTACTAAATCTCTAGTTGAGCGAATTTCTAAATTTAAGAACTTACCTGATTTTTTAAATTTGCCAAACACAGCAAACTTAGCTCTTTTACCTTTATCGAAATCAAGATACTTAACTTGACTAGGAGCTATAAATATCGAGAATCTTGAATCTTGATCTATCTTAAAAAGTAACTTCTTACTATCTTCAATATCTGAAGCTGTAATTCCTGCGATACCATAAACGATACAATACTTATTTATTATTTTTTCAATATCTAAATCTGCTAACTCTAAAGAATTGATTGTATATAAATCTTGTTTTGAGTACTCACGAGTGCGATTTTCCACAAGCTGCTGTTTTTTAAATGGCATAAGATTCAGTCTATCTTCCTCTTTAAGCTCACCATCTTTTTCAAGCTTTGTAAGTAAGTCTATTGATCTCTCTAGATTCTTATTAACTAAAAAATTAAGTTTACTCATATCTTTCTTTGAGTCACTCTGTACTAACTCAGTTATCTTTGAGTCTTGTATTGGTCGTCTAGCTTTTGGGCATAACTCATCATGTTTACTCTCATCTTTAATAAAATCAAAGTAAGATTCTTGCCCAGCCTTCCTTATTAGTTTTAGTTTTACTTTGCCACAATCTGGACAATATATATTTCCAAAATGAAGCTTACTATTGTATTCATCAATTTTTATAAAACCTTTTTTATATCTAGCAATTTTCACAGTTAATCCTTAAACTCTCTCAAATAGTATATCTGATATCGGATGTTCTAAATTTTGCCCTCTCTTCTCAAATTTTGTTAGAGGTCTCCACTTTGATCTTGGAGCAAAACTATCATATAAATTTTTATACTTGTTATCATTTTCAAGAAGCTCCAAAACATCTTCAGCATAAGTCAACCAATCACTTGCATAATGCAATACACCTTTAAATTTCAACTTCTTCGCAAAAAGATTTATATTTTCTTGATTCACAATTCTACGCTTATTATGCTTTTTCTTATGCCATGGATCTGGAAAATATATTTGCATCCCAGAAAGCGTTTCATCAGCAATCATATTATCTAGTATCTCTATCGCATCATAACTCATTACCAAAAGGTTTGCTATTTTTTGATGCTCTATCTCATATAAAATATTTCCAACTCCTGCTTTATGAACTTCAATTCCAAGATAATTCTTTTCTGGATTCTCTATAGCCATTTGTACTAATGATCCTCCCATACCAAATCCAATTTCTAAGATAACTGGATTATCATTAGCGAATATTTCTGCAAGGTTTAACTGTCTATCTTTATTGTATTCTATTAAATATTTTTCAGCATAATTATCAAAAGCCTGTTGTTGCTTCTTAGTCACTCGACCAGCCCTTTGCACAAAACTTTTTATTTGTCGCAAATTTTCTTTAGGTTTGTCACACATTTTTCTAGATTTATTGTAATTTTATTAATACTATTCTATATCAAGTCAAATAAAAATAAGAGTCTATCTGTGCTAATCTTTTTAACTATTCTAGCTTTACAGTGTAGCTGCCTAATATTACCGGGGCCAGACTTCTTTGTAACGATCAGTAACTCCATCAAGTTTGGACACAAATATGGAATATATACAGCACTTGGAATAGCTTGTGGAATACTTTTAAATACGTTTATTGTTTATTGGTTTGGCTCATTTTTGTTATACAAGCAGCCAATACTATTTAAAATCTTAATACTTGCTGGCGTTGGTTATTTAACATATATAGCATTTAATCTCTTTAAAGATGTTTTTGCCTCAAAAGAGCTTAACTCTAATGGAAGTGAACATATAAAGAACCTTAACAACTTTGATAGGCCTTCAAATATTAAACTCTTTTTGAATGGTACATTTACTAATCTTGCCAATGCAAAAGTCTTAGTATTCTTCAGTTCAATGCTTAGCTTAGTTGATGAGCTATCTAGCATTTGGGTTTTCATAACATGGATAGCGATTGCAGCAACAACTTTAGCATGGTTTTGCATTGTGGCGATCTTTTTTGGAAACAATAAACTTCGACAGTTATTTTTTAGAAATATCAAAAAGATTGAATTTGTTTCAGGTATTTTTATAACAAGCTTTATAATCATAATAACATTTGAACTTCTAGAAATATTAACTTAATGATTGAATTTATAATTACAAGCCTCTAAACTTAATTTATCGATTTAAAATAATACGGAGAACATATGAAAAAAACAGCAATTTTATTGACTGCTGCTTTAGCAGCTGGGACTTTATTGTCAGGATGCTCTAATGATGATGATAATTTGTTACAATCAAAACTTAAAAAAGTTACAATTGAAGTTCCAGCCTTAGCAGGAAGAGTATGGCTTGGAATTAACCAGGAAGATATCCCTGGGTTTGAAAATCAAGATGGATCTAGCCCTACTGAAGTTACAACTCAATTTACAGATGTTAGCAATGCATGTCAACCTATTGATGCTTCTGGCACAATCCATACAATAGGTCAAAATGGCACATGGCAAACGACATCAGAGGTTGTGACAAACGCTAGTTTTAACTCTGGGCTAGCAAGTTTACAATGTGCAGTCGCAGGAACAGCAAATGTGAAAATCTCTTTTACAGCCGGCGGAAAATCATACTCTGCAACACATAGGTTTGTCATTGTTTAAAATATAAATATTCTTCAAATTTTATATTTCTAAAATAAAACCTTACCCCAACCCAACTTCTCTCTTAGAGTATCATAGTAATTATAATCCTCAGGGTGCAACACTTTAACACTCTTTTTAGCTTTCTTAATACTAATCTTTTGACCTGCTTTTAATATAGTATCATGTCGCCCATCAATACTAAGAACAGGCTCAGGATCATTATAGTTTGTGATATGAATATCAATTTCACTATTATCTGAAATAACTAAAGGACGACTAGTTAACGAGTGAGAACAAATAGCAACCAATTCAATACTATTATGATTATGACATAAAATAGGTCCACCTGCTGACATTGCATGTGCAGTTGAGCCTGTTGGTGTTGAGATTATCAACCCATCACCTCTCTGATCAAAAGCATATCGACCATCAATATAAACTTTTAATCCAAACATTAGACCTCTTGATGATGTAATCGCAATCTCATTTAATGCTATAGATGTTTCTAGTGGATAACGAGTTTTATCATCAATTTTACATTTTATCATCGACATATTTGATAGCTTATTATTTCCTTTTAATATGCTAAGCAACGATTTTTTAAGTATTCTTTTATCTGATTTTATTGTTGTTAAAAAGCCAAGCTTTCCTTTGTTAACACCAACAATATGAATATCGCTATACAATGCTAGCAATCTCGCCGCTTTAAGAAAATTTCCATCTCCGCCAACAATTATAGCCATATCACAGTATTGTGATATTTCTTGAAATGATTTTGTTTTTATATTTTTTATAGATAGATCCTGAGCTGACTCCTCCTCAACATAAACTTCTGCTGTATATTTAGATAATAGCTTATATATCTGAGTAACTGTTTCGGCAACTTCAATATTATAATGCTTACCGATAATTGCTATCTTTTTATATACAAACATAATACTCTTATTTAAAAAATTATTATGATAAGTATAACAAAAGATAATTTATATTTATCAACAATATCACCACTAATATTAACTTATCAAAAGATAATCTAGTTGCTCTATGCCCAATATCTCTCTAAAATATACATTAATCCCAAAGCTGAACTCTCTAGTATGGATAATAGCAGCAAACTAACAAGTATAATAATCCCTGTAAAGGATGAGTCTGATGGTTTAAAACATCTTTTTGAAAGATTAATGCCTATTTTAAAAAAACTACCTACTAAATATGAACTTGTTTTTATAAATGATGGTAGCTCAGATAATACCTTAGAACTTCTTCTACAAAAACAAAAAGAAATTCCTGAAATAGTTGCCGTTGATTTATCACGAAACTTTGGTAAAGAAGCTGCTCTTTTTGCTGGTTTTGCCAACTGCAAAGGCGATGCAGCTATATCTATAGATGCAGACTTACAAGATCCTCCTGAACTTATTTTAGAGATGGTTGATCACTGGTTAAATGGCTATGAAGTTGTTACAGCAGTTAGAGAAAATAGAGACTCTGATACATCTACAAAAAAACATTCAGCAGGTCTTTTCTATAAGCTTATGAATAATATTAGTGATACAAAGCTAACTCCTAATGCGGGGGATTATAGACTACTTAATAGAACCGCTATAAATGCTTTTCTAGAGTTAAAGGAAAAAGTTCGTTTCAATAAAGGTCTTCTTACATGGATAGGTTTTAAAGAAAAGCTTGTATATCATGCAAGAGAAGAAAGAGTTGCTGGTGAAACAAAATGGAATTATTGGAAACTTTTCAAATTTTCTATAGATGGAATTACAAGTTTTAGCAAAGCTCCTCTAGAAATCTGGTCATATCTTGGTGTAATAATTGCTCTTATTAGCTTTATTTATGGTTCAATAATAGTGCTTAAATCCTTGATATTTGGCGTAAATGTGCCAGGCTACCCATCATTAGTAACATTTATCTTATTTTTCAGTGGTCTACAAATGATTGGAATTGGAATGCTAGGGAGCTATATTGGACGTATATTTATAGAAACAAAACATCGACCTTTATATATAATAAGAGAAGTTCATACTTCAGAAAAAAATAAATAAATTTCTATCTAAGCTTTAAGTCTAATACCTTTATTTAGTAAATACCAACTTAGATAATATAGCATAAACGTAAACAATATTATCGCAGCAAATGCAAAATATGGATTAACTGTAGATACTCCTAAAAATCCAAATCTAACAAAATCAACAATATAAAATAATGGATTACAAGCAGATATAAAGTGCCAAAAACCTGTTAAATTATTTATATCATAAAACACTCCACCTAAGTAAATAAGAGGTGTTAATATAAATGTTGGAAATATAGTTGTATCATCAAACTTCTGTGAGAATATAGCATTAATAAGTCCTCCAAGAGAGAATAATGCACCACAAAATATAAAGCCAGCTAATACTAAAGCCACATTATGTATAGTTGCAAATCCCCCCAATAAAAAGGCTGCTACACTAACTAAAATACCAACTATAAAGCCCCTAAATATTCCACCAGAAATATATCCTAGAACTATAACATGATTACTCACAGGTGAAACCAAAAGCTCTTCTATAGCTTTACTAAAACGAATTCCAAAGAAAGAGCTTACTACATTACTATATGAATTAATTATTACAGACATAATAATCAAACCAGGCGTAATATATTGCATGTAAGTAAAACCTTCTGACATTTCTCCTATTCGAGAACCCACAACTTTACCAAAAATTAGAAAGTATAAAATTGTCGTTATTACTGATGGTAATAAACTTTGTGGCCAAATTCTAAAAACTCGTTTACATTCGCGATTAAAAATCGTTATATATGTTATCCAAAAATCTCTTAAACTCATAAACCTACCTATTTATTTCTTGCTACTTCAATAAATAATTTCTCTAACTTAGCCTCTTTTGAACGCACACCTAATACATCCAAATTACACTTAGTTGTTAACTCTGCAAATATTTCATTTAGCACAACACCCTTAGAAACTTCTACTTCAATAGTATAATCATCAACTTTTTTAACAGCTCCAAGGCTTAGAGATATTTCTTTGTCACACTTCTCTTTTAGATCAAAGACATAAGTATGTTTATCTGCTGACTTTAAAAATGTCTTCATATCTGTATTCACATGCACTTTACCTTTATGGATAAGTGCAATACGATTACACATAGACTCCGCCTCTTCAAGATAATGCGTAGTCAAAATCACAGTCAGACCCTCTTTATGAAACTCTGCTATCATATCCCAAAGAGAATTTCTAAGCTCAACATCAACTCCCGCCGTTGGCTCATCTAATATAAGAAGCTTTGGCTTATGAATAAGCGCACGAACTACCATTAGCCTTCTTTTCATACCACCAGATAAGAATCTAACCTGTGTATTTCTTTTATCATAAAGATCAACCTTTTTAAGAAGCTCTTCTGCATAAGGTATAGCTTCTTTCTTAGATATCCCAAAAAATCCAGCCTGTGTAATCAATATATCCATAGGCTTCTCAAAGATATTAAGATTTATCTCTTGAGCCATTACACCCAGGTATTTTCTAGCTTGGATATAATCTGTTTCTATATCATACCCAAAGATCTTTATTTGCCCTGATGTTTTATTTACAAGTGAAGAAATCATACCAAGAGTTGTTGATTTACCAGCCCCATTTGGTCCTAAAAGAGCAAAAAAGTCACCTTTTTGCACATCAAGACTAATATCATCTACTGCTTTTAACCCACCTTTATAAACTTTGGTAAGATTTTTTATTTCTAATGCTTTTTGATTATCCATAATAAATTAACTTATTGATAAAAATATGATGAACATTATACCATTGTAAAAGTTTAGAAACATTAAGTTTTATTTATATATAAACTTAAGAAAAGTAGCTACTTTTTATCATGACTAGAACACTCACACCAACAATTACTATAAATATTGGCCTAACTAGTTTTGAGCCTTTTAATATAACCATTCGTGAGCCTACTACCCCACCAAAAAAACTACCAATAGCCATAAGTAACCCAAAAGTTAAATTAACTTGTCCTGATATTGCAAATACAGCAAGAGAAAACACATTACTTTTTAGATTTAAAACTTTTGCATAACCTGAAGCTTGTAAGAATGTATAACCAAGAAAGTACACAATCGCAATAATCCAAAAATTGCCTGTTCCAGGACCAAAAAATCCATCATAAGCTCCTAATACAAAACCAAATATTGTAAAGAAAGCCATCTCAGACATTCTTTTTTTACCAACATTTATACCAAGATTTTTATTAAAAATGCTAAAAACAAAAACAACTAGTAAAAGTATTGGCACAGTACTACTCATAAAATCATTATGGATAACCAAAGTTAGAGTAGTACCTAAGCAAGCTCCGACAAATCCAGCAATCAAGCCACGATAAACAGTTCTAATATTTATCAAACCATTCTTATAATATTTCAATACAGCCATAGCTGTGCCTATACTTGCTTGGAACTTATTTGTCCCAAGAACCATCACTATTGGTAAACCTGTCATACTCAAGGCTGGAATACTAATAAGACCACCACCACCTGCAATTGCATCAATAAAACTTGCTAAAAATCCCATTGATATAATAAATACACATAAAATATAAAAATGCTCAGAAAAAAAATGTTGCATCTAAATTTTAATCCTTGAAATGAATAGCTAACCATATAGTTGGATTAGATGTATAAGTAACCCAATGTTTCATGTTTTTAGGAATATACAGATATTCTCCTTCTTCTAAAGTATACCCATTATCTTCTAATTTTACTTTTGCCCTACCTTTTAAGATAAGAACCCATTCATTATGATCTTGAATATATGGTTGATCTATTGGAGTAACTTGACCATAAGAGATAATTTTTTCTATCTGGAGGTTATCTTTTTTCAATAAATCAGTAAATATTTCCTCATCAGAAGATTTAGGAACTATATCAAAGACATTCACTTTATCAGCCATAATGAAAACTATATTTTGAAAACATCACAAGTATTTTGATAGGTTTGTTTTGCAACTTCATCATAGGAGATACCTTTCAAATTAGCTAAAAATTGAGCCACATATTTGACATATTCTGGATAATTTGGTTTACCTCTAAATGGTACTGGTGTCAGATACGGAGCATCTGTTTCAATAAGAATTCTATCAAGTGGTAATTTTTTAGCAGTTTCTTGGATATCTTTAGCATTTTTAAAAGTAAGAATACCAGAAAATGATATACACATTCCCATATCTAGAGCTTGCTTAGCCATATCATAATCCTCTGTAAAACAATGCAGTATACCACCACAACCTTCAACATTTTCAGATTTTAAGATATCTAAAGTATCTTGCTTGGCTGCACGAGTATGTATGATAACGGGCTTATTAACTTCGTTAGCAGCTTGCATATGATTTACAAACTTGATCTTTTGAGCCTTTTTTGTCTCGTCACCATTATAATAATAATCTAGCCCTGTCTCCCCGATAGCAACACATTTGCTATGATTAGATCTTTCGATAATCTCATCAACGCTTGGCTGATGTGTATCCAATTCGCTTGGATGTACACCTACAGAAAAGAAAACATCTTCAAATTCTTCTGCTGTCTTTTGAATACCAGCTATTTCATCCCAAACCACTGCAATTGATACAATCTTATCAACACCAACATTTTTTGCATTTTTAATGATCTGTTCTAATGTTGTATCTTCAAGCTTTAAATAGTTAAGATGGCAATGTGAATCTATAATCATAAACGGCTTTATATTTTTTTAAAATAATTTTGTATATTATACCAAATTCTCAATAAGCTATAACAGGTTCAAATCAATTATACTTATAATAGTTATAATATAAATTCATTAAAACAAGACTTAATTAGAATTTCATTTCATTGTAATCTCATATGCTTATGGCTATAATCATATCTCTATTCAGTACTTTATTAAAAAGAGTTTTTTGAAATCTAGATCACTAGGCTATTTTGATTATCAAAAGTAATTATCACGATAATTATTAAATCAAGAATTAACTAAGTTCAATTAATGTTAGGAGAATTATATACATGAATCAACAAGTTGAATTACAAAAAGAAATGGGGCCAAATTGGTTCGCCTCTGTAATGGGTACCGGCATTATTGCAAATGCTGCTGTTGGCTTACCATATATTGGTAAAAATTTAACAGGGTTTGCAACAGTTGTTTGGCTGATTGCATTTGCGATGCTTATCTTCATGACTATATTTAAAGGTTATCAAACAATAAAAAAACCTCACATTATTAAACGCCAATTTAATGATCCAATAATGTCTCAATTTTTTGGTGCACCTCCTATGGCATTTCTAACTGTTGCTGGTGGAACATTATTACTAGGGCCAGCTCTTTTTGGTCAAGAATTAGCGCTTAATATAGCATGGCCACTTTTTTGGATTGGTACTATTAGTGGTATTGTTACTGCAGTTATCATTCCATATCGTTTATTTACTTATAATGAAGTTCATGAAGATGCTGCATTTGGTGGCTGGTTGATGCCAGTTGTTCCACCAATGGTATCGGCAACTATTGGTTCAATGTTCCTTAAATACATGGAAAATGGTGATGCACAGCAAACCCTACTTTATGGTATGTATGCTTGTTTTGGTCTTAGTTTAGTAGCTTCACTTATAATTATAACTCTAATCTGGAGTCGTTTATCTCATTCTGGTACATCAGGTAGTGCACGAGTTCCAACATTATGGATTGTTTTAGGTCCTTTAGGTCAATCAATTACAGCCGCTGGTGCTTTAGGTACCGCAGCTTTGTTTACTGTTAGTGAACCAATAGCAACAGGTATGAATGTAATGGCAATTCTTTATGGTGTACCTGTTTGGGGGTTTGCTATGTTATGGTTCTTCATTGCCTCTTTACTTACTTTAAGAGCACTTCGAAGAAAAATGCCATTCGCACTAACTTGGTGGGCATTTACATTCCCTGTTGGTACATGTGTAACAGGAACAACGCAGTTAGCATTACATACTCACCTGCCATTTTTCCAATGGGCTGCAATAGGTTCATTTGCATTCCTAATCTGTGCATGGACTATAGCTGCTATAGGTACAATCAAAGGTATAAGAACCGGTAAGATATTACATAACCCAACATCTGTTATTCATATCAAAGCAAAGAAAAAATAAAACAACTTCTAGCAAAGTGGGTTATTAGATAAAATGCTGCTTCTCTAATATATTCTGATAGAGTTTTAAAGGCTACGGAAGCAAAACAAAACACCTCAAAATAATCTCTGTATTCTTCTAAAATAAATAACTGTACTCCTTAGAAAACTAAGAAATATCTATAACTTATTTTAAAATGCAGAGAAGTAATATTAATAAAATCAATTCTCATAATTATCATTATTACAGCCATAACAATGTTAAAATGATTTTATTTCATCTTTTTTAAGTTCTTGACCTTAAGGAATTAAACTTCTGAAAATGTAGGGTTTTTAAAAAATTAGATGGTGCCGGAGGCCGGACTCGAACCGGCACTCTGTTGCCAGAACCGGATTTTGAATCCGGCGCGTCTACCAATTTCACCACTCCGGCAAGAGTAGATATATTCTATAGATCTTCAGGCCAATTGTCGATAGCTGTACCTAAAGATAATCCAAGCTCAGAAAGCTTGTCTTTGATTTCTGTTAATGATTTTTTACCAAAGTTTGGTGCTTTCAGAAGTTCGTTTTCAGTTTTTTGAACAAGCTCACCAATAAATCTGATATTTACTGCTTTTAGACAGTTAGAAGATCTAGCTGTTAAATTCAACTCTTCAACATGCTTCAATAAAATAGGATCAATATCTTTAGTTGGATCTTCAACAAATATGCCTTTATTGATTTCTTCAACATCTACTATATTTCTTAATTGATTCTGAATCTTAGTTGCTGCTAGTCTAAGAGCCTCTTCACAAGTAACATTTCCATTTGTTTTGATATCTAGACGAAGCTGATCAAGGTCAGTTCTTCTACCTACACGAGCATCTTTAATCTCAAACTCACAGAAAGTAACTGGAGAGAAAGTGGCATCTAGCAAAAACTCACCATCTTTAAAGTTTTCAACAGTTTGTCTATAACCAGTACCTTTTTCTACTTTAGCTTCTATTTTTAATTTTTTGCCGCCATTATAGCTACAAATAAACACTTCTTCAGTAATTTCTAAACCTTCAGAAAGTTTTGCCTCTTCAGAAAATATTTCTTCTTCAGAACCAGAAAGTTCAAAAGTAATAGTTCCTGTCTCAACACCTTCTGCCAAAGTTACAGGAAGTGCTTTAACATTTAAAATAATATCAGCGACTGTTTCGTCACATGGAATTACATCCTCTAAAGATGCAACTTTTCCATCATTAATTTTAATACTAGTAATACATGCACCACTTACAGAATAAAGCATAGTTTGCTTTAGTGCATAGCCAAGAGTATAACCAACACCTCTCTCAAGTGCTTCAAAAGAAAACTTGGTAGCATTTTTAGCATAGTCATCAATTTTTATATTAGTAGGATGTAGTAAATTTTCTAGTGCCATAGCTATTTTAAAACCTAGTTATATTTTATTAGATATAATTTAATTCCAAAGATTATAACATACAAATATCAAATTTTAATAGATTAATTATTACTTCTTATTTTAGAAATACTATCAAGCTTTACTTTAATCTTACTTTCAAAACCAGATCCACTAGGATTATAAAATCTTTGTTTTAAATTATCAGGTAAGTATTGCTGATTCACATATGAATTTGGATAATTATGCGGATATAAATAATTACTATCTTTATAATTTTTTAGATGTTGTGGAACCTCTATATGGCCAATATTCTTAGCTACCTGCTGTGCTTCTGCTAAAGCACTATAGCAAGCATTACTTTTTGGAGCTACTGTCAAATAAATAGCTGCTTGTGATAGTACTAATCTCCCCTCTGGAAGGCCTAACTTCTCATAAGCATTCCAAGCATCTATCGCAACTCTTAAAGCTTGTGGATCAGCATTGCCAATATCTTCTGATGCTATACACAGCATTCTTCTAGCGATAACCAAAGGATCAACACCATTATCTAGCATCACACTTAACCAAAAAATAGCTGCATCAGGATCTGTTCCTCTAACAGATTTATGAAAAGCTGAAAGTTGCTCATAGAATTCTTTACCCTCACGATGAAAATCTCGAGATGCTTCACCTACAGCTTGATCAAACAGATCCTTATTCAGGATAATATTATCTTCTTTATCACTTATCAAAAACATTCTTTCAAGAAGATTTAAAATCTTACGACAATCGCCTTCACTATAATTATGAATAGCACTATATAAGCCATCTTCTATTTCAAAAGTATATTTTGCTAGAATTTCATCTTGCAATAAAGCTCTTTGAATTAAAACTCTAGTTCCAGTAATACTTAACCTTTTAAGTCTTAAAACGAAAAGACGTGAAACTAAGGCATTATTCAAATAATATGTCGGGTTTTCAGTCGTAGCTCCAATCAAAACAATCTTTCCAGATTCAACATACGGTAAAAGCAAATCTTGTTGTGATTTATTAAAGCGATGAATCTCATCTAAAAACAATACAAAACTATCTAAATGTTGATTATCCACAATCAGTTTTTTAACTTCTTTAACACCAGAATCTACTGCTGATAGCTCAAAAAACTCTAAATCTTTAGAACCCGCTATAATTCGTGCCAGTGTAGTTTTACCAACTCCTGGCTTACCACATAAAACCATAGAGCAAATACCATCACTAGCTATTATTCTTTTTAAAGCGCCATTTCCTGATAGGAGATGTTCTTGACCTATTATATCATCAACCTTTTTAGGTCTTACTCTAGCAGCTAATGGAATATATTTCATTGAATTGTTATCTTATACTTACTTTTAACAAGCTCATAAAGCATACCTTCACGCACAGCGCCATTTGATAGTTTCATCTCAGAAATTCCAAGACAGTCAAATATCGCATACAAAATTGCCACACCACCAGCTAAAACACTCTCTCTATCTTCTCTTAAGCCTTCAAAACGAATATGCTCAACTTCTCGCTTATCCATCATCATGGTTATCAAATCATTCAAAAATTCTTTAGTTATAGTACTTCGACCAGTGAGTCTCTGACATATATTATTAACTGAGATAATAGTTCCAGAAGATCCTAATACATTATTCCAACCTATTTTCTTATATTTAGATAATATAGGCTCAAGAACCTGCTTTGCTTTAGAAGCCGCAGCATGAAAATTTGCAAAATCAAGTTTCTCATTTTTAAAACAATCTTTTTGCATACCAACACAACCCATATCTAAACTACGAGCAACAAGTATTTTATCGCCTCTGCCAATTACAAACTCCGTAGAACCTCCACCAATATCTATAACTAATGTTTTTTTCTTAATATCATGATTATCTCTAGCCCCAACATAAACAAGGCGAGCTTCTTCTGGACCTGAAATAATCTTAATTTTAGTTCCAAGTGCCTTGTCTAACTTCTTTTTAAAGCTTTTGATATGATTCTTAGCTTTCCTGAGTGTATATGTCCCAACAGCTTTTACATATTCAACATGATACTTATCTATTTCTTTTGCAAAAAACTCTAAACACTGTATAGCTTTTTCTTGAACATCTTTACTTATTGTTAGATTATTATTTAAACCAGCTCTAAGCTGAACTTTTTGTTTTTGCTTTGATAATGTTACAACCTCCCCATCAGGCTTAATTTCACTTATTAGCATGTGAAAACTATTTGACCCAAGATCTACCGTTGCAACTATCTTTGACATATAAACAAATCTTCTTTTTTAAACTAACTCCCATTATAAAAAAATATATCTAAAATAGCTAAAAAAATTTGTCTAAGAAGTTTTTTTGTTTATAATAATTAACAATTAGTTTAACTTCTTAAAATTATCAAATAGAGGCAGAAAAGCCTGCCCATTCAGTTTTAAAAAATCAAAACTTAAAGGAAAAATCAAAGCATGTCAAAATGTATCGATATATCAGATAGCCAGTTCGAAGCTGAAGTACTAAATAGCAATATTCCAGTAGTATTAGACTTTTGGGCACCTTGGTGTGGTCCTTGTAAAATGCTTTCACCAATACTTGAGCAAGTAGCTAATCACTACGATGACCAAGTAAAAATTTGTAAGCTTAATATTGATGATAATGAAGAAGTTGCACAAAAGTTTGGTGTACGTGGCGTGCCTACAATTATGGTTTTTAAAGATGGTGAAAACAAAGAAACTAAAGTCGGTGTAGTACAAAAGTCTCAATTAATCTCAATCGTAGATAAATATCTATAATTAGTTATATCAACATATCTTTATAAGAGAACACTAATGAATTTAAATGAATTAAAGTATAAATCTGTTAATGAGCTAATGGACATAGCTCAAAGTCTAGACCTTGAATCACTTCGTGCAAGAAAGCAAGAGCTTATTTTCTCAATCTTAAAATATCATGCTGATAAAGGTGAAGATATTTACGGCGAAGGCATTTTAGAAGTTTTACAAGATGGTTATGGTTTCTTAAGGTCTTCTGATAGCTCATACTTTGCATCTCCCGATGATATTTATGTTTCACCTGCTTTTATTAGAAAACTAAACCTAAGAACTGGTGATAGCATCGTTGGGAAGATTCGCCCTCCTCGTGATAATGAGAAATACTTTGCAGTTAAGCATATTGACAGTGTTAACTTTGATTCTCCAGAACTAGCTAGAAAGAAAATCTTATTTGAAAATCTAACTCCTGAGTATGCTAAAGAAAGGCTAACCATGGAAATAGGTAATGGCTCAAATGAGGACATTACAGCTAGAGTTATAGATCTAGCAGCCCCATTTGGTAAAGGTCAACGTGGTTTGATCGTTGCACCTCCAAAAACAGGTAAAACAATTATGATGCAAAATATTGCAACATCAATTGCTAAAAACCATCCAGAGTGTAATCTAATTATGTTACTAATCGATGAGCGTCCAGAGGAAGTTACAGAAATGCAACGCTCTGTGCGTGGTGAAGTTGTAGCATCTACTTTTGATGAACCAGCTGCTCGCCATGTTCAACTAGCTGAGATTGTAATCGAAAAGGCTAAAAGACTTGTTGAACATAAGCAGGATGTAGTTATTCTACTAGATTCAATCACAAGACTAGCTCGTGCATACAACACAGTATCTCCAGCCTCAGGTCGTGTACTATCTGGTGGTGTTGAGGCAAATGCTCTTCAAAAACCTAAACGATTCTTTGGTGCTGCTCGTAATACTGCTGAAGGTGGTAGTCTGACAATCATTGCAACAGCTCTTGTAGAAACAGGCTCTAAAATGGATGAAGTTATCTTTGAGGAGTTTAAAGGTACTGGTAACATGGAACTTCATCTTGATCGTAAGATTGCTGAGCGCCGTGTGTTCCCTGCTATTAGCTTCGACAGATCTGGTACACGTAGAGAAGAGCTTCTTACAACTTCAGAAGAGCTTCAAAAACTATGGGTGTTGCGTAAGATTCTTGGTAGTATGGAAGATGTACAGGCTATGGAATTCCTTACAGAAAAAATGAAAGGATCATTAACTAATGAAGAGTTTTTTGAGACTATGAAAAGAGGTGCTATTTAAGCTCTAAATTTATTATATCTACAAAATTTCTCATATAAATATTTCCACAAAAACAGAAACTAATATTCTGAATTAAAATCAAAAGTCCTCAATTATTAATATTATTAATCAGATTCACACAACACTTGTTTAGCTCTTTAGCATTATTTTCACTAGTCGCTTCTGTATAACAAACTTCAGAGCATTACCTGAAGGTCTTAGATGAACAACATCTTGATCTTTTAGAGTTACTCTAGCATCATCTGTGGCGTCTATATGTTTAATATCGTTTTATCATCAAAATGCTCAGATATCATTTGATCTAGAAGCTTCAACTCGCCATTTAATATTGATTTTAATATCTCTTGGCTTTTCTCAGTAGCAAAATCATCAATCCTACTACTGGAAGTATAGCACGACGGTAGATCTTGTAAAAGTTCAGAAACTTTTTTATTAGAGTTGATAGATAACATCATTACCGCAAGCATTGGAATTACAGCACCTCTTGTAGCTAACGCTTTTAGAGTTTTATCATCTCTAGATATATCACTAGCTAAAAGAAATCCACCATTTGCCTCATCCCCAGCAACAGCTTCCTGATTACTAGAAAGTAGCTCATTCATTGCAGCAATTACATAGGGAGGGCCTATTTTCGTTCTGGTTACATCCATAAAGTAATTAGTTTTCTCAACCGTAGTATTACTACTTACGGAAGTTACAACATTTTTCGCACCTAAATACTTCGCTGTCAAAACACCCAAAATATCTCCCTTTAGCCAATACCATACTCATCACTAACCAACGGTCCATCTGCATCACCATCAGTTGAGACTATACTATCTATCTCATACTCACTTGCCCACTGCTTTGCAAATTTAATATCCTCTTGGCGAATTGCTTCAGTATCAACCGATATAAATTTTTTAGAATAACCCAGCAGTATAACTTTTGCTCCAAGCTTCTCTAAAATTTCTTTGATTATCTCTCGCCCTACAGATGAGTGTTGATATAATCCTATAGTCTTACCTGACAAGCAACCTTGCAGGAAAAAATCTAAATACCTATTTACATATTGCTTATATGCCAGGTTAGAGACCTTAGGGAGCTCTACCTCTTACAAAAGCATATTATTTTCATCAAAAGTATTATCACCAATAGCAACAGTCTGGCTAATAATCAGTTCTTCATCTTCCTTAAGAACTTCACCATAAGGAGTATTAAACTTAATACCATTTCTTTCTGGGATATGGCTACCCGTGACCATGACTGATGGTATCTGATTAGATACACCATACAACATCACAGCTGGTGATGGTATCTGACCACAATACACAGGCTCATAACCACTATCCATAACCGCTTTAACAACTGCTTTTGTAATTCTAGGACTACTATCACGCAGATCATGTGCTATAGCAACCTTTGTGCCTTTAGCAATCGAATATTTTTGCTCTAGAAACTGAATAAATGTTTAGTATACAGCCAGCAAATTTTATCAGTCATAGCTGATACAAGCCCTCTGACACCACTAGATTTGATTATATTTTTTATCACAACTTCTTTCATTTACCCCGCCCCTAAACAAATACTTAAAAGTTTTACAATATGTATAACTTATAACAATAAAGCTAATGAAATTGATTCACGCCTAAGTAAAACATTAAGAAAAGTAGTGCGTCATTCCACCAAGCTTGACCATGGAATCTAGCATTAGCTTAATCAAGCTATTACTCAAGCACTACTTTGAAACTCAAAATAATTTTTGAAGCATATTTTAGTTTTACCTATTAGCAGTTATCAATCCTCACGATATCATCCTCACTTATATACTCGCCAACTTGAGCTTCTATAAGCACAACAGGAATTTTCCCATTATTCTCTAATCTATGCGCCTCGCCAATCTTTATATATACAGATTCATTTGGTCTAAGTATAGATTTTGTATCACCTATTGTTATCGTTGCTGTCCCAGATATTACAATCCAATGTTCACTACGATGATAGTGTTTTTGTAATGAGAGTTTTTTACTAGGCTCTAAATGGATTGCATTTATCTTATAACCAAGTTTATCCTCTAGGACTGTTGAAGACCCCCACGGTTGATAAATCTGCTTATGCCTTAAAAGTTCATTTCAATCACTAGTTTTCAAAGACTCAACTACCTTTTTAACATCTTGAGTTTTATTTTTATCTGCTACTAATATAGCATCTGCTGTTTCTACGACGATTAGATCCTCGACACCAATAGCCGCTAATAAACGATCCTGTGAGCGTAAATAACTTTTTCACACTACTAGTAATCACATCACCTAGAACCACATTACCATAATCATCCTTTGATGATATATTATACAAAGAGTCCCATTAGCCAACATCAAACCAACAGCTTTCTTGCATTGGCACCATTACAACATTATGAGCCTTCTCCATGATAGTATAGTCAATTGATTGCGACTCAACTGTTGAAAAACTTTGTTTATCAAAGCGGACAAAATCCAAATAATATTGTGACTTTTGATAAGTTTTTATAAATAACTGACTGTAACTTTTCTAGGGCTTGTAGATAAGGCTTTAGCTGTGAACATAAACATGCGACTATCTCAACTATAGTCACCACTATCTAAATACTGTTGTGCGATGCTAGCATTGGGTTTTCAACAAAACTTTCTACTTTATAAGTACCCTTTATATTGGTCTCACTACCTTGCTTAATATAACCATACCCCTCATGGGCACAATTTGGAGTAATTCCAAAAGTAACTAAAGAATCATTCTCAAAAACTTTTTGCTGTGCTTTCTCGATAGCTTGATGAAAAATTCATAACTTTCTCTCCAAGAGAATAAGTTTATAAACCATCTAACACAACTAATAAAGTATTAATCTCATCTTTTAAGCAAACCTGACTATTCCCCACAAAAAAACCATTATCATGTAAATAATCAGCATTCTTCAATTCATTATGTATTTCATAATCAAAATATTTAAGAACTTCATTTCTAGCAAAATTCCCTGTAACTATAGGTCTACATTCAATACCTTTTTCTTGAAGCTTTTTAACTATATCTTTTCTACATAAATTAGACTCTGGTCGAATTATAAATGAAAAACCAAACCAAGAGCTGTTATCAATATCTTTTTGAATGATAAAATCTTTATGATTTTTAAATAGCTCCACAAAAAGCTTTGCATTTTTTCTTCGCTGTTCTAAGAATCCAGGAAGTTTTTTTAATTGCTCTATACCTATAGCTCCACTCATTTCGACAGGTCTCACATTATAACCAGGTAAAATAAATCTAAATGACTCTTCAAACCAATCATCACTTTTTTTGCAAATCAAATTCTCTTTAGGAAGGTTTCTAGTCCAACCATGAGCTCTCAATGAAAGAAGAATATGGTATAACTCTTCATTATCTGTAACAACAAAACCACCTTCCATGGTCGCCATATGATGTGAGAAAAACGTAGAAAACGTTCCCATAACTCCAAAAGTCCCTGCTTGCTTATTTTTATACTCAGCACCCATAGACTCACAGTTATCTTCTATATAAAAGATATCTCTATCGCCTATTATTTTCTCTATAGCATTAAAATCATTAGGATTACCCAATAAGTTTACTACCATAATCATTTTGGTTTTATCTGATACCGCTGATTCAAGTGCTTTTAAATCATAATTTAAAGTCTCAAGATCTATATCCACAAACTTAAGCTTTAATCCATACTGTTGCAAAGGCGAATAAGTTGTCGACCATGAAACTGCTGGCACAATAACTTCATCACCCCTTTTAAGCATCGGATTTTTGGTATAAAATAGTGCAGCTGTCGTAATAAGATTAGCTGCTGAACCTGAGCTAACCATTACAGCATATTTACTACCTACGTATTTACAAAAATCAGCTTCAAATTGAGCAACATAATCACTCATACTATACATGTCTTTTTTGATAACATTATTAATAGCTTCAATCTCTTTATCATCCCATGTAGATGTTGCTAATGGATATCTCTTAATCATTCAGAACCTCTTTCAAATAATACTCATATGTCTTTTTAATACCTTCTTCTAAAGGTGTCTTATGTTTCCAACCAAAATCTGTTAGTAAACTATCATCTATCAATTTCTGTTTCATACCGACTGGTTTAGACAGATCATGTTTAAACTCAGCATTATAGTCCAGTACCTTAGCTATCGTCTTATAATACTCATTTATTGTAAAATCAAATCCTAAACCTACATTTATATTCTGAGGCATTCTTTGGATATTTTCTAAGGCATAATATGTGAAATTAGCTAAATCCTCAGCAAACATAAACTCTCGCCTAGCCTCACCATCACCCCAAATGTCAATACTATCTAAATTTTCAATTTTAGCCTTATGAATTTTTTTGATGACAGCTGGAATCATATGAGACTTATTCTCACCAAAGCTATCATATTTACCATATAAGTTACATGGAATAATAGTTTTATAGTTACAACCAGGATCTTCTTTATTTACATATTCACATAACCTTGTAGAGAATATTTTTGAAATAGCATAGCCCTCATTAGTAGGCTCTAATTCACCTTTTAAAATCTCACCTTCTTTTAATGGGTTTTTAGCATTCCTTGGGTACATGCATGAACTCCCCATATTAAGAAATTTTTTCACTCCATTTTCAAAAGCTGACATTATAATATTATGTCCCACCAAAGTATTCTTCGAGAGAAATTTAACAGGGTTATCTATATTTGCCTGAATACCTCCAACAATTCCAGCACAATGAATTACAATATCAGGTTTGTTGTTTTTTATATATGAATCTACACTTTGTATATCTAAAAGATTAAGCTCTTTACTCGAAGGACTAAGAATTTCATATTCTCTTGCTTTATCAAACTCAAGTATGTTTCGCCCAACCATACCTGAAGATCCTGTTATTAAAATTTTTTTCATAATAATCTCTATTACTCGTAATAACTCATAATCTGATAGCCACCATCTTTAAGATATACATCTTTAGTCATCATTTTCAAATCTGAAGCCATCATATCATTTACAAGATCCTTAAGATTATACTCCCTATTCCAACCTAACTTTTGCTCTGCTTTCGTAGGATCACCAATTAGTAAATCAACTTCCGTAGGTCTAAAATATCTTGGATCAACACAAACTAACTCTTGCCCTATTGATAAGTGATTAAGATCAAGACTTAGTTCCTTTGTCCTATTTTCATCTATAGATTCAATAACCCCAACTTCATCGACTCCTTCATTTTTAAACTGTAAATGAATGCCTGTATATTCAAATGATAGCTTTACGAAATCTCTAACTGTAGTTGTCTGACCTGTAGCAATTACCCAATCTTCTGGCTGATCCGCCTGTAAAATCATCCACATCATTCTGACATAATCTTTTGCATGACCCCAGTCTCTTTTAGCATCAAGGTTTCCTAAATATACTTTCTCTTGTAAATTTAAAGCAATTTTAGATGCCGCTCTAGTAATCTTACGTGTTACAAAAGTCTCTCCTCTTACTGGAGACTCATGGTTAAACAAAATCCCATTACATGCATATATACCATAAGCTTCACGATAGTTAACCGTTATCCAATATGCATACATCTTTGCAACAGCATATGGCGATCTTGGATAAAATGGCGTAGTTTCACTTTGTGGTATCTCTTGAACCTTACCATACAATTCAGAGGTACTAGCTTGATATATTTTTGTTTTCTTCTCAAGCCCTAACAGCCTAACAGCCTCAAGTATTCTTAAAGTCCCTGTTCCATCCGCATTAGCAACATATTCAGGCATCTCAAAGCTTACATGTACATGACTCATTGCAGCCAGATTATATATCTCATCTGGCTTAACATCTGCAATAATCCTTGTTAGATTCATTGAATCCGTCATATCTCCATAATGAAGTATAAAATTTAAATTCTTAGTATGTGGGTCTTGATAAAGATGATCTATTCTATCTGTGTTAAATAGTGATGTTCTTCTTTTAATTCCATGAACCTCATAACCTTTTTTTAAAAGAAACTCAGCAAGATATGATCCATCTTGACCTGTAATACCTGTTATCAATGCTATTTTTTTCATAATTCAACCCAATATTGTTATATTAAAGCACTAAGCAGTGCTTCTTCATCATTTTTCTTCCTATTTACTTTTTATCCATATAACTCTCATAAGACTTTGTTATATCAACTATATATGCATGTGATGGATAACTCATTTTAACCTCTTCACTTGGCATCTTCATATAATCATCGCCATATCGCAGCTTTAAGTATCCATGAGCATTTTGGGGGATTGGTAAATCTAAGTTCTCAAACTTAGTGTATATCGGATCTCCTAAATAACTAGCTGGAAAAGATGTTTTTTTAAACCTAGCTCTTCCAAAAAGGTGACCAACCATTCCTGTATCTTTAGCATTAAATGACCTTACAAAATTAAGCAGCATACTTCCAGTTTTTCTAGATACAAAGTATGATAGTGTTCTCATTGCAATTTTTTTGATAACACTAGTCGTTATATATCCTTTACTATACAAAGCCTTTGCATTTAACACTCTAGCTGACAAATATTGCAAATATCTAACAAAATAATTTGGTGATACATTATTCAAACACATTATATCAATATATATACCATGATGCATATCCTTATAGAGAACATCTTTTTCTATATATGTTGTACCATTAAGCCTAAGTTTACTAAAATACATAGGCCATTCATCTGTATTTTCTTCTTGAAAGTAAAACTTATCTCTATCTAAATTTTCTTTAACTACATGCTGTAATTTCTGATAATTTTCGAAGTCTAAGAAAACATCAAAGTCATCATCCCAAGGAATAAAGCCTTTATGTCTAACAGCTCCTAAAGCAGTCCCCCCCATTAAGTAATAACGGATATTATTTTGCTTACAAAAGTTATCAAAATAAACAACTATTTCTAATATTTTAGACTGCAATTCTTTATTATTAAAATTATTCAAACTTTATATCCTTCTAGATAAATAATAATACTTAGAAACAATTTTTTTTAAGACAGGTGTTTTAAGCATAATTCTTGCTAAAGTCTTTATAAACTTAAAAAAACAAACATTTAGTAAAAACTTAAACTTATTTCTATACCATCTATGTGGATGAGTACTCAAGATGACTCTTGAATCTGAACATATTATCTTTTTTAGTTCACAATTAGATTTTAGATGGATATCTCCCTTGTTACTAATATCATTATCGCTAATATTAACTATTTTCTTCCATCCAAATCCCGCATCTGATATATATGTATATGAACTATCTAATTTAGATGGCAAATGAACAACAATATCTAAAATATCAGGAAAATACTTACTAATATGATCATTCCTAAAAAAATCCTTATTAGAATTCCAACCATTCCTCAATATTGCAGGATTGCCATGGGGACACACAGTTTTTATATCAAACCCATACTTTCTGAATGTTTCTAAATTATTACAAAAATCTAACTTAGCTAGATGAAAAGATCCCTTATTAGCGTCCATAACATCATAATGATATGCTATTTCATGCCCTAACTTCTGAATCTCTTGCAAACATTCATGATTTGGCTCTACTAAATCAGCTTGAACATAATATGTAGCTTTTATACCATATTCTTTTTCTATTTTAGCTAGTTCTAATGCTTTAAAAACATTAGTTTCTACGTCATGTTTAACTAAAACCCACTTATCATCACTAGTATTTAGTATATCCCTAGCGTGAATAGTCTTACAGTTTAATGATATAGTTTTACAAAGTTCTCTCCAGTAACTATAAATAAACATCTTTATGATCCAAAATTTTCGCTTGAGATAGCTGTAAGAATATCTGTAAACTTAGTTGATGAAACATCTTGTGTATAGGGAAAATATTCAATACGAGCACCATTTTTTTTCAAAAACCTCTCTAAATTATTAAATATTTGAGATCCCTTCCAATCATCTCCTACAAACAAAACATCGTACCCTACGTCTAAATAAGCTTTCTCTTTATCTCTATGAGAAACAGCTACAACTTCATCAACAAATTTTAAAGAAGAAATTATTTCTAATCTATGCTCAAATGGAATTATTGGAAGTTTTTTCTTATATTCCATTACAAGATCATCTGTACTTACTCCAACAATTAGATAATCGCAGTGGTTTTTAGCCCTTTTCAATAAATGTAAATGACCCACATGAAACATATCATATACGCCTGTAGTATACCCTACTATTTTCTTACTCACTTAAACACCTTCCTTCCTAAAAAAATACTTAAAAATCAATGCTCTAAAACTGGTAGGAAAAACAAGTTGCAAAAAAAACCTTACTACAATATTAAATGTAAGAGTATGCAATCTAATTAATCCACCTTTATACATTATTTTTTGCAGTCTACACTCACTAAAAAAATATTTCAACCCTCCCCTCCTACTATAAAAATTATCATCGACTCTCACATCTACCAAAACATCCGGAATATTATAAAACTTACATCCAGCAATAGCCATTCTTACCCAAAGATAATAATCTTCATTATGATAGAAGTCTCTGTAACCTCCGACTCTATTAACATCATCTTTTTTAAACATTACTGTCATTTGATTTAATGGGCATCTCGTTCTCATATATTCCTTGATATCACAATTTTTTTCTGGAACATTGCGCATAAATAGTGGTGTTAAAGTTATATGATCAATCTCTAATATCTGCCCTCCAACAACACTAATATCATTTCTATCTTTAAATACTTGCAACTGTTTTCTAAACCTATAAGGTCTAGAAATATCATCAGCATCCATAAGGGCTACTATTGGATATTTAGCAATACCTAGCGCAACCCTTCTAGCCTCTCCATGACCAACATTATCTTTAATATAATAAGTCTGTAAACTAAGTTGGGTTTGTGAAAGTCTAACCTTATACCCATCTATAACTCTAACAATATCTATAGAAACAGGTCCATCTATGACTATGACAACTTCATTAGGAGCTGCTTCTTGATTTATTAAACTATCTAAAGCTTCCTTAAAATTAGATGCCACATCTCCATCATAAACGCAAATGCATACGCTAAACTTTATTTCTTCCATAATCAAATATCCTTAGCATTAAAGCTATTACAATCCAAGGAGTTGGATCTCCGACCGACCCTATTACACATACATTAAATATAAAATATAATATCAAATTCCTTGATTCAGTACCATTCTTCCAATACACTTTTAATTTATCATAAAGATAAAATGAAAACATCAACACTCCTAGCCACCCCACATCAAGCATCAAATTAGAAAAAAATCCACTAGATCTAACTGGTACAACACTACCTGCTCCATGCACCTGAAAATAACGCATAGAGCCAACATCAAAGCCTGTCATATTTAATGCATCTACAGAGGAAATCTTCCAGCACCCTATGCCTCCGCCAAAAATATTATGTATACCATAAATAAAAGATGAGTATATTGAAATAACTCTTGCTCCTGAAACATTCATAACCATATACAAGGAATCGTAAATAGAACTTGAACCAATAACTTTATAAACCAAATCAATAGCTCTACCACCCGAATGTAAATTAATTTGAGTAATTAACAATAAAATCACAGCTAAGATCAACACTAGGCGAAGTCTATAAATAATCAAAAGAAATACCATATAACACCCTAAAGCCATTGCAGACTGAATAATAAATAAGATATATATCAACATCAAAGCATCACTAATAAGTGTTTTTCTTATAGATGTATACCTAACAACGACATACATAAATATCAACTCCACACCAGCCCTAGCAGGCTCACTAGAGAGTAAAGTTGCTCCTCGGTTCATAAAACTTAATGATTCTGCTGATGCTCTAGGAATAAAAAATTTAAATAAAGGATCTAGGAAATTAATTAGATGAAAGTATTGCAAAAAACCTAGGGTTACTAGAAAATAAAAAAGCCATAAAATAACCTTTCTTAATCTCTGCAACTCCTTTGACTCTAAGTTAATAACTAAGATAAAAGGTAACAAAGCGTTTAGATAAGCTGCTAAAGATCTAAAAACTTCTATATGAGAATAATTACTAGGCAATAATAACAGTGATGAAATAGCTGAAATGAACATCAAAAAAATAATTAAAATTGATTTCGAGTCGTACCTAACATTCAACAACAGACATACTATAACCCCCCATGGAAATATTTCTGCATTTAATATCCCAAATGTAACGGATGGTAAGAATAAAATAGAATATAAAAATATCATAAACATCCTAATAAATATTAATCAAATATAGTCTAACAATAATTATTATAAACTGTATTATCAAAATATAATAAATAAACGATTTTTTAAGCTCTATTCGTTTTCTAACAATACGAAAATATAAAATAATTTCCACACTCAAAAAAATCAAAAAAGCTAAAGGCCAGTCTTCACCCAAGAATCCTACTCGAATAGAAAACCACAAAACAAAAATTTTTATATTCAAAACAAGAAAGTCAACAATAAATTTATATCTAACCAACCCCAAAGATAATATATAATAATATGAAACCGCAGACATAATGAATACAGGAAACATCACTAAAAATAAGCTTATAAAATGTTTACAATTACTATATACCCCCTCTCCTAGCCAAGTTACAAAAAGCAAATTTGAGGAGGCACTAAGAGTAAGGCTTAAAACGCTCCCTGCTAGCACCAAAAATATCATCAAACTATAGAAAAGCTTTTTTTGATCATTTAAACACAAAGAATTCGATGAAATTTTTGGAAAGACCCAAGCTATTGAACTTGCCAGCACCGTATATAGTTGATTAAAAACTAAGACAGCGATTGAATAATATCCAAAGGCTTTTAACCCTAACAACATACTAACTATCCACTTATCAGAATTTACTCTTAAAATTGAAAGAATAGATGCAAACCAATTCCAAATTCCAAAATCTAAAAGTGATTTAAACGTAATAAATGATGCCCCTCTAAAAATGTGTATATAATAATATTTCATTTTTATATATAACAATTCGATTAAATAAATAATTACCGCGACAATAAGAGAGTATTTTATTACTTGGTAAACAGAGCCCGTTTCTATAGCAATAAATGCCTGCATAGAAAAGAAAGTAATCTTTGATATCAATGAAAGAGTTGCAACAACACCATAACGTTCATGTGACTTAAAAATAGAATAAGCTACTTGCTCAAACTGCTTTACAAGAAAAAGAGGTATTGCGACAGCAAATATGCTCACATACATACTATACCTTCCAGAAGACTCAAAACAAGGTAGAATAAGACTTGTAAAAATATAAAAACATAAAATAATAACCACAGCAATAGTCAATTGAAATATAAAGATAGTACTGCTAAGTGTTTTAGCTTGCTCATAATCATTTGTAGTTAAAAGCTTTGGAAGATATTTTATTACAACATCACTAACTCCAAAATTAAATAAAGATAGTGATGCCACCATACTATTAACTAAAATCCATAAACCATACTGTTCAACACCTAAAAAGTGAACAAATATAGGGGTCAACAGGATCATTATTAAAGGAGAGACTACAACATCTATAACAGCATAAAAACCATTTTTCAGGTTACGAATATCCATTACGGCTATTTCTCACGCTTCTTGATTACTTTTTCACGAATATAACCTTGCATTCCTTTGGGTACGACCATGAAAAAAATCTTCAATCTTAGTCTCATAATAGATTCTATGATCAATTCATAAGTAGACATTTTCTTTCTACTTTCTTCTACAACACTAAACCCATCTTTCTTTAAATAATTTAAGGCAGGGGTAACCCATTTGCCTTTTACAACAGCATTCAAATAAGGAATTAGTTTTTTCCTTGATACATAAAACTTATCATAACAGTTACTTCTCATACTCGCATTACGTTCAAACTCCCAAGCTGATTCTGTATCAATTAAAAGATTCCTAAAAGTATCTTTTTTTATTATTGAAAAAACTGTAGATGCTCTATACATTCTATTTGGCAGAATCTGACCAATATCATCATCAAGTATAATATCGGGAGTAGGAGATGGATGGAGTCTAAGATAGTCCCAATCATTTTCCATCGCTCTCATTATCAAACCATCAATCTTTTTATTATCAATATCTGAAAATAGAAACAAGTCATCGAAAGTTAATAAAATATAATCCTCATCAATTTTATCAAGACATTTTAATATATTATCTGACCAAGATTTCTCTTTGCCTATTTTTAAAGCTTCAAACCTTGGTAATAAAGGATCAAGATAATTAGTACCCAGATATATTTTATACCGACTACTTTTCCAATACCTTTCATAAGATTCTGAAAGAGGTTTCCATAAATCTTCGGACTTGTCATATGACGATATAAGCACTGCTAAACTTTTAGATTTTTCTCCCATAAAATCAAACCTTCTTATTATTACCTATTTCTTTTAGTAAACTAACTGCCTCATTGATCCTTAAATCATAATCATTCTTAGTTATCTCTTCTGCTAGCAATAAGTAATCTCCAAGATCCAAATCAGAATCTGTACCATTCCTATTAATATCACTTCGTTTAACAACCTTTAAAAAAGTTCTACAAACAACCTTAAAATCCAAGAAAAAACTCTCTTTTTTAAGATAATCCATATCGTACGCAAGTTTATTTTTCCATGAAATATTATTTCTACCACTAACTTGCGCCAACCCTGTGAGACCTGGGCGAATCAAATGCCTCTCTCGCTGTTCATCCGACATAAAAACCATATCTTTTATTAACAGTGGTCTAGGACCAACTATGCTCATATCTCCCTTTATAATATTTATCAAACTAGGCAATTCATCTAAAGAGGTACTACGAACAAACTTTCCAAACGTTGTAAGCCTCTCTGAGTCTGGCAATAGACTGCCGTCAACGTCTCTCGCATCAGTCATTGTTCTAAACTTATAGAGATTAAACACTTTCTCGTTCTTACCTGGTCGAGGTTGTTTAAATATTACAGGCGAGCCAAGCTTAAGTCTCACCAACATAGCTAAAGCCAATATTACTGGGAATAAAACAATAAGCGCGAGTAATGATAAAACAAAATCTAAAACTCTTTTAAGAAATAACGTATACAATGTCTTCTTAGGCATCACATACCTCTTTTATTATACTTACTACCCTTAACAGATCATTTTCAGTCATTTTTGAATCACTTGGCAAACACAATCCTAGCTCAAACAGTTTTTCCGCCACACCTGTACCAATGAAATCATAATACTTGAAAAATGGTTGCATATGCATTGGTTTCCATAAATGCCTTGCTTCGATATTATACTCTGCTAACTTAGCAATAATGCTCCCTTTTCTTTCTATACTATCAACCAGTATAGAGCTTAACCAATAATTAGGCTTATCCTCTTCTAATGGCTCTACAAATTTTATAAATGAAATATCTGATAAATGCTTTTTATAATGCTCAAATATATGTGTTTTTTTGGCAACCCTATCTGCTAGTACTTTTAACTGACCTCTGCCGATACCCGCACAAACATTACTCATTCTATAATTGAAACCAAGCTCTTTATGTTCATAGTAGGGTTTATTTTCTCTAGACTGTGTAGCATAAAATCTTGCCTTATCAGCCCATTCTTTATTTTTAGTAACAAGCATACCACCACCTGATGTTGTAATAATTTTATTACCATTAAAAGAATAGATACCAATATCACCATAGGTACCAGTAGCATCATCCTTGTATACACCACCAAGACTTTCTGCAGCATCTTCTATCATTTTCACATCATACTTGTCACAAATATCACGGATAGTATCTAGCTCAGCAGCTATTCCATATAAATTAACCACAATTACAGCTTTAGTTTGCGGGAACATCTTCAAAGCTTGTTCTAGTGCTATGGGACACATGTTCCAAGTGTTTTTTTCACTATCGATAAATACTGGCGTTGCATTTTGATAAATAATAGGATTAGCACTTGCTGAGAATGTAAGAGATTGACACAAAACAACATCACCATTTGATACACCTAATATTTTAAGTGCCAAATGTAAAGCCGCCGTTCCTGAACTAAGAGCTGCAGCATAACCGCAACCAGTATATTCAGCTAACTCTTTTTCAAATTCATCAACATTTTTCCCTAACGGAACTATCCAATTTGTATCAAATGCTTCCTGCACAAACTCTTTTTCATACCCCTCATCAGACATGTGAGGAGATGATAAATAAATACGATCACTCATAACTAACTATTCAACCTATGTTCAAACTCTGGCACAATTTTCTTTAATCTATTTATTTTATCAGAGTCTTTTAACAATAAAGATATATCTAAATTTAGATTTTCAATATCATAAAAAGTTCTCTTGCCTATAAAGATATCCTTATAATCCGTTCTGATATCACTTTCATCAATAAGAAGTTCTTCATATAACTTCTCACCCGGTCTTAGCCCAGTTATCTCTATCTCAACATCATCACGACCAGAGAGTTTTTTAAACTGCTTTGCTAAATCTAGTATTTTAACAGGTTTACCCATATCAAGCACGAAAACTTCTAAGTTTTTTGCTATTGCTCCAGCTTGAAGCACCAGCTCACACGCTTCTGGAATAAGCATAAAGTATCTTGTAATCTCAGGGTGAGTAACAGTAAGCGGACCACCTTTTCTAACTTGCTCTTCAAACTTAGGAATCACACTACCGCTACTACCTAGAACATTACCAAACCTTACAGCTGCTAGCTTTGTATTTTTTGGGTCAACATTCTGCAGGTATAGCTCACATACCCTCTTTGTCGCACCCATTACATTTGTTGGTCTCACAGCCTTATCTGTTGAAATAAGGATAAATGACTCAACGTTAAACTTAATAGCCAAATCAATAACATTTTTTGTGCCTAATATATTATTTTTTATCGCTCTCGATATATTGTCTTCAACTAATGGTACATGCTTATAAGCCGCTGCATGAAATACAATTTCTGGTGTGTACTTATCAAAAACTTCCTGCAAAGCCTCAATATCACACACTGAGCACAAAGTACTCTTAATACTGTGGTTTTGAACCTCTTCGGAGATCTTATATAAATTAAACTCACTATGATCCAAAAGAATCAGCTGTCTTGCCTCATACTTGATACATTGCCTAACAATTTCAGAACCAATACTACCACCAGCCCCTGTAATAAGAACAACCTTACCTTTAATGAAATGCGATATAGACTCCTTATCTAAACTTCTTGAATCTCTAGCAAGCAAATCATAGAGTGAAACAGGTTTAAGTTGAGATACAAAGCTTTCATCTTGCAATACGTTTTCAAGTGCTGGCATTATCTTAATTTGATCAAAATCTTTTTCATACCCTTTATAAATTTCTTTAATAACACTATCATCCACACTAGGCAAAGCAATAATAAGCAAATCAAACTTAGATATTAAAAGCTTCTGTTGCAGTTGTTCTTGTGACAATACTCTTTTTCCATTTATGCTACGTCTTTGCATAGCAGCACTATCATCAACAAAATATTTAACTACATACTCCGTATTGTTTAATTCTTGAGCTATCTTCGTACCTGCAGCTCCTGCTCCATAAATAATAGCTAGCTTTGTCTTTTTTATAGATATTCTATTTGTAACATACCAGTACAGATAAACACTCAAATTAATCAAAAACAAGTAAAATACAAATTCAGAAAACAAAAGAGAAAATTCTAGTCTCCCATAGAAAAACACTACAGTAATAACAAATACTGGAATGTTAATAAAAGCTTTACGTAAGAATGTTTTTTGTGTTGACTTGCTCCAACTTGCCATATAATCACGTAAAAGCAAAAAAGAAAATAAACACCTTAATAGAGTTACCGTTACTAAAAAAGGAAAAATCACTGTTTGCTTAAATATATAAAATGTCCAAACAACAGAAACCACGTTCAATATAATAATAACTATAAAATTTAGAACTCTCTTGTCGTAAAAGAACATTTTTCAGTTTTTAGCTTTTTAGGCACTAATTCTAAGATTATAACAAAATATTATACTATTAACTATATTTGGCCAATATATTGACTAACTTTCTTTCCAGAAACTGACTCAATAGTTTTAACATTCTGTAAATACCATGAAACCCAAAGCTCTTTAATTAAGACTTTTATTTTTATTACTTCATCATTTTCACCATTTAAGTGTTTAGCTTTGATTTTTTTGTTTAGTTTTACTCTAAGCTCATCAACCTCTATTTGATAACCCTTATCTCTTTGCAAATTAGTTTTAGCTTTTTCCAACCTATTCTCTAAAGCCTGAATATAATATTTATATCTCTGTAAATACTCAACTGGTTGAGATAAATAATCATCATAAAAAAGTTCATTTAGCTCACCTCTAACATCCGCAAATATTTGAATAAAATTAAGCGGTACTTTTTTGACATTCAACTTTTTATCGAGTTGATTCTTATATTTGAATATCTCAGATACTAATAATTCAACTTTAGAGTTATTTGAGTCAAAGCTCTGTATTCCACTGTTATAAAATTTTTCAAAATTATCTTTTGTATAAGGTAGCTCAGAGTCATTAAAAAAACTCAAGTCTATAGCTTTATCAACAATATTATCTTTTGATTCATTCAGCTTTAATGACATTGATAAACTTGCTAGATTATTTTTCTTAATGCTTTTTGATAGATAATTCTGTAAACGTAGTTTAATTAGCTTCTTCAAAGCTTTTTGCATACAAGAATTAGCTTCTTTCATAGTTGCTTTATATGAAAGTTTCACACCATCTTTATACTCTTCAAGGCAATTATATACCTTTACATTTATACCATATTCTCTTATTTGAGATGTTTGCTTAATATCATCAAACTCCCAATCATAATAAACTTTATCATCAACATTTTTCTTTGGCTTTTGAACTAGATTTTGAAGTTTTTGTTTTAAAGTGTTTATATTTTTATCTATAGCTAGCGTTTTTCCTTTTTCATCAACAACTTTAATATTCAATATTAAGTGTTTGTCTAACTCTTCATCTTGCCAAACAGTTTCATCAACTATAGAACCAACTATCCTTGTAATATGTTTTGCAACAACAGACTTTAATGGTTTATACCTATCTACATCAAAATCTATTGACTCAAATATAGCTTGTGCATAAGTTGGTACTGGCACACAGTTTTTACGAATATTTTTGGGTAATGCTCTTAATAACGCGACAAACTTATCATATAAAAAACCATATACTCCCCACTCAAGCACGCTAGGATTAATATCATTAAGAAAGACAATTGGTACTGTAGCTGTTGCGCCATCTCGCTCATCAAGTGGATCAAAGTGATATTCTAATGGCAAATGCATCTCTCCAATAGCTAAAGCATCAGGAAACTTTTGTTGAGTAACTTCTTTAGCATCGTGTTGCATCAGACTATCTAATTCAAAAACAAACTTCTGTTGCTCATCTTTAGAAATGGTTTTTAACCATTTATCAAAAGTTACACCACTACAAACGTCATCAGGGATAAGCCCATCATAATGTTCATACATTACTTGTTCATCCACCAAAATATCTTTTCTGCGCGACTTATTTTCAAGATCTTCAACTTGGTCTATTAGCTTAAGGTTTTGCTGATAGAAATATGCTTTAGACTCAAAATCACCATTCACTAATGCTTCACGAATAAATATTTCTCTGGCTTCTTGTGGATTTATTTTTGAGTATTGGACAGATTTTTTTGAGACTATCTCTAGACCATAAAGTGTAATTCTTTCATTTGCTACCACAGATCTACGCTTTTTACTCCATACCGGTTCATCATAATGTTTTTTCACAAGATGATTAGCTAAAACTTCTAACCATTCAGGCTCAATTTTCGCCACATTACGTGCGTAGGTCTTAGTAGTCTCAACAATCTCTGATGAGATTAACCACTTAGGCTTTTTCTTAAACTGTGAAGATCCTGGAAATATAAAAAACTTAAGTCCATTAGCACCTAGATATTCAGCATTTTCATAATTAAAACCAATATTACTTAAAAAACCACTCGCTATTGCTTTATGTAAATTTTCATAACTTAACTCTTGATTAGAAGATAATTTCCACTTAAATCCATGAATTACTTCAATAATTTGTCTATAAATATCATTCCACTCATTAAATCTAACAGATGAAATAAAATTCTTTTTAAAATATTCTTTCTTCTCTCTATTTGAAAGTTCTTTTAAATTACTACTTAGCCTATTAGCTAAATTTAATATTGCGATAAAGTCAGAAGACTTGTCTTTATCTACAGAGTGTTTTTCATCTGCCTTTTGTTGAAAATTTAATGGTCGCTCACGAGGATCTTGTACACTCAAAAAGCTGACGATTGAAACTATTTCTCTAAGAGTATTTTGTCTATGCCCCTCTATAACTATTTTTGCTAATTTTGGATCTAACGGCATAATAGCCATTTTCATCCCATCAGCTGTAATTTTTGGTTTTGAGTAATTAAGTTCCGAGATAGCCTGCAACTCAAACAAAAGTTTAAAACCATCCTTAACAAATCTAGAATCCGGAGGGTCTATAAATTGAAACCCTTGAATATTCCCTAATTTTAAAAATAACATCTGTAAAATAACAGAAGCCAAATTAGTGCGTAAAATCTCTGGATCTGTATATTCTTTACGATTATTGAAATCCTCTTCACTATATAAACGTACGCAAACACCAGCAGATAACCTACCACAACGACCAGCTCTTTGATTTGCACTAGATTGTGAAATCTTTTCTATTGGTAAACGTTGCACCTTGGTACGATAGCTATATCTACTAACCCTAGCTAACCCTGAATCTATGACATATTTTATACGTGGTACAGTCAAAGATGTTTCAGCAACATTAGTAGCCAAAATAACTCTACGAGTTGATCCTTCTGGGTTAAAGATTTTATTTTGATCTTTATTTGATAACCTTGAAAATAAAGGTAAGACTTCCGTAAATCTTAAATCTTGTTTATTCAAATAAGCCAATGTTTCATGAATATCTCTTTCTGTTGGTAAAAAGACTAAAACATCCCCTCTACCAAACTCATCGATTGCATATAAGATTCTCTCCTGCATTGAAAATGTGTCAAAATCTTCATCATTTTGATAATGAATCTCTACAGGATATGTTCTACCACTGACCGTAATCTCTTTAGCTTTTTGAAAGTAACTTGTAAATTTTTGATGATCTATGGTAGCTGAAGTTATAATAACTTTTAAATCAGGCCTAAACGGTAAAATCTTTTTTATACAGCCAAGTAGAAAATCAATATTTAGGCTTCTTTCATGCGCTTCATCAATTATTATTGCTTCATATTGAGACAAAAACCTATCATTTTTAATTTCAGATAATAACACTCCATCTGTCATTACTTTTATCAAAGTATTTTCAGATGTTTGATCAGAGAACCGAATTTTAAAAGATACTTTTGATTGATCCCCTATCTCACTAGCAACTCTATTTGCTATAGATCTAGCTGCAATCCTTCTTGGTTGAGTATGCCCTATTAGTCCCCTCTTACCTAGACCCAAATCTAGACATATTTTAGGCAATTGTGTTGACTTACCAGAACCTGTCTCACCTGCGACAACTATTACTTGATTTTCCTCAATAAGCTTTTTTATGTCTTCGACTTTTTCAGCAACAGGTAAATCAGGATAATTTATTTTTGGTAATATTTTTTGATTTGTTTCTGTGATTATTCTTTCAAACTCAAGGATTAAGTCTTTTTCAGATATTCTTTTATTTCTAGAAAGTGAAATATATTTACCGCGAAGTTTAGTTGGAATTTGATTTAAAAGTTCTATATTATTTTTCACTATTTTTAATAATTAGCTTTCAGCTTTAGGTTGACGAATAGTATTGGTTACAAAAACCTTAAGCATCACTGCCAAACAACCTAAAATAAATGCAAACACTACTCCACCAACGATTATAACATTTTGCTTATTCTTTTTATCAATAGTAAATCCACCTATTTTAGATAAACTTTCATTAGCACTTTTTAATTGCATTTCCAAATTCTTTTGAGTCTTCTCTAAGGAGTAAACATGCTGTTGATAATTATCAATTCGACTTAAATAAGAAGCTAATAAAGTCTGAGCAGGCATCCCTGATAAATCTTTCTGAGTTGATAAATTTTTTAGATATTTATAGTCGTTACTAATTAGTTTATTGTATTTCTCTATGCTATCGCTATTTATATTTAATTGCTCAGCAATAGCATCTTTCCAATTTTTTATAGTGGCAGTGACAGTTTGATTTTTATCAAATTGATTATTTAAAGCATTATAGTAAGTATCAGCAAGATTCAAATCATACTCTTTTAGTGCAAAAGAAAAATTTACTTGCTTGTTATCATCAAGACTTATAGCTGCTGTTACTGGCAAATCTCCACTTTCAATTTGTTGCGACACTATCGACCTCGAAATAGTAGCTACATTATCATTACTGATAATATAATTCTGTTCGCTACCATTATTATAATTTGGTGAGGCAAGAGTAACATTATATATAAGTTGGTTTATATTTAATAGCAAACACCCCCACACTAACAAGAGCTAAAATAACTACTAAAACGAATATTCTATAATTCTGCAACAATGTAACAAATATTTTACCAAGATTGATTTCTATATATTCATTTTTATTATCAGACATTTAATTCTCCTTATTTGCCTCAACAACAACTTTCTTACACAATGCTATAAACAAACTCGTAGCTATTGCTAGTAAGAAAGAAAGCACTATACCAACAGCTAAAATCTTTGCTATAGATTTACTTTCTGCCTCTAAGCTAAAAGACTTACCAAAAGACGATAATTTCGGCCCAGCATTATCAAGCTTTAACTTAGTCAAAGCTATAGAGTCTTGTAGTGAGAAAATCTTATTCTGATAACTATCAATATTACCAATATACTTAAGAAGCATTGACTGAGATTGCCCATCCATACCTAATATACTTGTTTGTTTAGAAATTAAATCCATTAGAAACTTTTGATTTTTTTCCAAAAGTTTTTCATTTCTTGACAAATTATCATTATCTAGTTTAAGTTTTGTTTGTAGACTTTTTTGCCACAACTCAATTTGTTTTTTGATAACTTGAGAGTCTGAGAACTGCTTTAAAAGATTATTATATACTTTCTCCACATCAGCAGCACCTGCATTTTTAGATGAAACAAACAATGTGAAAAACATTTTTTGCTGATCATACTTCTGTTTTAACTTATAATTATCATTTTCTATTACTTTCTTATCTTTCCCAGTACCTTCGTAATCATAGAATGGGTACAAAATATCTATATGTTGAAGTAACTGGTCATCAGGATTACTATCCTGAATCTGCTTTAACATACTTTGTAAGATAACATTTATCTTTGTATTATTTAGTATGCTCTGCTCATCTTTTCCATCAAAATACGAAGGAGTTTGTATCATTTGTTTATATACATAAGTATTTCGAGTCATCATATATGATACAACTATTGTAAGTACTAAAGCACACACAAGAGTAGCTAAGAAAACTTTACCATTTTTATAAATAGATACTAACAATCCCATCATCATGCGACCAAGATTGATTTCAATATATTCATTCTTACTCTCAGACATTTTATTCCTTATATTTTTGCCATGATAGAATTTAAAGTTTTACTAGGACGCATAACCTCTATTAACTTAGCTTTTTTAGGTAAGTAATAACCACCTATATCTGCTTTTTTACCTTGCACAGCTGCTAGTTCTTTAACAATTTTTTCTTCATTTGCTTTTAACTCTGCATAGATAGGCTCAAATTTAGCTTTTAACTCAGCATTACCAGTTTGCTCAGCTAATGCTTTCACCCAGTAAAATGCCAAATAAAAGTGACTTCCTCTAGTATCAAGTTCGCCAACTTTACGCTTTGGTGACTTATCATTATCTAAGAAATCTTTATTAGCTTGAGCAAGAGCCTCTGCTAATACTTTGATTTTAGCTTCTCTAGTTTTAATTGCCAAATCTTCTAATGAAGCTCCTAATGCTAAGAACTCGCCCAATGAATCCCATCTTAAATGATTTTCATTAATAAGTTGCTCAACATGCTTAGGAGCAGATCCACCAGCACCAGTCTCGAACAATCCACCACCAGCTAAAAGAGGTACAATTGAAAGCATCTTAGCAGAAGTACCAAGCTCTAGAATTGGGAAAAGATCTGTTAAGTAATCTCTTAAAACATTACCGGTTACAGAGATTGTATTTTTGCCTTCTTTCATTCTTTTTAGAGAATATTTTGTAGCTTCAATTGGTGATAAAATCTGGATATCTAAACCAGTAGTATCATGATGAGTTAAATATTCATTTACCTTAGCAATCAAATTTCTATCATGTGCTCTATTTGAATCTAACCAGAATATTGCAGGGTTTTGAGTAATTTTAGCTCTATTAACAGCTAATTTAACCCAATCTTTTACTGCGATATCTTTGGTTTGACAAGCTCTCCAAATATCACCTTTTTCTACCTGATGCTCGAGTATTACATTACCATCAGCATCGATAACTTCTACATTACCATCTGCTTGGATTTCAAATGTTTTATCATGAGAGCCATACTCTTCTGCTTTTTTAGCCATTAGACCCACATTGGAAATATCTCCCATAGTAGCAACATCAAAAGCACCATTCTCTTTGCAGAAATCAATAGTTGCAGCATACACGCCAGCATAACATCTATCCGGAATCATAGCTTTCATATCTTGAAGCTCATTATTTTTATTCCACATTTGACCAGATGAACGGATAGCTGCAGGCATAGAAGCATCGATAATCACATCACTTGGTACATTCAAGTTTGTAATGCCTTTATCAGAATTAACCATAGCAATATCAGGTTGCTTAACAAATACTTTTTCAATATCAGCATTAATTTTATCCTGAACATCTTGAGGTAGTTGCTTAATTTTCTCAACAGCATCACCCCAACCATTACGAGGATTTACACCTAGCTCTTTAAACTCTTTAGCATATTTTTTGAAAACATCTTCAAAGAAGATCTCAACAGCATGACCAAATAAGATTGGATCTGAAACTTTCATCATTGTAGCTTTTAAATGAAGTGAAAGTAGAGTCCCTTCTTTTTTAGCTTTTGCTATTTCAGTCTTATAGAACTCTCTCAGAGCTTTTGCAGAAATTTTTGTAGCATCTATGATTTCTTTCTCTTCTAAAGCAAGACCTTCTTTAAGAACTGTTTGGGCTCCTTTAGGACATGTGTGTACAATCTTAACAGTAGTTGCTTTTGGCACTATGTAAGATTTCTCATTTGCGTAAAAGTCATCAGCAGTCATACTTGCAACATGAGACTTTGAATCTTTTGACCACTCACCCATAGAATGTGGATGTTTCTCAGCATATTTTTTAACTGCCTCTGCTACTCTACGATCAGAGTTACCTTCTCTTAATACAGGATTTACCGCACTACCTAAAACTTTTGAGTAACGATTCTTGATTTCTTGTTCTTTATCATCTTTTGGCTCAAATGGATAATCAGGAATCTTATATCCTTTCGCTTGAAGCTCTTTGATAGCAGCTGTTAACTGAGGAATTGATGCACTAATATTAGGAAGCTTGATAATATTAGCATCAGGAGTTTTTGCTAGATCTCCCAAAATTGCTAAATCATCTGAGCATTTTTGGTCATTAGATAAACAATCACTAAAATTTGCTAATATGCGTGATGCTAATGATATATCTTTTGTCTCTAATTCAATATCAACAGTTTTTGTAAAACTTTCAACAATTGGTAAAAATGACCCAGTCGCTAGAGCTGGTGCTTCATCTGTAAATGTATAGAATATTTTATGCATATAGATATCTCCGTGTAAATAAAACTTAATCTCTAAAATATTAGCATAATACTAATACGTGTTTAATATCTCTGTAATTTTATCATCTGATCGTGCAACCACTGCAAAATCTTTATGTTCAATTATTGGTCTTTCTAAAAGTCTTAGATTTTCTGCAACAATCTCAATAAGTTCATTATCAGAAAGATCTTTATCCTTAAAGTTTTCTTTCCAAATATCTTCTTTCGTGCGAATAATATCTCGTATAGAAAGATTTAGCTTTTTAAGCAAAGCTTCAATTTCAGTCTTATTCAAAGGATTATCTAAATATAAGTGAGTTTCATAATTAATATTGCTTTGATCTAAGACTTGTTTTGCTTGACGCGATTTTGAACATTTTGGATTATGATAGATTTTCATAACAGCTAACATTACGATTATTTAATTTATGCAGATAATTATAAATTACATTAGCATAGAAGTCATAAAATAATCCTGTTTATTTTTTATTTAGTATCGATATGTAAATCTAGTTAAATACGCTATAATGTTTAATATACTAAATGAGTAAAGTTTAAAAAACAGATAGAGGGTTAAAAGCAAAGAAAAGGTTTAAAAGATTAATCAAGGAACCAGGAGGCTCTATGACTATGAAACCATGGAAAGAAAACTACCCTAAAAAAGTTCCGCTCTCAATAGATATTCCAAATATCACACTTAGTGATATGCTCAAAGAAACTACCGAAAAATTTTCAGATAAAGAAGCACTAATATGTCATGGTGAAAAATTAAACTTCACACAAGTGGATGAATATGCTGAATACTTTGCTGGCTTCTTACAACATAAATGGCAACTTAAAAAAGGCGATCATGTTGCGATTATGTTGCCAAACTTATTACAGTTCCCTATTGCTATTTTTGCATTAATAAAACTGGGATGTGTCTTTGTAAATATCAATCCTCTTTATACAAGTAGAGAGGTTAAAGGAATTCTTAGAGATTCAAAAGCAAAAGGAATTATTGTCCTATCTGCATTAGCACACAATGTTGAAGCAATTGCTGATGAATGCGAAGACCTTAAATATAAAATGGTTACACATATTGCAGATCTTTATCATACTCCTAAAAAACAAATTATCTCTTTTGTTGCTAGATATCTCAAAGGAATGAAAGACAGATATTCCAAAGATAAATTTAATTCCTTCGCTGATGCCATAAAAGCAGAATATAAGCCTGATTATTCTAAAGTAACTATAACACCTGATGATATGGTTGCTTTACAATACTCTAGTGGTACAACTGGTACTCCGAAAGGTACTATTCTTTTACATAGAAATATTGTTGCGAATATATATCAAGTTAAAGCTTGGACTGAAGGTTTTGATGTAGTTCTTGGTGAACAAATTGTCTTAACTGCTCTACCTATCTATCATATTTTTAGTCTTACTGCGAATTTGTTTCTTTTCTATTTCTCTGGAGCTTTGCAGATTTTGATCACGAATCCAAAAGATCTTAAAGGCCTAGTTAATGAAATGAGAAAAAGTAACTTCTCAACTATCTTTGGTGTAAATACTCTTTATGTAGCTTTATTGAATAATAAAAAATTCAAAAAGAGTCAATTCCCTAACTTTAAGTTATCTATAAGTGGTGGTATGTCGACTGTTGAGGCAGTAGCTAATGAATGGAAAAAAATTACAGGAGTCAGTATTAGAGAAGGTTATGGATTATCTGAAATGTCGCCTGTAGTAACTGTAAACGCACTAGAAAACGACTCTGCCTTTAATGGTTCCGTAGGATTCCCGCTACCAAACACAGATATCAAAATATATGATGAAAAAGGTAATGAACTCCCTCAAGGTGAAACTGGTGAAATCTGGGTTACGGGACCACAAAAATCGCCTGGATTCTGGAGTTTACCAAAGATTAACAAAGAACATTTCACCGAAGACGGTTGGCTTAAAACTGGAGATATGGGTTATTTAGATGAGCTTGGTCGCTTAGTTATTTCTGGAAGAATCAAGCACATGATTATTGTTTCTGGTTTTAATGTTTTTCCTAAAGAAATTGAATTAACACTTACAGAAAAAGAAGAAATAGCAGATGCTGCTGTAATCAAAGGCTTCTCGAAAGAAACAGGAGAAATGCCAGTCGCATTCGTAGTTCTAAAAGATGACAAAAAACTAACTCAAAAACAAATATTCAAATACTGCAAAACAAAACTTGCACACTATAAGTTACCTAGAAAAATAATATTTAAAGATGATCTTCCTAAAAATACTGTAGGAAAAATAGATGTGAACGCATTACAAGAAGAATATGCTCAAACGTATGAAAATAAGTAAGTTAACAGCTTTCTGCTTAAGGAACTAAAATGTTTAGCAAAATTTATAAGATTGCCAAAAAATCAACACCCAAAATTTCAAAGACTGAGCAAACTGCTCTTGATGCTGGAGATAATTGGTTTGAGAAAGAAATATTTCAAGGTAAGCCTGACTTTGAAAAATTACATAGTCTAAAAAAGTTTGAGCTATCTGAGGAAGAGAAATCATTCTTGGAAAATGAAACTGTTGAGCTTTGTAAAATGATTGATGACTGGAAAATCAATTATGAAGACAAAGACCTAACTGTAGAGGCTTGGGACTTTATCCGTAAAAAAGGTTTTCTAGGTCTAGTAATAAGCAAGGAGCACGGCGGTAAAGGCTTTTCTGCAGCAGCACATTCAGAAGTTGTAATGAAGCTAGCTACTAAGAGCGTTACTGCAGCAATTTCTGTAATGGTGCCAAATTCACTAGGTCCAGGAGAACTACTAGCACATTACGGTACTGATGAGCAAAAAAAACAATATCTACCAAAGCTTGCAAATGGCGATGAAATACCTTGTTTTGCTTTAACAGGTCCAACAGCTGGTTCTGATGCAACATCACTGCCTGATAAAGGAGTAGTCTGTTATGAAACTTTCAACGGCAAAAAAACTCTTGGCATAAAGCTAAAAAACATCAATAAACGCTATATTACATTAGCACCTATTGCAACACTAGTTGGCTTAGCATTTCAATTGCAAGATCCTGATGGCCTACTGGGGGAAACTGGTTCAGAAGGTATCACTTGCGCCCTACTGCCTCATAACCACAAAGGCTTAGAAATAGGTAAAAGAGGCTTCCCTCTAGCACAAGCATTCATGAATGGATATATTAAAGCTAAAGATGTTTTCATACCTATAGATTGGATTATCGGTGGACAAAAAATGGCTGGGGAAGGCTGGCGTATGCTTGTTGAATGTTTATCTATTGGTAGAGCAATTTCCTTACCTGCTTGTGGTACAGCCAATACACTTATGTCAGCAATTATGACATCTGCATACGCAAATGTGCGTGAACAGTTTAAAGTTCCCATTGCTCAATTTGAGGGAGTCCAAGAAAAGCTTGCTGAAACTGCAGGGCTTGCATATATAGCAAATGCAACTCGTCAATTTACAGTTGCTGCTGTTGATAGTGGAATTCGCCCTTCTGTTTCTTCTGCGATATCAAAATATCATCTAACCGAGATGGGTAGAACAACTATAAATAACTCTATGGATATTCATGGTGGTAGAGCAATTATTATGGGACCAAATAACTACTTAGCAATTCCATACATGGCGACTCCGATTGGAATTACTGTAGAAGGTGCAAACATTATGACTCGTAATCTAATGATTTTTGGTCAAGGTGCGATGAAATGCCACCCATATATCCGTAATGAAATACAAAGCCTAATGGATAGCAATGAAAAAGAATTTTCTTCTAACCTTAAAAAGCATATAGGTTATATGTTTAGCAATGGTGCACGCACACTTTGGTATGGTTTAAGTGGTGGCTTTACAGCACCTGGTTATGATAGCAAGTTTAACAGATACTATAAATCCATTTACCAAATGAGTACAGCTTACTCCTATATCAATGATGTTTCTTTGACAATCTTAGGAGCTGGACTTAAACGCAAAGAAAGATTATCTTCTCGTCTCGGTGATATTATGAGCTACTTATATATGGCAAGTGCTGTTCTAAAATATTACAAAGATAATGGCGAAAATTCTGATGATGATATCTTCGTACAATGGGGTGTGAAATACTGTTTATATAATGCCCAACAATCAATGATTAGTTTATTTAGAAATTTCCCTAATAGATTACTTGGTATTAAAATGAAGTTTTTTGTCTTCCCTTATGGACGTAAGTTTAGAAGACCTTCAGATAAACTAGATGCTAAAATCTGCCAAGAACTAATAGCTAATAAAGGTACTCGTCAATGGATGAAAGATATATGCTATGTTCCAAATGATGATAATGATCCTATAGGTAGAGTTGAGAATGCCTTTTTAGCTATGCTTGAAGCTCAAAATGTAAAAGCAAAAATAGATAAAGCAATGAAAAATGGTGATCTTAATAAAGACTATTGGTGTAATTTGCTTGATGAAGCATTAGAAAAAAATATCATTACTACAGAAGATCATAAGAAAGCAAAATCCATGTCTGAAAAGATTAATAATGTAATTCAAACTGATGAGTTTGATGACTATGCATTAGGGCCTAAAAATGCTCATCCAGAATGGCAAAAAGAAAATAGTGAAAAATAGTTTAAAATGTTGACTCTCAAGGAGGACAAAATGTCAGAATTAGAGAAAAAGTTTGAAGAAATGCTAACAGCTGTTAAAGATGCTACTATAGATTTCAAGCCTGATAATAGCCAAAAATTAAAGCTTTATGCTTTTTATAAACAAGTTAAAGAAGGTGATAATGATACAAAGAAACCTTCGGCATTAAAAATGGTTGAGCGTGCTAAATGGATGGCTTGGGATGCTATCAAAGGCATGTCAAAAGAAGATGCCATGCGTGGCTATTTAAAAATCTTTGGTGATGAATATCTTCCAGAAGGAGAAGATGATAGTCAAAAATCTGATATCGCAAAAAAACTAGAACCTGTTAGACGAGAATCACAACGCCAAGCCATTGATAAAATTGCTGTTTTAGGTGCTGGTACAATGGGAGCTCAAATAGCTGCTCATTTTGCTAATGCGAGATTCCCTGTTGTGCTATTTGATCTAAAATCAGATAAAGAAAATCCAAATTCTATAATAGAAGAATCGCTAGCAAACCTTAAGAAACTTAACCCTGCTCCTTTTGGTTCAAAAGACTCTATTAAATATATTACACCCGCTAATTATGAAGATGGCTTAGAGCTTTTAGAAGATTGTGATCTTGTAATTGAAGCTGTGGCTGAGCGTATTGACATTAAAGAAAGTCTTTACACTAAAATAGCAGGACACATAAAAGAAAATGCCATACTAGCTTCCAATACTTCAGGGCTAAGCATTACGACACTTGCTAGTGTTTTACCAGAGAATCTAAAAGTTAACTTCTGTGGTATACACTTCTTTAACCCTCCTAGATATATGCCGTTAGTTGAGTTAATACCTCATAAAGATACTAACCTTGAAATTCTCGATAAATTAGAAACTTTCTTAGTAGAGAAGCTTGGCAAAAGTATTATCCGTGCTAAAGATACACCTAACTTTATTGCTAACCGCCTTGGTGTATTCTCTATGCTTGTAACATGTCACTACACTGAGAAAATGAACATCCCTCTTGAGATAGTTGATGAACTTACTGGTAAAAAACTAGACCGTGCAAAAAGTGCTACTTATAGAACAGCTGATTTGGTTGGTCTAGATGTGTTATCTCATGTTATAGAAACCATGAAAGATAATCTAGAAGATGGCTGGGAAAGTTTATATGAAACTCCTAGCTGGATTCAAAATCTAGTTGACAATGGAGCACTTGGTCAAAAAACCAAAAAAGGCTTATATATAAAAGAATCAGACGGTATTAAAGTTCTTGATTTAGATACTAAAGAATATCGCCCTTCTGATAAAAAAGCAGATAAAGAAGTTCTAGAAATATTATCTGAAAAAGATTGGGCTAAAAAACTTGAAGGACTTCGTAATTGTGACAATGCCCAAGCTCAATTCTTATGGGCAACATTTAGAGAGATGTTTTTATATGCTGCTCATCTTGTTGGTGATATTTCCAACTTCCCTAAAGATATGGATTTAGCAATTCGCTGGGGCTTTGGCTGGAAACAAGGAATATTTGAAATCTGGCAACTTGCTGGCTGGCACAAAGTGACCAAATGGTTAAATGAAGATATCTCAGCAGGAAAAGCACTATCTGATAATTCTTTGCCTAATTGGGTCAGTGAATTAGAAAATGGTGTATATAAAAATAATAAAGAATTTAGCTTTACAGAAAATGATCTTATATCCCGTGAAAAACTAAGTGTCTATGATAGACAACTTTTCTCAGATAATGTTATTGAACATACTGATGAAGTTGATACAGAGATACTATATGAAAATGATGGTGTTAAACTATGGCAGATGGCCGATTACAAAGGCGTTGGTATATTATCATTTAAGAGTAAAATGTGTTCAATTGGTGATGATGTCTTAGATGGTATCCATGAAGCTATAAACTATGCTGAAGAAAACCTAGATGCCATGGTTATATGGCAATATGATGATATCTTCTCAGTTGGTGCAAATCTTGAGGAATTTGGTATCAAATTCACAATGAATGGTGAAGCTGCTGTTGAAGAAGTTATCCGCAAAGGTCATCAGATAGTTACACAAAAACTTCGCTATAGCAAAATACCAACAGTTGCAGCTGTAAAAGGATTTGCTTTTGGTGGTGGATGTGAAACTATCTTACATTGTGATGCTGCCGTTGCTGCTCATGAAAGCTATATTGGGCTAGTTGAAGCTGGGGTTGGAATTATCCCAGGTTGGGGTGGCTCTAAAGAAATGACTCAAAGAGCTAGCCAAGCTCAAGATCATTGGAAAGACTTTGAAAAACGCTACAAAAACTTAGCTATGGCAGAAGTAGCTAAAAGTGGTTACGAAGCAATTGAGATGGGATTCTTACGTGAAAGTGATACGATAGTAATGAATAGCAAAGAAGTACTAGCTGTTGCACTTAAAAAAGCTCAACTGTTAGCATTTAGTCAATATCATCCTCCCCTAAAACAAAAGATTAAAGTCTTTGGGGAGACTGGGATTGCAACAGTCAAAGCGTTACTTGTAAATATGCGTGATGGTAATCAAATCTCTGAACATGATTATAAAATATCTGTAAACCTAGCTAACACAATGTGTGGTGGAGAAATTGAAAAAGACACAGAGGTTTCTGAAGATTGGCTTTTAGAAAAAGAGTTAGAAAACTTTACAGAACTAGCAATGTCTGAAAAAACAGAAGCTAGAATGAAGCACATGTTAGAAACTGGTAAACCACTGAGAAATTAATAAGGAGCCTACAATGAGTGAAAATGTCTATATAGTAGCTGCAAAACGCTCAGCGGTAACAAAAGCTAAACGAGGTGGTTTTGCAAAAAAACGCCCTGATGAATTACTTGCTGATGTACTAAAACAAACTGTAGCAGAATCAGGAGTTAATCCTGAAGATATTGGCGATATTGTAGTTGGTTGTGCTATGCCAGAAGCCGAGCAAGGTATGAATGTTGCAAGGATATCAACCCTACTAGCAGGCTTACCAGATAAAGTACCAGCCTTTACAATCAATCGTTACTGTAGTTCTGGATTACAATCAATAGCAATTGCAGCAAATGAAATAGCTCAAGGTAATATGGATGTAGCTATTGGAGCTGGTATCGAGAGTATGAGTATGATCCCTATGGGTGGTAATAAAATTTCTTTTTCTAAAGAGGTTTTTGCTAAAGATGAAAATGTAGCTATTGCCTATGGTATGGGAATCACAGCTGAAAATGTAGCTAAAGATTGGGATGTCTCTCGTCAAGCACAAGATGAATTTGCTCTTAAAAGCCATCAAAAAGCTATAACAGCAATTGAAAACGGTTATTTTGATAATGAAATTTTAGATATTAATGTTGATCACCAGCTTCCTGATGAGGAAAATAACAAAATAGTAAACCACAAAAAAATCATCTCAAAAGATGAAGGTGCAAGATCTGACACATCTCTAGAGGCGTTAGCTAAACTAAAACCTGCTTTTGCAGCTAAAGGCTCTGTTACCGCAGGTAATAGCTCTCAAGTCTCTGATGGTTCTGGTGCTGTTGTACTAGTAAGTGAGTCATATTTGAAAAAACACAATCTAAAACCTTTAGGTAAGTTTTTAGGATTTGCTGTAGCTGGAGTTGACCCTCGTATTATGGGTATAGGTCCTGTTGAAGCTATTCCAAAAGTGCTTAAGCAAACAGGCTTAACTATTGAAGATATGGATTGGATTGAGCTTAATGAGGCTTTTGCTGCTCAGTCTATAGCTGTTATTAATGACTTAAAACTTGATGAAACTAAAGTAAACCCTTGTGGTGGAGCTATTGCACTTGGACACCCTCTTGGTGCAACTGGTACTATACTTACAGTTAAGGCATTGCATGGTTTGCATCGTACTGACAAAAAATATGCTATGATTACGATGTGTATTGGTACTGGTATGGGCGCTGCGGGTATTATTGAGGCTTGTTAAAATTAATAATAAACTATAGAACAAACCCATAATAATAAAAGATAGATCAATGATCTGTCACGACAAGCAGAAATATATCATTTCTATAATGCACATCTGTTTGAGCTATTATTTGATAGCGAAATTTTTATAATTAATTTGTAAATATAATATAGGCTAACTAAAATGATAAATTTAGATGATTATACTCCAATCGATTTCCCTTGGAATTTTACCTGCTTTAGTGACACCAATAAAAATCCTTTAGGTATACAACTTCCTTTGTATCATGTCGGTGATCATATGTATACTAACTTCAAATGTTTACCAAACCATGTTGGCTGGGATAATGTGATTCATGGAGGAATTATCGCTCTAATTTGTGATGATATTCTAGGTAAACATGTTTTAAGTGTTAGTAAATCATTTTGTATGACTCGTAATCTTAACATAAAGTACCTAAAACCAACTTACAGTAAATCTGCTCATATATTTAAAACTTCAATTATCCGCAAAGGTCGTACAACAGTGTGGATTAAGGTTGATATCTATAATGAAAAGGGTGATTTATGTGCTTATGCTGATGCTGATTTTGCATTACTAGATGAGCATCATGCAAAACAAAAAGATATTGCAAGCTATAAACTAGATGAGCTTACAAAGCATTTAAAGTAAGTCTAACTTTTTTTAAAGAAGTTCCTTATTTGTCATTTCAGGCAAAAATTTATAAACAATAATTATAAATACAACTATGCATATTCCCATAAAGTATAGTATCGGAGCATACCCATAATTATGAACAAGATCTAAAAATCTAGAAATAAACATACTTTCTATCAAAGCTTTTGATACTAATGCTATAGATATCCCCATACCACGTATCTGTACAGGTAATACCTCTGATAATACAAGCCAAATACATACACCAGGTCCAACAGCTCCTCCAAACACTACCATGATCAATAGATATAAAGCAACCATATTTGAACTATTTGTTATTAAAAAAATCATACAAAATATTGCTAAAAAAGAAATAAGCAATCCACTAAGTATAAGTTTTCTTCTACCAATCATATCAACTAAAAATAATCCAAAAAATGTGGCAATAAGGTTAACCAGTGTCATTGTTGTACCATAGTATGTCGGATTACATTCTAAACATCCTCCTAACTGACCAAAAATAGTTGGTCCATAACTAATAAATACATTTATACCAACAAAACCATTTAATATAGCCATTAAGCTAATTAAAGCTACCGATAAATAATATTTTTGCTTAATTACTATTTTTACAAACTCAACAAAGCCAATCTTATTTTTATTAGTCAATGAGTACTGAATCTTTAATGATAATTGTTCACTTATAGTTAAAGCCTGCTCATTTCTACCTTTTAATATTAACCAAGACGGTGAAAATGGGGCTAAAATACTAATTATAAAAAGAAAGATTGCGAAAGGAATTGCACAAGCAAATATAGATCGCCAACCAAAATAACTAACGAATATACTAGCAAAAAAATTTGCTAAGAATATTCCAGAGACCAAAGACAGTTGAAATGTTGCCATTGCTCGTCCTCTAAACTTTGCCGCACTCGTTTCAGATATATAAACAGGAATAACTGTTAATAAAAAACCAATTGAAATACCCTGCAATAACCGCGATAACATAAGTGTTGTATAAGTTCCTGATATAATCATTAAGACTAGAGAAATTGTAAATAAGAAAGATCCTAAAGATATGACGTTTTTCCTACTTAAATAGTCCATCAAAGGACCGGATACTAGTTTCGAAAGTAATGCTCCAAAAAATACTATACCCGCTATTTTAGATAGTTGAGTAAAATCAAGAGATAACTCATTTTTTATAACAGGAAGAGTCCCTGAAATGACACCTATATCAAACCCTGCACATATTCCTGTTAATATAATTAGTACAATCACTAACTTTTGATACTTAGTTACTAACATAAATTCTCCATAAGAAAAGCTAAAAGCTCATAAGAATTAAGAACTTTATATTTAAAAATAAAATATACTATATAGATATAAGTTTTACTATTATTTTAAATAGAATTTAATAATAAAGTTAGGAAGAAAATCTAAGGTATGACTTTACTTAATTTTTTAGAGCTTTATAAATCTGATCTTTAAGCTCCAATCTTTGTTTTTTAAGATCTTCAATCTGAGTATCTTCAAATTTACCTGAACTCTCTAAATTAAAAATTTCTTTATCAAGATCTTCATAATGCTTCATCTGCTTATTAACATGATGGTCTGCTTTAATATTATGAAGCTGATCTTTTAACTCAGGGAATTCTTTAATTAACGGATGATGTTCTAGCATATGCTATACTCCTAAAAACTTTTGACTTATACTTTAACTTTATACCTCTACACCTATAAAATCAATCAGTTTTACATAGTTTAAAAACTTATTTTCCTAATATCATCAAGAGTCTGGTTAAACATAATATTTCCATTTTCATAATATGTTTCTAACTGTGTATCTGAGTGATATTCTCCAATAGCATAATCATCACCAAGAACTATCGTTTTATAATTACCTTTTTCATCTTTTATAAGATCAAGACGCCCTTGTTTTGATTTTTTAGAAAGGTCTGTAATAGGTTCTTTTTTAACCCCTAATAACTTATCATTTCGTTTGATCGCAGAGCATTTAATTGCAAATTTAAAACTATCTCTATTAATCGATGATTCATGATTTCCTTGTAGTAATGCTCCACCCATTCCAAAAGCTATGTTATCTGCTGAAAACCCATGATTTTTCATCGCTGTAAGTATTTCCTTAACTAAGCTGACACTAACACCATCACCCTGAATAAGAGCAACTTTATCTAAAACCTTGTACCCTTTAGAATTGATAGTACTGCCATAACCTTTATCCAGCTCTTTAAGTGCATATATAATATTATCAATTGCATCACCCGAATCTGGACGAATTACTAAGTTAGCTTTCTTATCTTTCACTTTATCTTTTAGACTAATCCATGTTTGGATAGCTTTTTTAAAATTCCAACTATCTGACACACATGCATATAAAACACTTCTATCACCAAATTGCTCGATCATATTCTCAAAAGCTTCTTTTTCACAATCACTGCCAACACCCCAACTTGTCATTGTAGAATGTTCACTTGCAGATATCGAAAACCCAGCTATTTTCTCACTATAATACTCTCTACACATCTTAAGAGCTGCTAAAGTATCTGTACCTAAAAAATTAGTCAAATGTGCAGCTCCACCGATCCTAGCAGATTCTTCTGAAGAGACTCCTCTATAACCAAAATCATGAAGCATAAAGTCAAGCTTGTCTAAATTTTCAGACGTTTCTAAAAGATACTCTTTAATTACTTGTTTCATATTAAAACTAATAGTTGCTACAGTAGTTGGATACCAAACTTTTAACAATAAAGTTTCTAAAATTCCTGGCAACCAAAATAACTCTTTGTCTGTACTCTCTATAGTCATAAGAGCATTATGTAAAGGCACTAAACTACCTTCTTTTACAGCACGAATTCTAATTGGTAAAAATCCATTATATCCTTTAACTATCTTCTCAAAACCTTCTCGATAAAAAACTAAACCATGCTCTGTTAAAACCTTTTCAGTCTCATCTATCATCTGTTGCGTAATTGGTTGAGATAGATATTTTTTTATATAATACTGTAGCCCAAAAAACCTTGTATAGTCTCCTAAATCCTTATTAGCTGTGCCACGACTTTCTAAATAAAAGTGAAGGTAGTTCGCATCTTTTGGATATTGGAATGGATGGGAATGCTTATAGCTATCTGTCATCAAAAGAAGATTATTATTATAGCTCATTGAACAAGTTATCTAGTAAAAAAACCTAATAAAATAATGTTAACAGATGTCTTATACCAATCCTAATAAATTGGTATATTTATCATAAAGAAATTTACACCTAAATCAACTTTGGATATCCCCAGAATAGCAAAGCTATTAGCAATATCAAAAATATAATTTAGATATAAAAAAATGAGAAAATAGAAATAATTTGAGTTAAGGTTAGCATTACATATAAACTATGCTATTTTCAATGTTAAACACTTTAATCCACCTCCTGCTTTTCTAAACTCGCTAATATCCAAGATTACTGGTTCTATATCAAGTTTGATAAGCTTTTTCTCAAGCTCTTTATCGTGTTGACCCATAAAAAGTTTATCATTTACATAAACGCTATTACATAAATGTTTACTTGCTTGCTCATGGCTAAGTTGTATAGCATTTGGAATATCTTTTGCTATCTTCTGACTTTGTTCATCATAAGCACCAGGATAATATAACACAGCCTTATTACCTAATGGACAGAAAGTCAAATCAAAATCATAAAACTTAGAATCAACAATTTTAATTGATACAACATCCTTATTCAATAATTCAGCTAATTCATGGTGAGATTCTATATCACTACGATAACCATATCCACAGTACAGTTTATTATTATAATTTAATGCATCTCCCTCACCACCCTGATAATGGTTTAGCTTTTTTACTTCATAATTATTATTTTTAAACCATTCTTGAAAGAAAATTTCTTCTTGAGTTCTCTCCTTAGAAATAAACTTAGCACTAATAAATGTTTTTTGATGCACAACACCTGCATTTGCAGTAAATACCATATCAGGTAAATCTGGATGTTGATCTATCAAATTTACTTTTATTCCATTATTTATATATGCTTCATATAAACTATCCCATTGAGAGCGAGCTACTTTTTTATCTGGTCTATTTGACAAACTCATCCATGGGTTTATTTGATATATAACATCAAATGCTGTTGGTGGACACATTAAAACTTCTTTCATAATCACTAATTACCTGTAAAAAAAATATAATCATAAATATATCATAACTTCTTTATAAGTATAATTTTTTTAAATTTAACAATATAAATACACCTGGGTAAGCAGTAATAAGTCTAAATAAGCTTAGAAGTTTTCTTATTAAAATATAGAGCTATAGTGCTGAAAATAAATTCTTAGGATCTTTAATCGGTGGAACCATATCCATTTGGCTACCAATATCATATTTCTCAGCAAGATCTAAAGTTAAGCGCAATGCAGAGAAATCTTCAACTGCAAAGCCTACAGAATCATAAATTGTAATTTCTTTATCATTCTCGCGACCTTTTTTATCACCCTTTAAGATTTCCCAAACTTCAGCATGAAGGACTTGTTCTACTTCTTGAGGAGACAGATTTTGAATCTCTCCTTCAATCATTGATTGCTCTTTGTATTCAACAACTACCTTACCTCTGAATAATATATCCATATCAAGCTCAGTTTTACCAGGACAATCCCCACCTAAACCACTTATATGTACACCATCTTTTACCCAATCATTTTCAATAACAATTGCATGAAGCTTACAAGCTGTACAAACTACGATAATATCAGCATCTTCACAGGCTTCTTTTGCGCTATCGCAAGCTACAAATTCAAGATCCACATCTTTCATATTATTAGCATACTTTTTCATAGCTTCTGGATCTGTATCGAAATACTTAACTGTTTCGATAGGTCTAATTAATTTATGTGCTAAAGTTTGAAATTCACTTTGAGCTCCTGTACCAATTAGAGCCATTGTTTTACTATCTTTACGAGCAAGATAATCAGTTGCTAAAACTGTAGCAGCAGCTGTTCTTAAAGCCGTAAGAACAGTCATTTCAGATATAAGAAGCGGATATCCATATTTAATCTCATTAAGCTGACCTGTTGCAACAACTGTTTGTTTACCCTCAAAAGGATTTGCTGGATGGCCATTTACACATTTATATGTGAAAAGTTTATTATCTGCTGTTGGCATAAGTTCTAATACACCACCAGGGACATGTGCTGCATATCTAGGTGATTTATCAAATTCATTCCATCTAATAAAATCTTCTTTTGTATATTGAACCAAATCTGTTATAAAGTTATTAAAACCATGTTTTTCTACTATTTTTGCCATATCTTGGACTGATAAAATTCTCATATTACCTCCCGTAATCCCTAATTAATGTTGTATCATTGTAGTTTAGATATTTAACTCTTTCAAATGTTCATGCTTATTTAAACTAGTAAATCAAAGCAAACACCATAAACACTATACTTATAATAAATATGAAACCTCTTGTTCTTTTACTTCCATGAAAAAAATAAGACCCTCCCTTATTATACTTATCAAATAACTTATAAGATACACTAGATGGCAAAGCTACAGAATATCCTATACCTGCAAAGCCAGATACAGCCAGAGCCATTACAAATATATCATCAAAATACATTGCTATAATTAAAGATGGTATTAGTGCTATAGCTGCTGCTATTAACCTACCTGATACTTTAGTATTTAGTTTTAATGCATCAATCCAAAAATCAATAAAAGCTATTGATACCGTTAAGAATGATGCAAACAGTGTTACATTTAAAAATATATCTAATGCTGTTACAGCAATAGAGTCACCTGTATTATCTTTAATTATGGCAACGAGTTGACCTAATGTTGGCTTATCTATAAATACTTGAGACTCTCCAGTATGATTTATAAATCCAGATACAGCTATTATCCAAAGTAAATATATGACACAAGTAAGAATAGTACCTGTTAAAATAATTGTTTTTATTTCTTTCTTGTTTTCAGGTCCAACATAACTCACAATACTAGGCAATATTGATTGATATGAAAAAGCCAGAATAATAATAAGAGATGCCTCAGCTAAACCTGAAAAATTAATAGGAACCACAAATAAGCTTTTAATATCTATATACTTAGATAGAAGATATATTACCAAAACTAATGAGGCTAACTTAATAAGCATAATAAATCTATTTATATGCTCCGAATATTTCATACTATAAACAAGCACTATTGCGAGCACTCCTGTAAATAATAGCTCCATACTACTAGGACTTAAGCAGGAGTAAAGATTTATATTACAAGAGCTTGATCCAATCAAAGATGGTACTGCTCCAATATATGCTGTTAATGTTGCATATATAGCCACTGAAAAAGCTAATATTGCAATTATTTTACCAGGCATACCAAATGCTTCATAAGCTAGAGAAGTATAGTGATTTCTATATGGAGGTAACTTTGTACTAACCTCAACTACCAAGAGTCCTGATATTGTCATCAAGATATACATAAATATAGTCAAAACAATTGTTGCAATTATACCTAACTTAAAAGCCACAATAGGCAGAGCAAAAATACCTCCACCAATCATTGAACTTATAACAAGCAATATACAACCAAAACACTTAAGGTAACCTACTTTATTTATCATAAAAGACTCCACTAGAAAATAATTAATAAAAAACTTCTGCAACCATACATCTAGCACTTCCACCACCAACGGCTTCGATATTCTGAATATCTGATACTATACAGGTTACATATTTATTGATTAATTCTAGCTGAGTTTGAGTAAAACCTTTTTTTGCTGTTTCAGACAGTATCAAGAATGATTTGTCATGCTTATTTTTAACTTCTAGAACATTCCCACACATTTGATACATTTGCTCAATTGATATATCAATAATTTTCTTATTTGAATGTTCTAGATTTTGAATTACAACATCTCTTTCTTTATTTGATTTAATAGATTCTAAACAAACTATAGCTAAATGCTCGCCTATGCTCAGCATTACATTTGTATGATAAATTGGGCCTTTTTTATCAAAGCTTGTGAATGCAATTAATTTATACCCTAATTTGTCACAAACTACTTGTGCCAACTCCACATCAGCTCTAGGAGATATCGACATATAAGCAGTTTTATATTCATGATCAAATATAAAAACACCTGTACCCTCTAGTGCTTTTGAGTAACTTCCTCTTAAATCCAAGACCTTATAATCAAGTTTTGTAGTATCTTTTAAATGCCTAAGTAGATTTTCAACCTGAACTTCTTTACGCCTATTTTGTGTATACATTGGATAAATAAAGACATATGGTTGATTATCAATAATATGAGTTGAAAACCAATTATTTGGAAAAACTGCGTCTGGAGTATCTAGATTTGAATCTAAAACAACAACATCTATATCATTTGATTGGATGTTTTTTACCATATTATTAAACTCAGCCATTACTCTAGCTTGTAACTCTTCATTAGATATAGCTAATTTATTTTGAAAAGCATTATTAACGGATGTTTCTTGATTAAAGCAAAAATATGTAGGCTTAACCATAACTACGGTATCTGTAAGACATTTACTATTCATAACAGTATTTTTAAGATAATTATAATAATCACTATATATACCTATTTATCAAAATTCCAACAAATATACCAACTTTATTATTAAATCATCTTTCAAAGTTAAAAAATATAAGCAAATATACTATAAAGTTTCATTTAATAAAACTCTTATGAAATGACCTTCCTTTGTTATCCATACAAGAGTTATCTCTTGAGGGTTTATTGTTACCTTTTCTGCTGAATTATTAACTTTTAGAGTATAGTCTCCTGCTAACAAAGTTGTAGAAAATAAATCAACATTTTTGGGTAAAAGGTTCCAGCTACGCTGATCAGCTCGAGTTGTTGCTAAATTATAAACTGATGTACCTATTGCCGCTAATGCTGCATAATCACCTGAAGATCTTATAGCAGCCACAGAAATAGCTGTTTTTGTCACCAATCTCAAAATTTCTCTAGTAACGATGGCAGGATATTGATCTGATAATGATTTAGCAGCCATTGCTGTAGTATCTACTAATAAAGAGGTTTTACCTTGATCAACTAACTCTTTATCATTATAGACTTGTATATTTGCGTTTGGAGTTAAACTATACGACTTATAATATGGCAAAGATACTTTTTGTACACCAGCTTGCTGAAAGAATATTGTAATTGGTAAATCAAAGCGCTGAACAGGTTCAACCCAACCACTTTCATATATTACAACAAGTTTACCTTTACCTTGAGGATATACAAGACCTCCTCTATCAAAAGCATTTTTAATCTGCTTATAATCCTTTTGAACATAAGGATTATTTGGCACAACGTTTAAAGCATTACTCATTGATAGATTTGCATTATTTAGATCTGTATCATAAGACTGGTAGATTAAAGCTTCTAGATAATATCCAAAAGCATTTTCATAGGAGTTATTAACTTTATTAGCTATACTATTTAGCTGTTTATATTCTTTAGAACTTGAAATACTTGAAGAAACTTGACTAGAGTTAACATGTCTAAACTCTTCATAGTTTCGACCTTGGACTTTATCAGCTAAATCTTTTGATTGAAATGTTGCATATTGTGCATATGATAGGTTTCTAATACTTACAGCAGCATTCTCTAGATCGTGCTGCCTTAAATAATTAAGCGCTTGATATGCATATAAGAATGTAATCTCATAGTCAGATATATAGTAATATCTCTCCTTATCACTTAAAAGAGTTGCTTGAGTATTTTTAAGAACATTCCTAACCCTTATCTTAGCTTCTGCTTCTGATTTAGCAACATATCTTGTAGCTTGACTATATTTCTGTTGAGACAAGCTGGTATTTCCTAATAACTGCTCAAAACGTCCTGTTTCTAGAAAGCCTATCGAAGCATTAACACCATCATCACCAAAAGTTTTTAAAAACTTTGCTTCAATTGGCTTATATTGACCAGATTCGATAGCTTTTTTTGCATTATCAACTTTTGTTGGGTGACTACCACTAAAAGTAGCGCAACTAGAGATAATAGTACAAAGAGCAAATAAAAATACTATTTTTAGTTTCATAGGTGTTATTATTTAGCCAAGTAAGCTCTTGAATTTTTTTGAATTTTACTCAAACTGCCGCCTATAACAATACCTACTGAATATTTAGGCATGACATCTATAATTCTGACCTTTGCAAGCACTTTTGAATCTAGGACTATATGCTGACCTGTTGAGTCATCAACTGTAGTTCCTCCTTTTTGACGAACCTCATAAACACTACCTTTAATGACCCTATTACCACCTTGGTTAAAGTACACCTCACCATCATCAACTTTTAATACCTGAAGAGGATATATCGCTCCAACAACTTGATCTGCAATTGTTCTACCAAATTGCTCACCTAAATAATTTAAAACTTGAGAATAATTTCCATCATCAGAATCTAAATATTCATTAGCAATGTTTGTAGGAACATTAATAGTAACAACATTTGACCATTTAACTTCCATTGTAGCTAATTCAACTACTCTATATGCAACTGTTGCAGAAACTTTCCAAGTTGTAAATTTTTCACCATAATAAGATGACTTTTTCTTGTTTATGTTTAATCCTAAAATATCACCAGTAAGTATAAAATCTGCTCCTATTTTCTGATTCAACTTATCACTATCGTTATTAGTGTTAGAATTCATAATACGCTGAATTTCTTTCTCATAAGCTTTTTCATCATTAGCATTACGATTTGATACTCTAAACTTTCTGGATTGAGTTATCTGTGCAATTATAACTTGGTTTAACCCATCTTTTAATTGCTGGGCACTAATATCAGCACTGATACTAGCTCCCTTAGCATCAAAAGGTAAAATAGCTAGCTTAAACATGTTCAAACTACTACGCTCATCGACACCTTTATAGCTATTTGAGATCTTATTGCTAACAGTAGGGTCTGAAACTGTACTTCCTGATGCTACTTTTTCGTTAGCTACTAAGAGCTGAAAAGACATAAATATAGTTAAGCAAGAAATTATAAATTTTCTCATGAAAATAGTCCTAGAATTGATTTAAATACTCATTATCATCACTTTGTCTAATAATTGTCTTTCCATCTAAAGAACTGTCACCAGTTTCTTCTTTCTTAGCATTTTGCTTACGATATTCATCATAATTGAAGTTTTTAATCTTATTAGCTGTTGCTACCTGCTTAGGATCCCATTTAAGAACAACGCCATAAACAGTATTTTCTGTACTTGGTAATTTATAACGCCATCTTTTAACTGTTTTCAAACCAACAATATCTAAATTGGCTTTAGATTGATAGTAAGTAGATAGTGTTTTTTCAATATCTGAAGAATCTACTCTACGAGTTTGTTGAGTTTTAGTATTTTTAGCTAAAGTGCTAGATATATTCTCTGACATTGTCAAAGCTTCTTTTGTAGACATTTGACCAGCTATTAAAGTAACAAGATTTGCTCTTGCCATAATGGCAGCTTGTTTATAGCCATAGTCACCTGCCGATACACCTTGGATACTTGGACCATTATATGAACCTTGACCATATGATAAGATATAAGGTTTGTTATCTTCACCAAAACCAATTCTGATACCATAATCACCCATCATGTCTTCACCTGATTTATCTTTATATAAATCAGAAGATGATTTACCACCTTTACCTACTACAACAGGCTCATTACCATGTTTAATATCTTCAAACATGCCCTTAATCTTGTCAGAATAGATAACTACAACACCAATAGCTGCGTTACCATTTTTCTCAACAACAAATGTTTTAATTGGTAATAATCCTGATAAATTCCCAAAACCAGTAGTTAAACTCTTAACTGTCATTTGCTGACTTAGAAGTGCTTTTTTCTTTTCTTCAGGTGTAGCAAAGTCATCTGGATTTAAACCTTGTTCTTTAAGTTGACTATTTAGCTTCGCCTCATCTAAAGCTTTTTCTTTGGCATCAATAGCTGCTTGTGTACCTTCTTTTGGTTTATCAGAATCTGTATCAATCTGATTAGCACTAGACCCTTGTGTACTATCCACACTCATGCTCTTATCAACTTGTGTATTTGCTGATATAAAAGAGATATACTCTGCTTGAGCTTTTATTAAAGCTTTCTCAAAAGCAAGCTGAGCACTATCGACATAGTTTGAATTCGTTTGATTCATAGAGGCCACACCTATTGCAGACCCTACATAATCGTATTTATCTCTTAGATTATTTTGATCAATGTAACCCTCCATTACATCACTCAAAATTTCTTCAGCTGATCTTTTGTCCTCTGTTTTTTGCTCAACAGGTTTAGACTGTGAAGAAATCGCATCATTTAAGTTTGCAACATTTTCACCCATATCAACTTTTGACTGATCTTGAGTTTGCTCAGTAGTAGCTTGAGAATCTGCTGTTGTTTCATCTGCTGCAAAAGCTCCACTAACTAAAAATGATGATGCTATTAATGATGTTAAAATTTTCTTTTTCATATCAGTTCTCTCCTTTCATAACCCTAAATACACTAGGATAAACTTATTTCCATATTATTGTATATTACCAACCAAATGTTGACTTAGTTTGAGACTTACGAATCTGTTTATCATCTTGCCAAACAACTAAGCCTGTTTTTAGATCCATCATCTTCAATGTTGCTAAGAAGAACTTAGATCTCTTATTACCATCAACATTAGTATTATCTATATCTTGAATAGCTCCATAAACCATATATCTAGCACCTATATGCTGACCTATCTTAGTTGCTGTACTTTGATCAACCATACCACTATTTGCTTGATAACCAAGCTGTTCTCGAACATTTTTAATTTGAGACATATCTGTCACTTGGAATAATCCAGATTTTATAATCTGAGTCTGAACAGTATTTGATAACATTGTTGTATTAATATGCTCACGAGTCTCATTACGTATATTACTGAAGAATAACGTTGGAGTATCCATCGCAGTAATTTTCTTAACCCCTCTTGAATTAAGCATATCTTCAGCCATTTTATTAGTAATTGACTGCAAATCTGTTGAGCTAAAATTTATTGAAGTAGTATCAACACCGTTTGGATCTTCATATGCAACTGTTGTTTTTCCACACGAACTAAGAGCCACAGTAACACCTACGATACTTAAAATAGTTAAAATATTTTTTTTCATACTGATAGTTATTAAAAAATTATCTATACTGCGATTATAACAAAAATATTTACGAATGTTATTGATTATTAAATAGTAAAAATCACTTTATTGGCTGACTCATTACATAAATACAGACTGAGCCTATCTGTCTTATGGAATACTCTTTAAAATTTTCTTTCACATAACCTTCAACAATCTCATATGTATCATTCTCATTATCAAAAATGCCTTTTGAATTAAACTTAGTTACGACTTTAACAGCTAACTTAGAGTCGTAATCATTAATTATTGTTGCACCAAAAGCTATCCCACTAGGCTTAAGCATTTTGGCAATATTCTTAAAAACCATTTGCTTATTACCGTTATCTGGTAAGCAATGAACTAAGTAGTTACAAGATATAGAATCAAACTGTGAATTAAACTCATCTGAAACATCTTCAAGAATATCAATTTTATAAGTTAAAACGTCTTTATCCTTAAGTATCCTTTTTACATAATCTAGACAATTAGGATTTAAGTCTATTAGAGTAACTTTTTCTAATTTATCAGCAACTTTATTTAGATAAAATCCTGAACCAACACCAATATCTAAATGATTCTTTGAAACATTATCTTCATATAACTCTAATAAATTTGAAGTTTTACATTTCCATAGAAAAGTATTATTAAAAAATAAAACAATGAAATTATATAGTTTTAACATTAACCTTGAATAGACTTTTTGTCCATCATATGTAGTCTTATCCACTTATCATTCAACCCTTTAGTTAATTACCAAAACATGTTTGAACGCATTGGCTTAATAGCAAAAACGACTATCAAAATAGCATACACATACCATGGTACAATAATAAGTACCGGAACTAGTACAACGATCATACATCCAAAAAAGAACTGACTAAAAAACAATAGTACCTGATATGATGGCTTATTTGTCTTAAGATACATTCTAGCTTTTTCGATATATGATCCCTCAAATGAAAATAAATGAATCACAATAGGAAACGCTGCTGTTAAAAACATTAGCAAGTAAAATATCCAGCTTACATTAGTCAGAACCAGATAATTAGTTGCTACTAATAAACCAACTAGAAAATATACTATTTTAACTAATGCTATATCCACTAGTGAAAATTGTTGTAGTTTTTCTGATAAGAACTCTTCTTCGTACATAAGCTACTCCTTAATTTAGTAGTTTATTCACTTATAATAGTAACTTATGTAACAAAAATTTTAAATATGACTAGTCTTCAATTTTTATATTCTTTAGCTGATCTGCTGGCACTTCTTTTTCTACAGTTTGAATATTGCCATTACTATCTTCTGTTTTTTTAACAATTTTTGCAGTTTTACCATCTGAGTTTATGGTAATCGAACTAAATTTCTTGAAGACTTTTGGTTTAGCATCTCCAGATTGAACCTGCATTTGGGCAATATTCTGATCAATTCCTGCTATCATTTTGTTAAAATGATCATCTAACATATGCTGTTGCTGTTGGAAACTTTGCATCATTTGCTCAACAGGATCTGTATTCGACTCAGTTTGTTTATTAACAGACTTTTGATTAACCCAACCAACTTTACCATCTTTCTTATCAACTATTTCGACCCAGTCACCTTTTGAAAAAATCACCTGATATTGTGAACTCTGATCATCTATTTTTGCTATTTCTTTGGATTTTGTATCAGGCTTTTCATACATAGAGTAATTTTCAGCATAGACACTAGAAATTACAGACAAGCCAAACATTAATACTAAAATTTTCTTCATATTAATCTCCTTTTTTGTTGTCAAATATTCTACACATAAATTTACATTTTATTAAATAATGTTTACAGTTTATTTTTTCAAGTAAGCTAGTAATTTATCCGCTATAATTAAAATATATCAAAACTTATATAGTCTTAAAAATGAGTGGCACTCCTAAAGTTCTAGTTGCTGATGATGATAAACAAATAGCGAAATTCATAAAAACAAAGTTTGAAGAGAATAAAATCGACACAACTGTTGCTTATGACGGTAAGGAGGCTCTTTTCCTTATAAACACGAATGAATATGATGTGATAGTTATTGACTGGATGATGCCATACTTAGATGGAATATCACTGCTAAAAATTCTGCGTAAACAAGAAATCACAACTCCTGTAATCATCCTTAGTGCTCTTGATAGTACTGAGAGCAAAATTGAAGGTTTAAAATCAGGAAGTGATGATTATCTTACAAAGCCTTTCTCTATTGATGAGCTAATGATTCGTGTTAATATTCTCTATAACCGAACTAAACAGATTGCTGAAGCGAAATCATATAAACTGACTTGTGGAGATATCATCCTTGATGAGCTAGCTCACGAAGTCTGCCGTAATAATGAACATATATTGCTACAACAGAGAGAATATAAGGTTCTACATTTACTTCTTAAGCATAAGAATGAAGTAGTCAGCAAATCAATGATTCTTAAAGAAGTCTGGGATTATGATTTTGACCCTCAGACTAATGTAGTTGAAGTACATATTTCTCGCTTACGCAACAAACTCACAGAATGTGGGCTTTCAGACCCTATCAAAACTATTAGAGGTTTTGGATATGTCATCCAAGAATAACGAAAGTAATTTAAACAACACTATACAACGAAGCTACATCATTAGCTCAAGCTTCAAAATGGCGATGTTGTTTACAATACTTCTTGGACTTAGTATTACATCTTGGATATATATAATTTACTCAGCTCTTGGTGATAAAGTTCTAAATCATATCTTTCCTCTTTTGATAGGAATACTTTGTACTCTTAGTGTTGTAGTCATTAGTTACTTAATTAGTGTCTTTGTGGTAAAAAAAATTAACTATATCGCAAGTTCAGCTGCTTCGATTGTCAATACACAAGACTTCAGTCAAAGAATCCAGTCAAATACAAACTGGGATGATCTTAGCAATCTTGGTTGTATATTAAACATCTTATTTGCCAATATTGAGGAGCTTTTAGTTGATATAAAAAGTGTCTCGAATAATATTGCTCATGATTTAAAAACCCCTCTTACAAGGTTAAAAAACAGGTTAGAAATTCTCGCTCAAAACAACCCAAATAATGAAACTGTTGAAGCGCTAAAAGAATGTGACAAACTTCTAGAAATATTTAATAGCTTACTTAGATTAAATAGACTTGAACATGGTCGCGAAAGTTTATCTAAGAAACGTATTGATATAAAAAATATTATAGATGATGCCATTGACCTATATGAGCCAATATTTGAGCAAAACAATATACTGCTAAATATAGATGTGGAATCTAAAATACTCAATATTGATAAAAATCTTATATTCCAGAGCATCGCAAATATTTTGGATAACTGCTACAAATACTCTCCTCAAGATACACAGATTTCGATTCACACTAAGATTCAACAATCAAAATATATCATTGAATTTATAGATCAAGGTGATGGGATTAATGAAGAAAATGTAGACAAGATTTTTGATAGGTTCTTCAGAGAAGAAAAAAGCCGCTCCCAAGCAGGTAACGGTTTAGGCCTCCCATTAGTTAAAAAAATAATTCAACTACATAATGGAAATATCAAAGCTCAAAATAATATATCTAAAGGCCTTAAAATCACTATTTCACTTCCGTTACATTAACAATTTTTAACTATGCTTTTAAATGTTTTAGTTTTAATCTAACAGTAATTATTGTTCATTTGTATAAGTAAAATATGCAAAAAATAGCTATCATAGGAAGTGGAATATCAGGATTAGCAGCTAGCTACTTACTAAAAGATAAATATGAAATTACACTTTATGAGAAGAATAACTACTTTGGTGGTCATGCCCGTACCCTTAATATAGATAATACTCCAGTAGATACTGGCTTTATTGTTTTTAACTATGAAACTTATTATCACTTAACTAGATTATTTAAACACCTTAACGTACCTGTTGCCAAGAGTAATATGTCGTTTGGTGTATCTATCAAAAATGGTAGTATTGAATATGGTTCTAGTAGCTTTAAAAGTCTACTTGCACAAAAATCAAATATCTTTAAACCAAATTACTATAAGATGATTAAAGATATTTTGAAATTCAATAGAATTTCTAACAGACATCTTGAAGAAAATATTCTAAATGAAAATATCACACTAGCTCAATATCTAGATGATATTAAAGTTGGCAGATGGTTTAGAGATTATTACTTACTAGCTATGGGGGCTTGTATTTGGAGTACTCCACTAGAAAAGATGTATGACTTCCCTGCTCTTAGTTTTATTAGATTCTTTAGCAATCACGGTTTATTATCAACTTCAAAACCTCTGCAATGGTACACAATACAAGGTGGTAGCAAGGTTTATGTTAAGAAAATAATTAATGAATTGAAAAAAACAAATATCAGTTTTGCTCCTAAAGCTACTAAAGTAGAAAGAACAAACAAAATAATAGTTACGGATTCAAATAACACTTCTCAAGAATTTGATAAAGTAGTATTTGCTTGCCATTCTACGGAAATACTTGAGCTACTTGATAATCCAAACACAGCCGAGAAAGAACTAATCTCAGCAATCAAATATCAACCAAATTCTGTAATATTACATACAGATGAAAGCATAATGCCAAAACGCAAAAACGCATGGTCAAGCTGGAATTACTTAAGTGCCGAGACTAAAGATAAGCACAAGGTTGTATCACTCAGCTACTGGATGAATAACTTACAACCACTAGATACAGATACTAACTATTTTGTAACAGTGAATCCCGACCAAAAGCCTGATCCTAAAAAAATCATTAATGAGCATTTATTTCAGCATCCAGTTTTTGATAAAAAAGCGATCCAAGCGCAACAAAATTTTGATAACATACAAGGACTCAATGATACATATTATTGTGGAGCTTATTTGCGCTATGGCTTCCATGAAGATGGTATACTTAGTGCAGTAAATGTTGCTGAGAAACTAGGTGTTAAAACTCCATGGTAAAAAACTTAATCTTAAGCTCTAAGGTTTATCATAAACGCCATCATCCCAAGCAAAACTCTTTTAAGTATAGATCCTACTATGTAATTCTAGATATGCTTGATCTTTCAAATAAAAAAAATAGGTCACTGAGCGGAGTCGAAGTGCCAAAACCAAATATTACAAACCCAAAAATCTTCAGTATCAACAAGCCAAATATCTATTCTTTTTACGACAAAGACCACGGACTTCGAGATGGTTCAAACTGTCTAAACTGGGCCTCCTCCCTACTTGAAGAACATAATATTAAATACGATAATATCAAACTAATGACTATGCCAAGAGTCCTAGGTTATTTATTCAATCCCGTTAGTTTTTGGTTATGCTATAGAGAAAGTGAGCTTGTGACAGTAATTGCTGAAGTAAATAATACATTTAAAGAAACTCATAGTTATATCTGCCATAAAAATGGTAATGAAATAACAGATAAATGCTGGTTTGAAGCTGAGAAAGTTTTTCATGTTTCACCTTTCTACCCAAGACGAGGTACTTATAAATTTAATTTCCAGATACCTCAATCAACAAGTTCAAAAGCTCGAGTCATTATCAATTACTATGACAATAACCAGTTACAACTTGGTACTGCTATTACAGGCGATCTAAAACAGTTTTCTAGCTCTAACCTAATAAAAGAATTTTTTCGCTCACCACTTTTAACTTTAAAAGTGGTTTATTTGATACATTGGCAAGCTTTAAAAATTGTCTTCAAACGCATTAAATATATTCCCAAACCTGAGCAGAAAAATGTTAAGGTTAGTATGGCAAAGATCATAACTGATTAAAACGTAAAATTATTCGGCATTTTTCTGCACATTAGCGATTAGTAAGTAGCTCATAAAATTACCCAAAAAGATTCATTAACAAAATTTAATTTATTCGCAATATTACCGTAACCTTTATTTGCTAATATATATTTCAGAAAATACCAACTACAAGATATGAAAATATGTTTGAGAAATCTGTTAAAAAAAGTATTTTAGAATCTCTAAATAAACTTGAATATGGTGAACTATATCTAACTACTCCTGAAGGAGAAACCACTTTTACAAAAGGCTATAAACCTGGTCCAACAGCTGATCTTAAACTCAAAGACTGGAGAACTGTTGTAAACTTAAAACTTAAGTCAGATATTGGCTTTGCTGCTGACTATCGTGATGGCTACTGGGAAACTTCTGATCTTAAATCACTAATACTGCTTGGATTAAAAAATGAAGAAGCCTTTGGACAGTATATGAAGCCGAACTTCTTCTATACACTTTTACAAAAACTTGGGTATTTAACCAAACGAAACAATATTAAGCAAAGCAAAAAAAATATCCATGATCACTACGATTTGGGAAATGATTTCTACAGCTTATGGCTTGATAAGACAATGACTTATTCTTCAGCATTATACAAAAGCGAAAATGAAACTCTTGAACAAGCACAAATCAACAAATATCAAAACATTATTGATAAACTTGATAAGAAAGATGGCTCAATTATAGAGATTGGTTGTGGCTGGGGTGGCTTTGCTGAAACCGCTCTCAAAAATGGTAACTACTCCATTAAAGGTATTACTCTATCTCAAGAACAACACGATTATGCAAAAGAAAGACTTGCTAATAAAAATGCCGAAATTGTAATTGAAGATTACCGTATTCAAACTGGCAAATATGATTATGTTGTATCTATTGAGATGATAGAAGCAGTTGGTAAGGAGTATTGGAATACATATTTTTCTAAACTCAAATCATTAATTAAAGAAGACGGTAAGATAATCATCCAAGCTATCGTAATTGACGATAAATTCTTTGCTGATTATGCTAAGGGGAGTGATATGATTAGGACATTTATATTCCCAGGTGGTTTTCTACCTTCTATTGAGCAAATAAATCTTGAGCTGAATAAAGTTGGCTTAAAATGTACTAACAAAGAGTTCTTTGGAAAAGACTATGCTAAAACTTTAGATGAATGGGACAGAAAATTTATTGATGTTGAACAAGAGCTTATTAAGCTTGGTTTTGATAAACGTTTCCAAAGAATGTGGCGTTTTTATCTAAATTCATGCAGTGCCGCTTTTGTTCATGGCCGTATAGATGTTGCTCAATTGGAGATAACTCATGCTTAGAAAACTACTGATAATATTTTTTATTAGTTTACCCATATTCAGCTTTGCTGAAGGACTGAGCCTTGAAGAAATAAAAATTCAACAATCTCAACAAGTTGGTAAAATTCATTTTACAAAATGGTTTTTTGATGTCTATGATGCTGAACTCTATACTCAAAATGGAGAGTTTAGCTGGGATAAACCATTCTTACTAAAGATCCATTACCTAAGAAGTTTTAGCGGCAAAAATATTGCAAAACATACTGTTAAAGAAATTTACAGCCAACACCCACAACAAACAAAGCCTAACTATCAAAAATATAGAGAGATTTTCAATAATCTAATACCAGATGTTAAAAAAGGCTCGAACTTATATGGCTATATGGACAAAAATGGCAATGGTTATATTTATACAGATGATAGGCTAGTTGGCGAAATTCCATCAAAGCAACTATCAAAATATTTCTTTGAAATATGGCTTAGCGATAAGTCATCAGACATCAACCTATCAAAACAATTGAGAGGCATATTATGAAAAAATTTATATCTAAAGTAGGAGTAATTATTATGGCACTAGGATTATTTGGATGCTCTGCTGATATCTCAAGTTACAAGGGTGAAGGTCCAAAACTTGATTTACAGCAATATCTACAAGGTAAAATAGTCGGTACAGGTCTTATCCAAGACTACAAAGGCAAAGTAATCAAAAAATTTGACTTCTCTGGTAATGCTAGCTGGGATGGTGGTACTGGAACATTTGATGAGCACATGACATATTATGATGGTCAAAAAGATCACCGTATTTGGACTATCAAAAAGATATCTGACAACTATTACGAAGGTACTACAGATGATGTTATTGGTATCGCTAAAATTTATGTCGAAGGTAATGCTATGAACTGGCAATATCAGATGAATATTCCAGTTGGTGATAAAAAATATAAAATCACCTTTGATGACTGGATGTATCTAATGAATGATGGTGTACTAATCAACAAAAATTCTTTCAAAAAGTTTGGCTTAACGGTTGGTTCACTTACTCTTTTCATGCACAAAGAATCTATAGGAGAGTAATATGCAAAAATTTGCAGATAAAACAATCTGGATAATCGGTGCTACAGATGGCATTGGCAAAGCGTTATTACAAAAATTAGATAGCTCTATAAAAGCTACCTTTATAATTTCTGCTCGCTCAGAAGAAAAGCTTCAAACAATTGCAGCAAATCTTAATAATGACTGTCATGCTATTGGTTTTGATGTTGTTGATTTTGATAGTTTCAAAAATGCTTCTGAAAAAGCTCTTGCTTTAAATCCTGATTTTATTATTTATTTGCCTGCATATTACGAGCCATCACTAATCTCTGAAATTAAACCACAAGATCTTGATAGAACGATCCAAACTAACCTTACTGCGGTATTTTACCTAATAAGACTAACTTTACCTTTTTTGAAAGAAAATACTCATTGCCAACTTGCTATTACTGCTAGCGTTGCTGGATACGTTGGCTTACCAAAATCCCAACCTTATGCTGCAACTAAAGCAGGGGTAATAAATTTAGTTGAAAGCTTAAAAGCTGAAAACCAAGAACTAGATATTCGCCTAATCAATCCAAGTTTTGTAAAAACTAAACTTACTGAGAAAAATGATTTTAAAATGCCAGCTCTTTTAGAGCCTGAGCAAGCGGCAGATAGTATTATAAAAGGCTTAGAATCAAATAGTTTTGAGATTCATTTTACAAAAAAATTTACTATAGTTTTAAAATTCATCGCAAGTTTACCTTATAAACTATACTTTAAGATTGCTAAAAAAATGATTTAAAATTGGAGAAATCATGAAAACACAGCATAATAAATTAACGATAATAGCATTCATTATTATGCACTTAGCATGTTTGGCAATATTTTTTGTAAATTATAATATTACCGCACTAATTGTCTTTCTTGTTACATTTTCAGTTAGGACATTCGCGTTAACCGCAAGATATCATCGTTACTTTGCGCATAAAGCTTTTCAGACAACTAGAGTATTCCTATTTATATTAGCATTAGTAGGCACATGGGCTTCTCAAAAAGGTCCTCTGTGATGGTCTGGACATCATAGATATCATCATATATATTCCGATAAAAATTCTGATATACACTCCCCTAAAAATGGTCTTTTTCAATCACATGTAGGTTGGGTTTTTGATCCCAAAAGTAAAGAAGTAGATCCAAAATTTACAAAAGATTGGAGTAAATTTCCTGAGCTTGTTTGGTTAGATAAATATGCACATTTGTCATTTGTACTATATTTGCTCGGACTTTTTTCTTTAGGTAGTATTTTAAACCACTTTTATCCTATCTTACATACATCAGGATTAGCTTTTATCTTCTGGGGAGGTATCTTAAGCACCGTACTATTATATCATACAACATTTAGTGTAAACTCGATTTGTCACATATTTGGAACTAGAGACTATCAAACATCAGATAACAGTCACAATAACTGGTTTATAGCTCTTATTACACTTGGGGAGGGATGGCATAATAATCATCATAAATTTGCATACTCAGTTAGAAACAATCTCAAAGCATGGCAAATTGATATTACATATATAATCTTATGTGTTTTAAAGAAACTCAGAATAGTTTGGGATTTTAAAGAGCCAAAAAGGACTTCCTAAAAGCTTAATATACTGATAATAAAGATATTTAATAGACTCGAAGCTTCTTAACTCTCTTTGATTTGGTTTCTTCTAAAGAACAAATTACAAATAAAAGTATAAATAATCACAAAAAGCATATCTAATGAGAAATTACCCCAATAGTACTTCCATAAATTAGCTTTATCATCTATTGCTATAGGATATAAAACTAGATTATGCAAAAGTATAGTAGTTGCGATAGCTACAACAGAAGACCAAAATAGATTATTTTTAAATACCTTCTTAAATAACATACTAAACAATGTAACTTCTGCCATATAGGTAATAATTGAAGCAATCATTCCACCTGTAAATAGAAGAATTGTTGGGTGAGATAAAGTATGTATTGCATGTATAGCCGCTTGGTAATTTTCTCCTATATTTTCTGGCATCGCAAAAAATGATACGGAATAAACGCCAAATGAATATAAGCCATCCATAAGAGTTGCCAACAATATAACTATATACGCTTGTTTCAAACCAAAAACAGCAGCACATAAGTCTGTCATTACAAACACTAATCCGTAGGTAAACGCTGATTGGGTAATTAATAAATCATAACCAAAGAAATTAAACTCAATCCTATTCATAAACAAAGGATTACACATTAGTTTAGCTGTAACCAGTAACATCACAATCAATAGGTATCTTGATTTGATTTTTTGCTCATTCATGATATTTTAAGCCTTATCTTTTGACTTATCTTTATTTTTTCTTCTACGTCTAGATCTTTTCTTTTTAACTTTTTTATTTTTCTTAGGTTTTTTAGCAGTAGGTCTTTCAGAAGCATTTTCATTAAAAGGTTTACTGCTTCGAGGATCATATAATTCAAAATCAATATGTATCCTTTCTAAATCTGCTCGAACAACCCTTACAGTTATATCTTGACCAATTTTATAAACTTTATGAGTTCTTTTACCAATCAGAATATCTTTAGTTTCATCATAAATATAATAATCGCCAGGAATAGCTGATACATGTATTAATCCTTCGATATACATATCTTTTAGCTCTGCAAACAGTCCTAAACCATTAACATGCTTAATCTGAGCTTCTAATACATGACCAATATAATCTTGCATAAAGTAACACTTCAACCAATTTTCTACCTGTTTTGAAGCACCATCTGCATTTCTCTCTTGATCTGAAGCATTCTCACAAATATTTGATAGTTCAGAAGGCTTATAATCAGCACCGCCATGTTCATACTCACCAATGATTGACTTAATAATTCTATGTACTACTAAATCAGGATATCTACGAATTGGCGATGTAAAATGTGTGTATTCATTATATGCTAAGCCAAAATGTCCATCATTATTTATACTATAAACTGCTTGATTCATACTACGAAGAGTCATCATCTGAATATCATCATAGTCTGGACGATCTTTAATACTCTCTAGCATTTCAGCTAAGGCTTTTGGTGTAACCTTTCCATCTTTACCATAAGCAAGATGTATTCCATGCCTAGATAAGTACTTTTTAAGTGTTTCCATTCTGTCTTCTTTAGGTTCACTATGAACTCTAAATGGCGATGTTTTCTTATGTTTAATTGTGAATTTAGCTGCAGCGACATTGGCTACAAGCATACACTCTTCAATCAATCTATGAGCATCATTACGATGTCTAGGTATAATTGAGTCTATATGGTTATGTTCATCTAATATGATTTGTGTCTCTACAGTATCAAAATCTATCGCACCTCTTTCAGCTCTTGCTTCATGTAATACTTTATACAAATCATATAAGTCAAAAATATTTGGAACTAGCTTTGGAGTTTTCTCAACTATAGTATTTTGCTTCTTTTCTAAAAGGTTAGCTACATCTGTATATGTAAGCCTAGCTTTTGAATTAATTACAGCTGAGTAGAATTTATATCTTGAAAGCTTACCTGTTTTAGAAATATTCATCTCACAAACAAGAGAATATCTATCTTCATTAGGCTTTAATGAACATAAACCATTCGATAATCTCTCAGGTAACATTGGAATTACATAACCAGGAAAATATACCGATGTCGAACGGCGTTTAGCATCTAAATCTAAGCCAGAATCTTTTTCAACATAGTTTGATACATCTGCAATAGCAACATATAGTTTCCAGCTACCACTTTTAGTTTTATGAGCATATACTGCATCATCAAAATCTTTAGCATCTTCACCGTCAATCGTGACAAAATGCTTACTTCTTAAATCAACTCTATTACCGACAATTACATCATCAGAGATATTATCTAAATATCTAAGAGCTTTTTTGCTCCACTCTTCAACTAAATCATACTTTTGAGTTGCCATCATCATGGCTTCTTTAACAGGAGATACTGCTTCTACTTCTTGCTTGAATCTAGCCACTGCAGCATTATTAACACTTGGCTGAACTATTATATCTGCCTCAATTAAAGAATTATGCTCTATTTTCTGCTTAGGTGGTAATAGGACAATATCATTTGGCATATTCTTACTAATAGGCTTCAGAAAATGACAATCAAAACTCTTATAATAATATCCAGTTACTGTTTTCTGCGCCCTTGAAACTATAGATTTAATTTCTGCCTCAATACGGCCTCTTTTGTTTATTCCAAGCACTTTTGCTGTTACTTCATCACCAACCATCACCATTTTTGCTTGATGTGATGAAATTCCTACTTTGGTATTTAAAGTATGACTAAATAATTCCAGTCGAGAATCTCTATCTGAAGTAACTTTGGATGTTATATAAATAGGTACCATTTCTGGCAGACTATAGTATGATTTATCTTTTTCTAATTGCTCATCTCTAACCATTGCACCTAATCGATTAACAAGACCATCAAAAAGGTTCTTCTTAACTATTTCAAGTGCATTTGCTATATTTTCAATACTAACAGGAAGATTAGTATCTCTTATATATTTTAAAATCACATCCCTGCTAGGAATTGGATTTTCATATTTTTGTGCTTCAAGATCCTTATTAGGATCGTTTTGTATGTTGTATTTACTCACTTATCAATATACCTTGATCAAACATTTTTTTACTTATTAATTTACCATTATCAAACTCTGCTATAGCAATGAATTTATTATCATCATATACTCTCACCGTACCATCTAGGTTCGGTTTATCAGCAAAAAGTCCTCTTTTGTATAAATCCTCTTTCTCATTTTCCTCAAGAGTGTATATTGGCTTATCTACAAACACACTCTCTATACTAGCTATACTAGCAATTTTTTCTTCTAAACTTAAATCTTTTAATTGTTCCAACTCAAAAGCTTGGTCTAAATTAAAAGGACCACTTTGAGTTCTTTGTAACTCAATTAGGTGTCCACCACATCCAAGTTCTTTACCTATATCAATCGCTAAGCTACGAATATAAGTACCTTTTGAACATTTAACTCTTACTCGTATCGTATCTTTCTCAAAACTCAATAACTCTAATTCATATATAGCTATATTACGAGGCTTTATTTCAACAATTTTACCTTCTCTAGCTAATTTATAAAGTGGTTGACCATTGTATTTTAAAGCTGAATACATTGGTGGAACTTGTGATATTTCTCCACGAAACTTCTCTAAGGTTTCTTCAATTAACTCTTTTGATAATGTTGGAATATTACCGCTCTCTGCAATAATTGTACCTTCTGCATCACCGCTATCTGTCTCAACTCCCAACTTAATAGTAGCAATATATTCTTTATCTGAATCCAAAAGATATTGTGCAATTTTTGTTGCCCTACCAAAACAAATTGGAAGAACTCCTGTTGCCATAGGATCAAGTGTTCCTGTATGACCAGCTTTTTGTGCATTGAAAAGATATTTTAATTGTTGTAAAACTTTATTAGAACTAAGACTTTTAGCCTTATTAACGACGACTACCCCATTTAAATTTAGTCTATTTTTTTTCATGAAAACCTTTTTGAGATAATATTTCTAACATCTTTTGTGCTGCTTTTTGCTCAGCTTTTTTTCTTGATGTTCCTTCTGCTTTTACTTGAATATCTAATTCTTTAGAAATAGCTACAATTGTAAAAACCTGCTCATGCTCTTTACCAGCTATACTTTCTACTTCATATTCTGGCAAACTAAAAGCATTCTGTAAAAGTATTTCTTGAAGCTTAGATTTATTATCTTTGACTTTGACATCATCTAAGTTAATTTTTGCTATTACAATCTCATACCAGTTCAAGACAACCTTTTTAACTGTTGCAAAATCACTATCTAAATAAATAGCTCCTATTACAGCTTCAAAAACATCTTCCAAGATCTTTTCTTTTTTATGACCACCTTGCTCACTTGCACCTAAAATCACATATTCATCCATTTTGAAATTTAATGCTAACTGAGCTAACGTAGCACCTTTAACAAGCCTTGACCTTATTTGCGTAAGTTTTCCTTCTGCTAAATCTGGAAACTTTTTATATAAAGCTTCAGCAATTACAAATCCCAAAACTGAATCACCGAGAAATTCTAATCTTTCATTATTTTTTTTAGTTTTAGAGCGATGAGTTAATGCTCTAATTAAAAGAGTATAATCTTTAAAACTATAACCAAGAATTTTATATAATCGAGAATATTCAGGAACCATTTATCTAAAAGACCTTACCTAGCTCGCTCCAACGAACTCTTTTATCAATTTTATCCCAGCTCATCCAAACAACTTTTGCTTTGCCAACAAGATCTTTTTCCGGCACAAATCCCCAGTAGCGACTATCCTCACTATTATCGCGATTATCACCCATAACAAAATAGTGACCAGGAGGAACTTTTAAGTTTTCAAAATCAGTACCTTTTACAGCTTCTATCCAATCAACCTGATGCTTTACACCATCAAGGTTTTCTGTACAGACAGTATCGCCACTACCACTAGCTAGTGATTGATTATAATAATTCATCGCATCTCTATCACAATCGGTATACTCAAGCTTTTTACCATTTATAGTGAGCATTTTATCTTTATAAGAAATTACATCGCCAGGCAACCCAACAACTCTTTTTACAAAATCAACACTTGGATTAACGGGAAAGTGAAACACAACGATATCACCACGTTTTGGCTCACCTACTTTTATAAAAGTCTGATTTGTAAATGGGGCCCTTACTCCATAAGCTGTCTTATTTACAAAAATAAAATCTCCAACAGGCAAAGTCGGAGTCATTGATGCTGTTGGTATCAAAAAGTTACCTATGAAAAACGTTCTTAGAAAAAAAACTATTATGAAAACACTAAATAAAGATCTAGCTTGATCAGCTATAAAAGGAGCTTTTAAGCCATTATCTTTATAAAATTGGCGTTTCTGCTTTTTAGACAAACCTTTCAATTGATCTGCATAAGCAGCTAATCTTGATTTTTGAAAAAATAAATAATCTATAGCGTAGATAATCCCACTAGCTATAGTCAGAAACAAAAGCCAAAAAGTAAAGCCCAAGTTTAGAAGATAGTTGATAAATTCCATAGAACTACTTAATTACTCTATCCTTCTGAACAAAGTAACCAACCCCTCTAATAGTTTGAATAAAGTTAGGGATGTTAATTTTTTTTCTTAGATTATGCATATGGACTTCAAGAGTATTTGTATCCATTTCTTTATCTGTAGCATAAACTTCTTCTAGTAATTGAGATTTAGGAACAACCCTACCTGCATTTTGAACCAATATTGCAAGCAATGCCAATTCTTTTTTAGATACAGGTATAATCACACCATCTTTTGTTACTGTCTCAGAACTTGGATTAAAACTATAATCACCAAATCTAATTTCTTCATTGACACTTTTACCTGATCTAGTATCAACTCTACGTGAAATTGCTTTAATTCTAGCAACAAGCTCTTTAAGTTCAAATGGTTTAGTTAAGTAATCATCAGCACCAAGATCAAGACCTTTAATTCTATCTTCAAGACCATCTCTAGCTGTTAATAGAAGTATAGGAATCTTAACGCCTCTGTTTCTTACATTTCTAAGAACTTCTAAACCTGTTTTAATTGGTAAACCAATATCCAAAATAGTAATATCATACAATCCAGACTCTATAAACGTTTGTGCTGCTTCACCATCAGAAACTAGGTTTACATTAAAACCTTCTTTTTGAAGCGCCTCTAATAAGCCTTCGCCTAAATTAAGATCGTCTTCTGCTAATAGTAATCTCATAATTCACCTTTTCTTATTTTTTGAAATTTAATTTCATTTAAAATACATAATTATCATCAAGTATACATCATAATATACATAAAGCAAATATTTATTTAAAATTACAACATTAAGCTAAAAGCTTGATTTATCTATAGCTTCACTAAACTCTTTTGATAGTTCTTTAGCTCTTTTTATATTTGCTTGTATTGCATTATTTACAATACTATCAAGCCCTAAAGATTCAAACGTATTTAAAGCTTCATACGTTATACCTTTTTTAGAAGTAACATTTTTTCTTAACGTTGATATATCCTCATTACTATTTTGTGCCATTTTTGCAGCCCCTAAACAAGTTTGCATAACTAGCTTTTCAGCTTTAGATTTATCTAAACCATTATTTACAGCAGCTTCTATCATGTGCTCCATAAATTGGAAATAGTAAGCTGGACCTGAGCTTGCAATAGCAGCAATAACATCTATCTCACGTTCATCATTAACAACAGCAACTTCTCCCATTGTCTTCATAATATCTATTATCTTGTTTTTTCTATCATCACTTACATTATTATTAAAATATATACCTGTCGCCCCGTATCCTAGACTACTCGGAGTATTTGGTATCGTTCTTACAAAAGATATCTCTTTTGCAAAAAGCTTTTCATATGCTTGAGTTTCAATTCCAGCAGCAACTGTAACAATAATTTGATCTTTGTTAACAAGAGCTTTTATATCATTAATAAGTTCAACCATATTTTGAGGCTTAATTGCCAAAATTAAAATGTCTGCACCTTTAACAGTACTAGATATTGAATCAGAAACACATATTCCATACTTCTCAACAAGAGCATTTTTCTTTTCTTTGTTTCTATCAAAAACTAGAATACTTTTTGAATCATACCCATGAGCAACCATTCCAGCAATCATAGCAGCAGCCATATTACCACCACCAATAAAACTTATTTGCATACCATACACCTTACACGCATTTGATTATAAAAAATGATAACATATCCCTTACAAGAGAAAAACATTCTAAGACAAATGAAAGAAATAGTTTTAGCGTCTAGTAATAAAGGTAAGATTAACGAATTTACAGCTATTTTCCAACAAATAGGAGTAAAAATAATCCCTCAAACCGAGTTTAATATCCCTGATGCAGATGAAACAGGTCTTAGCTTCATAGAAAATGCTATTATAAAAGCTAGAAATTGCTCCAAATATACAGGGTTACCAGCTATAGCAGATGACTCGGGTCTTGAAGTGTTTTCACTAAATGGTGAACCTGGTATATATTCTGCTAGATACTCTGGACAACATGGTAATGATATAGCCAATATAGAAAGACTATTAACGAAACTAAAAGATAGTCAGAAAAGACAAGCTCGTTTTGTTTGTGCTTTAGCATATATCAATCATGAACTAGATCCTACCCCAACGATCTGTCAAGGATTTTTGAACGGTGAAATCTCGCAACAATTATCTGGAGATAATGGCTTTGGCTACGACCCTATATTTGTATTACCCGAGTTTAAAAAAACACTAGCAGAAGTTTCACCTGAATATAAGAATAAAATAAGCCACAGAGCTAAAGCTTTAACTGAAATGATAAAGCTTATAAATGTATAGAAGTAAATTCTCTTGATATTATATAATTTCTATGTTGTATGCTACAATGTAATACAGCAGCAAACTCAAAAGAATTAAACTTTTATTAGGTAAAAGCGTGGAACATCTAAAAAAAATATTGTATGTCTTTCTAGCTCATATATATTCTAGTCTTTTTATTGTTTATGTACCTATTGTGTACCTCAAAAAACTCAAAAGAAGCTTCAAAAATATTCACTATAGACAAAGATGGTCAGAAAGGTTTGCTCAAACAAAGTTACGCCTTAAAGATTGTATATGGATTCATTCAGTTTCTGTTGGTGAAACAGTTGCAGCTGAACCTTTGGTTAGAAAACTGCTTGAAAACTATCCTAATGAAAGGTTTGTTATAACTACTACTACGCCTACAGGTAGTGATGTAGTTAAGCGTCTCTATGGTAAATGCGATAATGTTTACCATGTATATATACCTTATGACGTCATGCCTTTTATAAATAGCTTTTTTGTCAAAATCAACCCTAAGATGCTGCTAATTATTGAAACTGAAATTTGGCCAAATATCTTAAATAAATGTTTCGCTGAAAACATACCCATTATCATAACAAACGCAAGATTATCAAAACGTTCAATACGTAACTACACTAAAATACCTTTTGGGAAAGAGTTCTTATTTAGTAATATTTCACAAATCAGTGCCCAATCAGAAAAAGATGCCAAAAGGTTTGCTTCACTAGGTGTTTCTAAAGAAAAAATTTCTGTAACTGGAAATCTCAAATACAGCATGATCACCCCCGAGAATTTAAGTGCGACAACAAAAACATTAAAAGAAAGCCTTGGGAATAGACCTATATGGATAGCAGGTAGTACACACCCTGGAGAAGAAGAAATTATTCTTCAAGCACATAAAGAAGTATTAAAGCTAATACCTGAATGTCTGTTAATACTAGTTCCTAGACATAAAGAAAGATTCTTAAAGATAGAAAAGCTTATTGCCTCAGAATCTTTTTCTTACCAAAAGAGAAGTACTTATAAAAATGAAGTTTTTGATCATACTCAAGTTTACTTGGGAGACACCATGGGGGAGCTATTAAATTTATATCATATTTCCGACATAGCTTTTGTAGGCGGTAGTTTAATAGAAAATGGTGGTCACAATATGCTTGAGCCTGCAGCATTAGCCAAACCTATTCTAAGCGGCACTAGTTTATATAACTTTAGTCAAATATCAAAAGAATTACTTAGAAACAAAGCGCTAACAAGAGTTAAAAATCATCAAGATCTTGCTGATAATATCATAAAGATATTTAAAGATGCTGAAATATATAATCAAATGTCTTCTGGTGCTATCAAAACTTTTAAATCACATAGTGATGTTTTAGAAAAACAGTATACAAATATTGTAAAATTTTTATGAATGATAAAAATAATTTAAAAGAATTTAACAACTTTGCCGAAAAAGTATTTAAACAACTTCAAATACCATCCAAAACTTTATTTGATGCTATGCAGTATAGTTTTTTTAGTGGTGGCAAAAGAATCAGATCTCAATTTGTACATATAATTGGTAATATTTTTAGTATAGATAAACAAGACTGTCATAGAATAGCTTTTGCTATTGAAGCAATACATACATATTCATTAATTCATGATGACTTACCTGCAATGGATAATGATACATTACGCAGAGGAAAACCAACCTGTCATATAAAATTTGATGAGGCCACTGCTATATTAGCTGGCGATGCGCTTCAAGCTCTAGCTTTTGAAGTACTACAGGATGTAAAGATTTCTAATATTGAACAACAAAAGAAAATAAATAAATTATTATCTATATGTAGTGGTGCTAGCGGAATGGTTGGAGGTCAGCAACTAGATATCGAAGGCGAGAATAAAAAACTAGATTTAAAAGAACTAGAAACTATACATATAAATAAAACAGCAAAAATGTTCACAGCCAGTATAGTAATGCCTTATATACTTTCAACGAACCATTGCCAAAAGGTAGAACAATTACTCACACAATTGTCACAATTAATAGGATTATGCTTTCAAATAAAAGATGACATTCTAGATGTTACAAAAACAACACAAGAACTAGGAAAAACTAGCTCTAAAGATTTAGATTCAAATAAATCTACCTATGTAGCATTAATGGGATTAGATAAGGCTATTGAATACTTACATAGTAAACAACTTGAGATTACACATATTCTTAAAGAACTATCAAACTATCAAATTCATTCGCAAGATCTTAAGCAAATTATAGATTTAGTTATTAATAGAAACTATTAATTATTTTTGCTACAATTCCATAAATTTACTTAAATAAAGATAATTTAATAACATGCAAAAAATTTATGCTTGGCTTGTCCATTTATTCACTTCATTAGGTGCTGTATTTGGCATATTAGCGATTATTTATTCAATAGAAGCCGCAAAAGCTAACTCTATCGGCGATATCATTTCTTATCACGCAAATATAAAGTTATCTTTGTTTAGCATAATAGCATCAGTTTTCATTGACTCTATTGATGGAAGTCTAGCAAGACTTGTTGATATAAAAAAATTAGCTCCTCTTGATGGTGCATTACTTGATAATATAATTGACTTTACGACATATTCAATTGTCCCATGTATATGGATTTATGTGTCAGGAATTGTAAGCCAAGAATGGTTAATACCTGTTATAATTATGATTACAATATCTTCTTCGTACCAATTTTGTCAGTTAAATGCAAAAACTGACGATCATTTTTTCGTTGGTTTTCCAAGTTATTGGAATGTAATAGCTATTTTTATGTTATGTTTCCAGTCACCTCAGTGGATAAATGAAATAGTAATTATTGTTTTAACTATTTTCTCTTTTATCCCTATAAAATATATATATCTTTCTCGTACTGAATATATTAGTGATAAAAAAGCCGTTAAGATTTTCACATTTTTATTTACAATGTTAGCAGCAATATCGACTTTTACAGCCGTACTTTTGTACCCTATAAAAACACCTTCTCCAATCATTACAATAATTCTTATATTTACAGTCTTTTATATAGCTTTTAGCTTCAAGCTAAATATTAAACCAGCAAATAAATAATCTAATATCTAATACCTTTATATGTTAATATATTAGATAGGTCAAATTAATATTTCTTAGCTCTATGAAAGTTTTAAGTCCTGAAGAGCGTCAAAAGCTTTTCTTAGAAAATATATTCCCATATAACCATAAAATTCCTCGTAAAGTTTATGAAAAACAAAAGCATCATCTGCAAATAGAACTACTGAAATTTCAAAGGTGGGTTAAAGAAAATAATAAGAAAGTACTAATTATTTTTGAAGGTCGTGATGCTGCTGGTAAAGGAGGAACTATTAAAAGAGTTATGGAACACTTAAACCCTCGTGGTGCTAAAGTTATTGCTCTTGAGAAGCCTTCTGAACGTGAAAGGAACCAATGGTACTTCCAAAGATATATAGAACATCTACCATCAGGTGGTGAAATCGTTTTATTTGATAGATCATGGTACAACCGTGCAGGTGTTGAGCGTGTTATGGGCTTCTGTACAGAAAGAGAATATTTTTCATTCTTAGAACAAGCACCACAACTTGAAAAAATGCTTGTTGACAGTGGTACTATGATAATTAAGTTTTGGTTCTCCGTAAGTCAACAAGAGCAAAAAAATAGATTTACAGCAAGAGAAGGTCATCCTCTTAAGCAATGGAAGTTAAGTCCAATTGACAAAGCTTCTCTAGATAAATGGGATGACTATACAGAAGCTAAAGAGAGAA